>JAADGH010000027.1:0-572 GCA_013152475.1 Planctomycetota bacterium
GTGCCACGCTCAAACTTGTTAGGGGGGATCAAGAGAAATCATGTTGCCACGGCGAGTCGAAGGGGGGTGTTAATCGGCGAGGCCGATCTTTGGAGTGCGCAAGCCGTGCTTGCGCCTTCTTGGGCGGGAGCCATGCTGCCGCCCGTGGCCGAAGCATGGCTTCGGCGACAAAAAGCTGGAGCAGGGCTCCAGCACTCCAAATCCTCGCTCCATGAGTATTCTTGATACGCCCCAACTGGTTTGAGCGTGTCTTTGGATGGCCCGAATCCTATCCGGCCATGCATGCGATGCGGGAGCGGAGTGTAGGGGCGCACCCATGTGTGCGCCCCTGAGGCCGAAAGCGCTCGGTATCAGGGGCAGGCATGGGCCTGCCCCTACCATGAGAATCTCACAATCAGGAAAAGAAAGGAGCAAGCGATGAGCAAGTCAAACAGCAAACCCAAATGCCAGAGCTATGCCGACGTGGAGAACCTGATGGTCCGCATGGACGCCATCGACCGGCGCATCGGCAAGGAGCAGGCGGACATGGACGTCATCCTCGAACGGGCCGAGCGTCACGGGGCGAAGATGAA
>JAADGH010000027.1:607-40759 GCA_013152475.1 Planctomycetota bacterium
TTCGCCGTCACGCGCAAGGGGTTGGACTTCACCGGCGAGGGCGAGTCGCTCCGGCAGCGTGCGCTCAAGCGCGGGGTGATCGGGTTCCGCCTGTCGCCGCCGGCGGTGAAGTCGCTCTCGCGCGACTGGACCCAGGCGAAGAGCCTGGCCGCGATCAAGGAGCTGCTCCGCACCGACCCGGCCTGGAAGCGCCACGCCAAGGCGCAGCTTATCCGCGTCAAGGAATCGCTCAACAAGGACGCCCTGAAGGACCTCGACCTCCCCGCCGAGGACCTGGCCAAGGCCGGCATGGCCATCACCCAGGACGACCTTTTCTTCGCCGAAACCGCCTACCAGCGCGACCTCAAGGAAACCGAGCGCGCCAAGCGCGAGAGGGGGAAGGCGGCGTGAGGGGGCGTGAGAAGAAGGACCGCATGAGATGACCCGCCGCCTGGACCGGAAGCCGGGCCATGGAAGGGGGGGACTTCACGGATGAACACCAATCCCAAGGATGGGAGCTGTCATGGAAGACGCTTTGCTTGTCCCCGAACTCGGCGCCGTCGCCGGGCGGCGGGTATTTGATTCCTCGAACCGATGGGGCATCCCGGACCTGCTTGCGCAGGGCTTCGGGCGATCGGTTCTGAAGCTGCCGCTCTATCGCTACCGAACCATCCATCGCAAGGGCATCTGCCATTTCTTTCTCCACGATGGCCGGTTCGAGTCGGTCTGGAGCCGGCCGGCAATGGGGCTGAAGGTGGTGCGGAAGTATGAGGCGGTCCTGACGCCGGATTTCTCGCTCTTCCGCGACCGCCCCCCGGCGGAGCAGGTCTGGAACACATATCGCGCCCGCTGGGTCGGGCGATGGTGGCAGGAGCATGGCCTGAAGGTGATCCCGACCGTCTCGTGGGCGGAGGCGCGGACGTTTCGCTTTTGCTTTGAGGGCATCCCGAAGGGCCAGATCGTCGCGATTGCGACATTCGGCACGAGCGACCGGGCGGTTCGCCGCTTCTTCGTCCGCGGACTCGACCGGATGTTTGAACGCCTGGAACCGACGGGCCTGATCGCCTATGGCATTCCGCCGAGGGATTTCCCCCTGAAAAATCTCATCCCCTCCACCTGCCGCTGTGTGGTCCATCCGCATCAGTGGCAGCAGTGGACGATGCGCAACACATCGAAACGCAAGGCACGGAAGAAGAGAAAGTAAACGCTCAAGGAAGAGCACTCGCCCCATCCCGCCGCAACGGGGAACGCCTTGCACGCGGTGGCAGAGGCGAGTAAGATAAGGAGGTCATCAAATGGGTGGCAGAGGAGCAGCCGGACCGCGAGGAGGATCTGTACGCGAGGGTTCCAGCGGTTGGCAAAAAGGCTGGGACAAGACGGCGCGGCAACGCGGTGGATACGAGGAGTCACACGGACGGGTTTTCCCAACGCGAACGAATATGGCTGGCAAGGTCAGAACTCGCGGGAAGAGCCGAGGGGGACGCAACAAATGGGAGTATCCCGACAAGAAAACAGTGCGTCAGGAGCAAGGAGAGTGGCTGCGAAGGCGCAAGGCCGAGGGAGCCCGTCGAGACGTGGTCGAAGGCCAGATCCGCCACGCAGGCCGAAGCCCGAACCACCCGCCCCTGAAAAAGGCGCTCGACAGCATATTCGGACAATGAGGCATGGAGAGCAAACGGCGGGCATTCCGTACGGATCAGAACAGCTTTGGATGAACCTTCAGGAGTATGAGGAGAGAAATGATGGACTACCCGATTAAGATTAGATCGAAGCGCGAATTTGTGGCCTGGGTGCGAACGCAACTTGCGGAGGGCGACAAGCAGCAATTCTACATGAGGATGTTTGATCGTCCCTATATTCATACGGCAGAACGATTTGAGATGCTTTACGGGCCATTTGAACCCTTTCAACTCCCGCAGACCGTCAAGGATGCTGAGAAATTCTGGGACAGGCTCATGGAAGACGAGATCACCGTATTCATGATTTCGGAATTCGGCATGGGAACCTTTTGGTGCGTGGCCAAGCTGGCCGTCTGGAACGCGTTGCGGCAACTCCATATCTTCTTGGATCTGGGCAATTTCAGGGAAGTAACTTACGAAGAATTCGGGAAGATTGTCGGAGACAAAAACACATTTGACGAAATCTTGGAGGAGTGCCGATTCATGGGCATCTCCTTTCGCAACGCGAAGCGCATTCGAACCGCCGATGGCGAGTTCCTGCTGGAGAAGCGGAAGGCGGAGCGGAAAAAGGCAAAAAAGAAACCAGCGCGAAAGAGCAAAGCAAAAAAGCCCGCAAGCAGGAAGGCTCTGCGGCCCAAGAAGAAAAGGTAAGAGTAACCATTTAGCCAAGTGGGTGGCGGGGCGTCATTCCCGCGAAGCTTGTCCCCGCAGGCCGGAAGCGGGGAGCGGGAATCCAGGCCCTCGACGACTCGTGGATTCCCGCGTACGCGGGAATGACAGTGCCTTTTTCGGGTCCAAATGTCGACCACTACATTTGGCGAAATGCTTACAGGTAAGGCAGGACCGACATCCGGCGCGATGCGGGGGCGAACGGGCCATGGCGCAGTAGCCCCCCTCACCCCGTTCCGCAGTTGCACGTCACATGGTCCGGGTCGCGGTCGAGGTCGGTGTACATCTTGAGCGTCTCCTTGCAGAGGCCGGTGGCGGGGATGTGGAGGCGGTCGATGCAGAAACAATAGAGGGCGAGACGGGTGGGGTGGGGGATGCGGCGGCGGTTGCCCACACCAACCTCGCGGGCGAAGGAAAAAAGCTCGCTCCCCTCGCGGACGTATTCCAGGATTTGAAAAACGGGGACAGACCGGACGGCAGGTCCGTCCCCGTTTTTCCTGGGCACGCCCCATCCCCCATCGTGGATTCCCGCTTTCCCTCGTCCCCGGGCTCTGCCTGGGGACGGTCTGTTCATCTGGCTCCGCCTCTTGGCCGGAAGGGGAAGGGTGGCCCGTCGCGGCAGGGAGCGTGAGTAAGGAGGCAGGCAGAGCCTGCCCCATCGTGCGTTCCCAGGCAGAGCCTGGGAACGAGAGAGCGAAGGAACGAAGGAACGAGAGTACGAGGGAACAAGTTTGATCGTGGCGCCCTCTTCCGGCCGCGCAGCTCCGGGCGCTACGCCCAAGCGAAGCTTGAGTGTGTCTTTCCGCGACGGCGGGGCAGTATGTTAACCGTACCTGGTTTGCGCGAATCCGCCTCCGGCGCCGTTCGCTGATTGACTTCGCTCGCGGCATTCGCTACGATCTGCGCGAAGGTTTCCGCAGTGCACCGGAGGATGGACCGCATGACGAAGCGCGATATCATGGTTCGCCCGATGAGGTCGAAGGACGAGGTCCCTCTTATTGCCGATATGCTCGGCAAGAGTTTCCCGCGGGGATATGAAACGATGTGGGAGCAGGCGCACCGCGCCCATGCCACGTCCCCCTATTTTGACCCGAAGTACACCCGGCTGGCCGTGCTGGCCGGCGAGATCGTCGGCCATGTCCGAATCCAGCCGAATGTCTTCAAGCTCGGCGCCGCGAGGCTTCGGGTCGGCGGCATCGGCGACGTGACCACGCACTTCCGGCAGAGAAAGAAGGGCATCGCCGCGGCTGCGATGATCGACGCCATCGATTTTATGAAGGAAGACGGCTTCGATCTCTCGATCCTTTTCGGGATCCCGAACTTCTACCATCGCTTCGGCTTCGCCCCCGTCATCCCTCCTGCGCCGACGCTGACCTTGGATGCGCCGGCCCTGGACGGCCTGAAGCAGCGGCATCGCTGCCGGGCGTTCCGCGCGGCGGATATTCCCAAGCTTGACGCGTTCAAGAGAAGGCACGACCCGCTCGACACGCTCTCGGTCTGCCGCACGCCGGCGCACTGGCGGTATCGCCTGAGCCGGTGGGCCGGCAGTCCACTGTTTTACGACAAAAGGGGCCGTCTTGTCGCGTACATGCAGGTGTCCGCCGAGCAAGACCAGGTCCGTGTGCATGAGGTCGTGGCGGCGCCGGACGAGGAGGTGTATGCCAGTGTGGTGAAGGAGCTCGCCCGCCGCGCGCGCCGGCAGGTCGTCAGGCGAATTGCCCTGCAGATTCCACCCGACCACCCGATGGCCGAGTATTGCATCCGGTTCGGATGTCAGTACCTGATGCGGTACCACAAGAATGCGGACGGGCTGGGTCGGGTGATCAACGTGGGATCGTTTGTGCGCAAGATGCTCCCTGAGTGGGAGCGGCTGCTGTCGCGGTCCGAGCTCGCCGGGAAGGAGGGGTCACTGGCGCTCTCCGTGGACGGGCGGGCGATGCGGCTCTTATCGAAGAAAGGCCGCCTTGCCCTGGAAGAGACGCCTCGCCGGGTGAAGGGGGCCTTGCGCCTGACGGCGCAGCAGTTCCTGCAGGCGGCGGTTGGCTATGCGGGCCTGGGCGCGAAGCTCGCCGAGCTGAAGGGCGCCGGGCCGCGCCGCATGGCGGAGGTACTGTTCCCCAGGCGCTGTCCCTACCTGTGGCGCACCGACGGGTTCTGAGGGGAAATTGCGAAAAGGTTTGACCGGCCGCGCGTGAATATGCGATAATAACGCAGCGTATAGAAAGGCAGATGGCGACAAAGGAGGGCCCGATGAGATACGCGAGGGTTTCACTGGCGGCTCTTGCCGTCCTGTTTCTTCTCCCCGAATCCGCATTTCCCCAGAGGAAAAAGCGCAAGCTTCCCGCCGCCGCCGAGACGATCTACCTGCCCACCGATCCCGGCCTGATCCGGTACCAGCCGATGAAGTATGAGGGGCGCTACCTTCGGGTCCCGGACCAATTCGGCGAAGTCCCCGACCCGAGCATGCTTTCAAAGAGCGCCATCAAGCGGGGCTGGGACCCGAAAGACTACCATATTTTCGACACCTCCCACGAGACGTCGGAGATGCGCTGCTATGTGCGGCGCAGCGACAAGCAGACCGTCGACGTGGCCAAGGGACTGGCCAAGGGCGAGAAGATCACCCTGTATGGGAAGCTGGACGAGGCGGAGACGAGGAAGTTGGGCCGCATGTTGCGGTTCCGGGTCTTCCACATCGAGCGAGGACACGAGCCGAAGCCGGTCCTGACGCTGGAGTTCGCCTCCGACAAGTACGGCAGGAAGCTCTACCGAGTCTGGGAGCCGAAGCGGTACGAGATCGTCTATCCTGCCGCAAGCAACAGGGATGAGGAGAAAAAGAACACGCTGTTCGTTGATATTGCATTCAAACAGGGGCAGGTCCCGCAGAAGAAGGCGACATCGGCCAATTCCGCGCCAAAGACCTATGCGCCGGTGGAGTCCGACCGAATCCCATACGACACGAAGCAGTACGTGGGGAAGAACCTGGTGGTGAAGGACATGTTCAACACCATCGAAAAGAAGTTCCCCAAGTCCGCACGGAACCTCGGCTACAACTCCAAGACACATCTGCTGTTCAGGACCCCGTCGTCGGGAAAGGGGTCGGATATGTATTGCTACGTCCCGCGCGTGGAGCCCTTCTACTGCGACCTCGTGGAGGCGCTGGTGGACAAGGTGCGAATCACGCTCTATGGCACGCTCGTCGCCTACGACGAATTCACGCTCCTGCGGGCGAGGCACTTCCTCGTCGACCGGGTGGATATCGGCTGGGAGACGAAACCGGCCATCGAGATCAAGTTTGCGCCGGGCAAGGGGGGGCCGTGGAAGGGCTATCGCTTCTACAAGCCGTACCTCTATGTGATCGACTTTCCGCCGTGGAAAAAGCCGGCGGCATACACACTCAGGATCAAGTGCATCTATTGACGCAGCGTGCGTCGGAGAGGGGGGCCCTCATATGGTTCAGGCAAAGGAGAGCGGCATGAAGGAAAGGAATCGGGTTCGGGGTTGGCTTGTCATGGGGTTTGTTGTCCTGGTTTGCGGCGCCGTTGCGGCGGAGGATTTCTACTACGAAGCCACCATGCAGACGTCGGGCATACAGGGCATGCCGACCATGACCCTGATGCAGAAGGTCTGGATGAGCAAGGGCAAGATGAAGGTGGAGATGACCGGTGGGCCGATGCCCATGAAGGTCTTTATCCGCACCGACCTTCGGAAGATGTACATGGTCAACGAGATGCAGCACTCCTACATGGAAATGCCCCTCAGCCAGATGATCGGGATGGCCGGCAACACGGCCCAGGGGGTGCAGGTCAACGTGCAGAAAACCGAGGAGACCAGGCAGATCGGCAAGTGGAACTGCCGGAAGTACGTCATCACCGCCACGGGGCCCATGCCCATGAAGGTCACCTCCTGGGTTGCCCCCGGGATCGAAGTGGACAAGAAGATGATGGAGGAGATGCAAAAGGTTATGGGCAGCAATCCCGCCATGAAGGCCCTGGCGGAGAAGACCAAAGAGATCAAAGGCTTTCCCATCGAGCAGATCGTCGAGATGAACATGGGGGGCCAGCAGATGACGACGAAGATGACCGTCACCAAGATCCAGCAGGGCCCCATCCCCGCCAGCACGTTTGATCTGCCCGCCGGCTACCAGAAGATGCAGATGCCCGCCATGCCGCCGGGAGGCGCGCCCCAGGGCGGCGGGAGGAAATAGCCCCAGAGCACACGACCGAACGAAGACCATCCGGCGGCCCGGCCACGCGGCGGGATCGACGCCGGCCTTTCCCCGCGCCTCCCGGATGGTCTCGGCCGTATCCTGCTTCCTCTTTGCCGCATCGCACTTGGATCCGCCGGAGTGCGGATCGAGTATGCCCACCTTGTCGATCCTCTTGTCTTGGATGGCGCCGGACTTGGTTTTCCCGAGGTCTTGCCATTTCACTACCCCCAAAAGTTTTCGCAAGACCTTTCACAACGAACCATTATCAGACAACAAAATCCGCAAGCTCTGTTCACATATAAACTTACGGAATTCGTTATTCTTATGGCGGAGAGGGGGGGACTCCATAGGATGCTTCCCGGGGTTGTGCCGCATGATGTCGGAAAGACATGGAAGTTGCTGAATACAAACAGCTTACAACATATGCCCATGGGCGCCACTCGGCGGCATTGATCATGAGAGGCCGATGCCAAGCGACGCAGAGGAGAATAGTGGAACAGGCTGCTGCAAAGGAGCTTGCACTACGCCACGTAGCGCTTCCCGTTCCCGTGTTCCAGAGACTGTCCGAGAAGTCCGTGCGCCGCTTCCTTGGGCTGATGAAGGACAAGACGGCGTTGCCTATATACCTGCATTGCCTGACAGGCGTTGATAGAGCGAGCGTTTTCGTTGCTGTCTACAGGATGTCGGACAAGGGGTGGAGTGCAGACAAGGCGTATGAGGAGATGAAGGCGAACGGTTTCAACGTGCTTCTCTTCAACTTGGCCGACTACATCTATGAATACGAGACGCGCTGCGGCGGTTCTCTTGGAGCGCAGAAGGCAGACACGACGCCCGCCTGTACGAACTCGCCACGGATGGAGGCCCGTGGATCACAGATTGATAAGGGTCTTTGAAAGGGGGCAACAACCGTGTATAATGTATTTATTTCCTGCAACAGTGAGGACTACTCGCACGCCAAGGCGGTGTACGACCATCTCGTTTGGAATGGCCGCAATGCCTTTTTCTGTGAGGCGACGTTGCGGGAAAAGGGGAAAGCCGATAGATTGATGAAGCCCTTGAGGGCGCGCAGCACTTGATTGTTGTGCTGTCTTCTGCCGAGAATGTGCGGGCCGGGTGGGTGGAATCGGAATGGGGTGCTTTCGTCAACGAGAAACGCTCAGGCCGGAAACAGGGGAACGTCGTGAGTGTGCTCTTCGGCGAGGTCTCGATCGAGGAGCTTCCTCTTGCACTGCGCCAGTACGCCGTGGTGAAGTGGGACAAGCAGGGAAGGGACCATATCTTGAGCCTCCTGTTAGTGGTGGGGTAGGAGATCTTCCGCACCGACGTCAGAAGCGGCACGATACTCTGGGGCTGCCGACCGAGGAAACACAAGGACTTGAAGGACTTGGCGGAGGAGCGTCGGATCGATGACGACAAGAAGGGAAATGTTGTACGAATATGGAAAAGCTCCTTTGATGGGAAGGAGCGCTGGGAGTGTGAACGGGCGGTAAAGCTGATCCTCGGCAGTCCGGATGCCGCGAAGGCCGCGAGAGTCGGTCTGTCTCGAGTTGTCATGGAGGATAACAACGGAGTTGTGTTCTATCCAAAAAGATAACTTTGTGACCGAGTACTTGAGAGAAAGACGGAGAACCTGGTGATGCCGCAGCCAAGGGATACGTCAGCCGAGCCGGGATCGCGCGACCGCTTGAGACTGTTCTGGCAGAATCATCTCCGTCCATGGTGGCAGGAGTATCAGTGGCCGGCGGTTGGGATGCTGGGGTTCGTTGCGCTGGTGCTGGGTTGCATGGGGTTTGATGGGTACTTCCGCGCGCTTGGGCAGGCGAGATCCCCTCTGGATATCTTCTATCTTGCCGTCCAATTGTTTGTGCTGGAATCTGGTTCTATCCCGGGACCGATGCCGTGGGAGCTTGAGGTAGCGAGGCTGCTCGCCCCTGCTGTTGCGGCCTATGCCGCGGCAAGGGCGTTGGCGGTCATTTTTCACGACCAGATCCAGGCGGTTCGGCTCCGCTTCATCAGAGGACACGTGGTCGTCTGTGGTCTGGGGCGGAAGGGATTTCAGCTTGTCCGGGACTTCCGCGAGCAGGGCGAACGCGTCGTCGTCATTGAACTCAACGAGGGGAACGACGAGATTGGGAGTTGTCTGGATCTCGGCGCCCTTGTGCTAACCGGCAACGCACCGCATGGATCCCTCTTGCGGAAGGCACGAGTTCATACTGCAACACGCCTCGTTGCCGTCTGCGGTGATGATGGGACGAACGTGGAGATTGCGGTTCAGGCGTATAGACTTGTGCAAGACAAACGCGTCTTGGTCGGGGACATCTGGGGGTGCCTTCTTGATTTCGTAGATCGTGAGCCCTGCAGGCGATCTGTACAGTGCCACTCTGGTGCACACAGGACCGAGGTGCATCAGTTCCGGGCTGCATGGCGCAGGTTCCTTGCGCAAACAGGTCGCTGGTGCTATCAGATCGCGGACCTGGGGGTATGCACATTCTTCGCCCAGGGCAGAGCAGCACGCGGCGTTCTTACCGAACACCTGAGAAGCACACTGTCGCCTTCCGTCGGAAGTGTGGAGTGCTATGTGCACATTGTCGATCTCGGGTTGTGCAGGCTGTTTGGACAACACAGAGCGTTCACCGAGAGAGAAGATCCCTTCGAGGCGAGGCTTTTCAACATATACGAAAGCAACGCCCGTCTGCTTCTCGAGAAGCATCCCTTGGGCCGCGGCCTGGTCGGGGCGGAGGACCCGCGCACCGTCCATCTTGTGTTGGTGGGTTTCGGCCAGATGGGGGAGAGCGTCGCCTTGCAGGCCGCGAGAGTCGGCCACTACGCCAACGGCAAGAAGCTGCGCCTCACCATCATCGACCGGGAAGCGGAGAAGAGGAGAGGGATCTTCTACGGGCGGTACCCGCAGTTTGGCCAAATCTGCGACGCCACGTTCATGTCCGCGGATGGAGAGGATTCCGACGTGCTGAACAGTATAGGCCAATGGGCCAGCGACCCAGAAATGGTCACGACCACTGTGATCTGCTTGGACGATGATTCGCGCGGCCTGTCGTGCGCCCTGGCATTGCTCCAGAAGCGGAAGAAGGGTGGCATCGCTCCTCTACTCGTCCGCATGTCCGGCAACGCGGGCCTGGGCGCTCTACTTCGGGATGAGGTATGTAGCCCTGAGCTAGTGGGTAATATTGACACTTTCAGTCTCGCCTGCACGTTGGGGATGCTGTTGAACGAAAGCATCGACATCCGCGCCAGAGCGATTCACCGGCAGTACGTCGAGCAACGTCGGCGTGAGGGCCATAATGCTGAGAGTGATCCCGCAATGGCAGATTGGTATTGCCTTGATGAGTCCTACAAGAATTCGAACCGCCAACAGGCCGATCATATACCTGTCAAGCTCCGAGCGATTGGGTGCTACAGTTTGCGTACCAAGGAACACCTTGCTGCCGTGATAGAATTTACGGACGAGGAAGTCGAACTACTGGCCAGGATGGAGCACTCGCGATTTGTGGCTGAGCGCCTGCTTGGGGGTTGGACCTACGGGCCGGAAAGGAACCTTGCGGAGAAAAGAAGCCCCTACCTGATCCCCTGGGATGATCCGCGATTGCCTGAAAGCGTGAAGGATTATGATCGCCAGTTTGTGCGAGATATCCCGAGATTGCTTGCCATGGCAGGGGAAAGGGTCTATCGAAAGCCTGCCACCCATTTGTAGAGATGGTTGGGGCGTTACAACAGGACAACAGGAGGAGGACGTTTGAAAGGTTTCTCAGCTTTTGAGACAGATATCTTCGGGAATTAGATGTAGTAGATAGTACTTAATCTGACAGTTTCGCTGAACTGTTCCATAGCAATGCCTGATGGACAAGAGAATGCCGGCAACGTGGGATCTGATGAGGACGAGGAACTGGTGTCCACCTATTCCTTGAGCGATCCGCATGCGGCCTCAAGCTCCCGCAATTTCTCGCTCAATTTCTTCATTTCCGGAGCGTCCATGCCAATCGCATGAAGTTCCTGCCTCGCGCTCCTTGCCAAGTCCACAAACTTCCGTATCTCTTTCGGGTTGGTCGATGACCAGGCTTTTCGAATTCTTTCGTTCGCGATGCGGCAAATCTCAGCCCTGGCGTAGTATCGACGCTTGAAGGCCCCTTGTCATAGACATCAGGGCCACAAAAGGAGTATTTGGCTTCGTAATCGCACGCTTGGGCATACCAATATGACTCAGTGCCGCCAACTCGCGCCTTCAGTCGACCGATCAAGCTAACGATGTCTGCCTGTATCATACCGATGTCTGGTCCTTCGGCTCTTGCTTTCGACATGGCATGCCTCCATCCGTTCAGGGGGAAATGGTTCCGCATACACTGTGACTACCGAGCGAATGTCGTGCCGAGTGCCCGGACCGTCAGAAAAGCCGAGACAAACCCTTGTGAGGCAGGCGAGTACGACAACGGTTTCGGGGAAAGAAAATTGAGTTCCGGCGTTGAGTTATCGATTGTTGGGGAACTGGAGAGTGGCGATGCCCAATTGCGATAAGCGTGCAAGTGGAAGATGGCAGCAAGCTTGGGGCAAGAAACTGAATTTTGAGATGAAACGGCACGGGATATGATGCTTCGTTGCTTGCTGGCGGGGGCCGTCAGAGTAGGCATGGTACACAAGAAAAGGATTGCGCTACCAAGCCGCAGCCTGTAACTTGGGTATGTCAGGCCAGCCAATTACAGAAACCCGTTGGTGGCGGCGTTCAGCATTGCGCGAGGCCGTAACCGTGGCGATGCGCATGGATCCTGCAAGGGTATCGAAAGCCCATGGAGAAGGAGGAAAATCATGTCGGCAAAACCATTCGGACTGGCCATGAAGGCGTTCATCTACGATGAGGAAGGACGCTGTCTTCTTATCAGACGATCCATGAACTCAAAATTCTTCGCCGGCCAGTGGGATTTGCCGGGAGGCAAGGTGGATTCCGGCGAAGAATTCGACGATGCCATGGCTCGGGAGGTGGCCGAAGAGACGGGCTTGACCATTACACTGGAAGGGGTTGCCGGAGCGAGTGAGCACGAACTGCCGCACATTCGTGTCGCGATCCTGTTCATGGAAGCGCGTGTTGCGTCGGGAGATGTCCAGTTGAGCAGTGAGCACGACGAATTCAGATGGGTATCACGGAAGGAACTCGGCAACATGGACATCTCCGATCAATTGAGTCCCTTTGTTTTGAGCTATCTTGAATCGAGCAATAAGTCGCAGATCATCTCGGACGAAAGGGGCCATGGATAATAGCTCTGAACAATAATTTGCCGGTTTTACAAAGGAGACATCCGATGTCTAAGAAAGGCAAAGCGACTGAGACGAAGCACGAACGCGAACAGATCGTGAAGTATGGAAGACTGTATCCTCGGTATAAGAAGTTCGCAGAGGTCCTCCGCCATATTCTCGAGAAAGCCGCGAAGACGCGAGCCCCCCTTGCCATCGTTCAGACACGCCCGAAAAACATCGCAAGTTTTGCTGAGAAGATTCAGCGCAAAAAGGAAGAATACAAAGACCCGGTCAATGAGTTTACCGATCTCTGCGGAGGTCGTGTAATCGTGCACTTCCGGCGGGAAATTGATGCGATATGTGACTTCATCAAAAACCACTTCAAGGTCGATTGGGACAACAGCGTGGATGTTGTCGAACGACTCAACCCCACGGAGTTCGGCTATCGATCCGTCCACTATATCGTGTCGTTCCGGAAAGGTGTTTTTCCGACGGAAGAGATCCATGTCAAGATACCGGAAACAGTGCTGGGTCTGAAGTGCGAAATCCAGGTCAGGACCATCCTCGAACACGCGTGGGCCGACATCTCTCACGATCTGAGCTACAAGAGCGCTTTTCCCGTTCCCGAGAGGTGGATACGGGATATTGCACGTCTGGCCGCCATGCTCGAAGAAATTGACAGCGACTTCGAACGGGTTCAAGAGAGACTTCACAGTTACGCGGCCAGTTACGGCGAATACATGATGCCGGAGAAAGTCCAGGACGAAATCGACAAGCTTCGGATTGTGCTGAAGTATGACAGGAACAACGCAGAACTGGCGGACCGTATCGGCAAACTTGCCATCACGATCGGCGAATGGGATATTGCGATTCAAGTCCTTTCTCCGTATGCCGACTCCGGTCACCCGGCGGTGCTGAGGGATCTGGGGGTCGCGCTGTGCAAAAAGTATGACGGAAACAGGAAGAACGCCAAATATCGGCAAGGTCAATGCTACTTGGAGTTGGCTGCCGAACCTGAGCATCAGGATGCCGATGCGATGGCTTCCCTTGCTGGAACGTGGAAGGAAACTGATGAGGAAAAGGCACGGGAACTCTATCGGCGGGCCTACGAGGTCGATCCATCGGATGCCTATCCCTTGGGCAACTATCTGGACCTGGAAATCATTCGCCAGAAAAACACATCCATTGTCTCGTTGATGAATCCGATGATTGAGGTGGCGGTTCAGAGATGCAGAGACCAAGCTAATGTGGGTATGAATCTGCCCTGGGTGTTCTATAGCATCGGCAAGTTCCGCCTCCTTCAGGGGAAGCCATACGAAAGCCTGGCTGCTTATGCCAAGGCAATCGACGTCAGCAGTGCGACGTTCATGATCGAATCCTCGTTGGAATCCCAGGATCGGCTTGCTGTGGTTGAGGAGCATCTAACAGGCCTCCAGTGGGTGAGGATGTTGCTCCGCGTGGGATTGGCTGCCCACCTGATAAAGCGCCAACGAGAGGCCTTGGAGCAACGTCGTGCGGCGCGCGAGGACCTGAAGGAAAGCAAAGCAAAGCTTCGAGAGTTGGAGAAAGGGAGAAGGAAGTCACGCAAGGAGATCGCCGAACAGAAACAAGAGGTCAAGGATGCGGAGACCGGTGTCAAAGAGGCGCAGCGAGCGGTGACCCAAGCGAGGAAGGAACTTAGGGCGGCGAGATCGAAGTACATTCTGAAGAGCCAGCTCGCGTTCCGGAAAACACAACCCATCAACCAGCCTATAGTGATCGTGGTTGGCGGATGCGATCCTCAACTTAAGAAAGAAATGGCAGGATACAGATATCTCCTACTGGAGGCATTCAGGGACTTTGAGGGTACGGTCATATCCGGGGGCACAACGGCTGGAATCTCGGGCATCGTCGGCGAGATCGGCAAGAGATATCGGGGCCGCATCCACACGATAGGCTATCTTCCTCAGGCTCCGCTACCTGCCGATGCTAAGCTGGACAAGCGCTACGGTGAGGTCCGTCGGACGAAAGGCGAGGGGTTCACCCCCCTGGAACCCCTCCAGAACTGGATGGACATACTCGCCTCGGACATCGATCCGGTTGAGGTCCGCGTTCTCGGCGTCAATGGCGGCAAAATTGCGGCCGCGGAGTATCGCATCGCCCTGGCACTGGGCGCCCAGGTGGCCGTGGTGGAGGAGAGTGGCCGCGAGGCCGCCCGGTTGGCTCCCGACGAGGACTGGAGCGACCTGCCGAACCTGATCCATCTTCCTGCCGACCCGATGACCATTCGTGCGTTCATTGGGTCGGGAAGCGGCAAACTGCCGGAGAAGATTCGGGATACCGTCGCCAAGGGCGTTCATGAGGAATACCGCCGCAATCAGGAAAAGGAGCTGCACAGCGGGAAGCCTTCGATGGCAGAATGGGCCAGCCTGAAGGAAAATCTCAAGGAGTCCAATCGCCAGCAGGCCGACGACATCTCAGCAAAGCTTCGCCGGATCGGCTGCACGGTAGAGCGCGTGAAGAATCGCGAGATTGTGCTCATGACGTTCACGAAGGCTGAAGTGGAAGCGATGGCGGTTATGGAGCACGCCCGATGGAATGTAGAGCGCCTCCTCGACGGCTGGACGTGGGGGCCGCAAAAGGACGTCGACCAGAAGATCAGCCCCTATCTGGTGAGCTGGGAAAAACTTCCCGAAAACGTCAGAGAATGGGACCGCCAGGCCGTTCGCGCCATCCCCAAACTCCTCGCCGAAGTAGGGCTGGAGGTGCGGCGGAACAGATAGGCTGTTGTCACCCAACGGCCGGATGAATGCCGAAAGGAGAACCAGATGGCCGACGTTTTCATCAGTCACATTGAAGAGGACGCTGAAGTAGCTGAGACCATCGCGCATAGCTTGGAGGGGGCCGGGTACACGACATGGTATTACGAGCGTGACACCAGTAGCGCGCGAGCCGATTTCGCAGAGGTGCGAGGTGATCGTCGCTGGGTAACACATGCAGCAGCGCGAGAAGCAGTGCTTGATGAGCTCACAAGAAAACGGCACAATAGCGCTTGATCCGCGTCTTCGTTTCGTCCGCGTTCCGCAATATGCAGGAGGAACGTGGGTCAACTGAGATGTCTGCGAAGTTGGATCAGCTCTGACGTCCAGTTCTGGGCAAAGACCCGTCTCTTGGGCTCACACCCCCTTCATCAACCAGTCCCGCTCGTGAAATACGGCGTCGAGGGCGCTGTCGAGATGGTCGTCAATGATACTGCGCCAGTAGGTAACGGCATCGACGGGAACGGAGAACAGTAGGTCGTCGAAGTGGGAGAGTTTCTCGATCAGTCCTTCGAATATGCCGAAGGTGGACTTGCCGTGGAAGAGCAGCGGCTGCTGGCAGAGTCTTTCAAGTTCGAGCATGTGGTGGCGCATAGTCCTGTGGACATTCTTGAGCGCCTTGGGTTCTGTCTTGCTTTTGAGCACGCGCTGGAAGGCATTCCGAAAGGCCAAGATCAGGTCCTGCGCCTCAAGAAGGTGGCGCAGGCATTCGACGGCGTGCCGGCTTAGCTCATCGGCAGGCAGCTCGTCAGGCTCGATCGCTGCGGCCTGGCCCAGAAGGCGAAAGACCCCGCGCAAGTGTTTCGCGTTGAGACTATGTCTTGGGACGATGTTGTGAAACACCGCATAGAGATGGGCAAGCACCGACTTCAATTCGCGTGCATTGCCGGGCCAGCGATAGGTTTGCAGTTCTGAGATGATGTCGGGGGGTAATGTCCAATTGCTGTTCCCTGTGATCTTTGCCCAGAATGCCTTGGCCAGCAAGGCCACATTTTCGGGGTTATCCTGGAGTCTCGGCGTGGAGATGACGAACCATCGGAGGCGGTAGTACAAGTCTTCTCGAAACTGGCCGCTGTGAACCATGGACGGCAGATCGCGGTTGGTTGCGGCGATCACTCGAGCATTCACAGGGGTCTCTTTCTGCTCACCAATTCTCCGGACCTTATGGTCCTGTATGGCACGCAATATCTTTGTTTGATGATCGAGCCTGAGTTCGCCAATCTCATCAAGGAACAGAATTCCATTCTGTGCGGACTGCCACAAGCCTACCTTATCCCTCGTCGCGCCGGTGAAGGCTCCCTTTATATAGCCGAATAGCTCCGATTCCAGCAGTTCGCTTGGAATGGCACCGCAGTTGACCGGTACGAAGGGCCCCCTTCTGAGCGGACCGAACGTGTGAATGCATTTTGCGACGAGCTCTTTGCCAGTGCCTGTATCGCCAAGGATGAGCACCGGGTTGTCGTCTTCTTTGGCGAGGACAATGAGTTTCCTAGCAAGTTCCACTTTTTTGCATGTGCCCACAAATCGTTCTGCAAGCGCCTTTGGGACCTCGACCTTGGCCAACAGAGAGATGGGCGACTCGTCTTTGCTCCCTGCCGGGTCATCCTGAAGGGCCTCCTTCCAGAGTTCCCGGAATTGATCTTCTGGAACAGCAATGAGGCAGGCCCGGAGCCGGTCGTTCCCTTCGGCCTTGGGATTAAGGAGGGCTTTGTCGGCTCTTTTAAGGAGGGCCTTTACGCCTCCCTTCAAATGCCCTGTTGTTCCGTATTTTGCGCGAATCAATCGAATTCCGTCTTGCCCCTTCAAAAGCCGGTAGAGCTCAATCTCTTCGTTTTGCACGCCTTTGTCGACAACAAGGTCATCGAGTTTTGTCAGTTGCTCAATGTCGATAGATGAGATGACGTAGGCCGTTGGCCGTTCCGGTGAGCACGCTTGCTTGAATGCTGTCTTAGTGTTCCATTCCGCTCTGCGGCATGCAAGATCTTTCTTTTTCGGTTCCTCGTCGGTTTTCGGCTCCCTGTTTGGATCAAGAAAGAGCTCGACCGCACTTATGTTCATCTTCATGCCACGCTCCTCCGAGATTTCTCAGCGGTCCCCAGCTGTGAGTCCCTTTTAATGCTACTGTTGGCGTCAAACCGTGTCAACGATGAATTCGCTTTCTGTCTCAGCAATGGTTCACTCCCTGCGCCTTCTCAGCAGTTCCAGAGTAGCAGCGCAACTCAACGCCGTAGAGCCGAGGCTGAAGATAACTCAACCACAAGACTCAATTCTCTCTCGAGGACCTGACTGGACCTAAGCTGCGTGTCGGCAACGCCTTAGCAGAATTCTCCGATCCGTCGTTGAGCATTGGCATAACTTGTGCACATCCGGTCTGTCGTGAGACGGGGATCGTGGCGAGAGTTCAGGTCCCGGGAAACAAGGAAGTGAGACGAAATGGTCATATGGATATTGGATCAATCAAGACACTGGAAACCTGTCGGGCTGAAAGACGGATTGATCAGCGTTGGCGTGAGCGATGGGCGAGCCGCCGTAGTGAGTCCAGATGAAGGCAATGCCGTGGCGTCGTTGATCCCTTACCAGGATCTCAATGGCCGCAGGCGCTGCTTTCTGATCTGCCGACGGGGTAGCCACGTGCGCTGCAAGGGCCTCCCTATTTTGGCGGGGGTACGGGTGCTTTCGGACAAAGATGAGATTGCGCTCGGCAACGGGCCGGAAGCGAGATTCTACTATTCCCAGGAGTCCAAGCCGCAGATCGTGCCGTTCGAGGAGGGACCAAGGCCCACCTACTGCGCACGATCGAAGGCCAGGATCACCCAAGGCACTCCTGCGGTACAGTGCCCCTCGTGCGGGCTTTGGTACATCGAGACGGACGAGATGCCAGCGTACACCTACTGCGGGGAGCCCTGTGTGGGATGCGGGCGCCCGACGACCACTGACTATTCGTGGGCGCCCGATCCCCTTCCCGCCCTACGACCAGAAGGCCAACGGTTATGGGAGAAGTGGTGTTCCCCCAGGACCATGAAACCGCAGGTGAGCAAACGGAGCAGTAAGGTGACTCCCGCAGCGGATTCGAGGTGAGACCAGATGATTACACAGGAACGCTATTCGAGATTGAAAGCAATCTGGGGTGCACCCAATCTGTCTTGCCTCCGATCCAAGACCGTTATGGTCATCGGTTGTGGAAATCTCGGCGGGCAGATCATTCCGCACCTTGCGATGCTTGGCGTCGGTATGGTGCTTGTGGACCACGACCGGGTGAAAGCGCCGAACCTCGGGAATCAGGCGTTTGATGTGGCGCACATGGAAAAATCGAAGGTTTCCGGCCGTGAAGAGCAAGTGAAGAGGATCAACCCGGAGTGCAGAATCGAGACACTGGATGCGCGAGTTGAAGCCCTCGGTATGGGGGTGTTCCGAGATGTCGATATGGTGTTCTGCTGTTTGGACAATCTGGCCTCCCGTCTCTGGGTGAACGAGGCATGCCTTCGGTTGTCCGTGCCTTGGGTGGATGCCGCTCTGGATGGATCCGGCAAGACTACATATGCCAAGGTCGCCTGTTTTCCGAATACGGACGGGTCGGCCTGTTACCTCTGCTCGTGGGATGCGGACGCTCTGCAGGGGACTCTTCGCACAGAAAATGGCGGATGCAAGTCCTGGTGGGACATCGGCAATGAAGATGCCCCTCCAACGCTGAGTTCATCGTGTCAAGCTGCAGTGGCGGCCGGCATTCAATGCGTTGCGGGACTTCGGATGCTGCTGGGCGATGGGGAAGCCGACTCCTCCCACGAGATCATCGTCAATCCAGAGGCAGGCTTCATGCGACGGGTGTGTCTGAAGGCGAATGTGGAGTCATGCATCGCGCCCCACGAGCCGTTCATGGATGTGGCAAGAGCGGGTGCTGGCCGCGCGTTGTCGGTCAACGACCTGTTCAGTCTGGCGGAGCGAAAGCTCGGCCCGGGTGTGGAGCTGGTCTTGCATGGGAGGGATTTGCTGACGACAGTCGATTGTGCAGCGTGCCAGAAAGGGAACGGTATCTGGCGGATGACCAATAACAGTGCGAAGAGCAAGATGACATGCCTGTGCGGAGCGCCGCTTACGCCGACTCCGCTGAGCGTGCTCAGGCAGATGGACCGAGGCGCCGTGACGCCGATCCTGACACACACATGGGCGGAACTTGGATTGCCGCGGAAGGACATAGTCACCGCGAAGAAGAACGGTGCGAGTGTTCACTTCCTCATCGAATAGGAGCATCGACGAGATGAAAGGCGAAGACAGCGTATTCAGGAAGTTCCTCGATAACAGCTACGACCGAGGACGCGAACTGGAACGGGAAAGTGATATCCTGCGAATCGAGGCGCGACGCGGGGAACCGCCGACGGGTTTTCTGTGCAGCTTTGTTGGTGTCGAACACTTGGTTCGAGATCCGGACGGCACGGTAGAGAAGTGCACAGACCCTATCCTGATCGAGGTGCAGTTCCCCCCGGACTACCTGAAGTCGTGCGATCCTCATCTGGGGCTGCGGGTTGTGGGGATGTTGAACCGGAACATCTTTCACCCCAACATCCGTCCCCCGGCAGTCTGTCTCGGGAATGCGCTCCGGCCCGGGACAACGCTCGACGAGATACTGAGGTACGTCTACGAGATTATCAGCTATCAGAACGTCACGCCGAACGAATCGGATGCATTCTCGGCAGAGGCGTGCCGTTACGTGAGAGAGCACCCGGGGGTGCTGAGCGGATTGCGCATTCCGCCTCTACGCAGGAGAAAGTTGAGGAACGTGACCACTACGGTGAGGTCGCTCTGACGGGAGAAGTGGAAAACATGAACGATGGAATTCACACACGTCTCTGGGGCCCAGGTACAGGAAGCCGCCCCCAGTCGCCTCTGGACAGGTTGGAGAAAGAGGTGAACGGATTTGTGAGGACACCGGACGGTGCGGGCAGATTCGCCGTCGGAACCGCAGAGGTTGATGTGCGCCAGGACACGGAGCAGTGCCTGGTGCTCTCGGCCCCGCTCAGGAACGGATACGTCACGAAGATGGAGTTGTTGCGCCGTCAGCATTTCATCCAAGGTCCGTGCAAGTTCGCCGGCAATGGGCGGGGCAAGGTCCTGATCGCCGAGGCATTTCTGCGGCGTTCCAAAGAGCGGCTGATGGAGGCGTTCGAGGCGGCAACGGAGGGAATCGAGGCGGCAACACGCCTCGTTTCATGCAGCAACGCGAATTCCCAGGCGGCCCCCGGCTTCTTCCTGCGGGCAATCGACACGAAACAGAAAGACTTGGTGGAACGCTCGCTGGATGATCTCGGGGTGTCTGCGGCGCTTCGTGAAGACGGCGTCTGGGCATGGTCTGTCGATACGAGCCGTCTACTGCATAGGATCCGGGTGAGGATTTCCGAAGGAAAGGAGAACTACTATGTTCATGTGGAAATCACTGGCGACCCTTTGGGGACGCTTCTATCGACCGAGAGCCAAGAGGCCGTGGCCCGATTTGTTCTCGAAGCGAATCACAGCCTCCGTTTCGCTCGTTGCTCTGTGGCCGATGTTGAGAACGATTCCGGCCCCATGTTTCTTGCGGAGGCGGTCGTGCCGATAACCTTGTTCGACCATGAGCTGGCCAAGGCCATGATCGACAGCGTTGTAGTGGCAGGGGAACAGGTTCGCGATGAAATCAACGCACTATGTCAGCCTGATGTCGCCCGCGCCTACCTCGGGATGCGGTGATACTGGGTCTCGTGGAAAAATGGAAGGAGGTGAAGGAATATGGGAGAGCCAAGAGGGTTCATCAGATCATTGTCCGTGACGGATTGGAACCAACAGAAACGAGTGGATTTCGACGGGAAGATCGAACTGGACAGCTCTGTGGGAGAGATACTGAAGGAAGCGGTCCACAGGCTCGACCTGCCGCGGAACACGGCCTACAGCGCCGTCTTGGAGGGAAGAAAGCTGATCAACAGCGAAACCCTCGACAAGGCCGGCGTGAAAGAAGCCGACGAGATCATGGTCACCCCCGAGGTGACTGCCGGATGATCGGCAGGATCGATACGGCTACGGACCTCACGTTTCTTCAGTCTCGGCAGTGAGCCCCAAGCGCCGATGGCGGGCGAATATGGAGATGGCTGGGCTCCCGCGAAGGGGTAGCGGGAAGCTCCAGCCGGACAATAGGCATGTGATCGTATGGAAAGGAAAGCTACGGTGAGTATTCCGGCAGCAGCGACCTCTCAGAACAAGTACACGTTCACGCTTGAGTTGGCCGATCTGGAGCTGACCAAGATTTTGCACCGGGAGCCGCTCCAGGCCGTCTCCAGACTTGTCGAGCACTTCATTTTCGAGGTGCGATGCCGCGGACTCATTGATGACGGTGCGGAGGATCCCCCGTCCGAGGTGATCCCGGTCTGGTCGGGCGGTTCCGAAGGCCCGTTCGTCAATGGCATCCGTGTGCGTCTCGACTTCAACGGAGACAAGGATGCTGTGGTGAAGGACTTCGGCATCACACACTTTGCCAGCCAAGCCCGTACCGTTGCGTCCAACCTGATTGTGCGCGGTGTGCTCAAGCAGGACGAGCGATTCCACTATCTGATCAGCGCGTTGCGCAGTGATGTGCAGACCGAAACGAGCGGCCAAGAGCCAAAACGAGGATTCCACACCTCCGTTCGGACGCCGAGAATCGCGTTTCTCCCAACGCCTCTCGCCTCTCTGTCGTCCACTCTCGCCACAGATGAGGCGCAGGAGAAATTCTTGGATGTCTTGATTCCCAGGGTGGTCGCCGACGAGATCCTTGGGCGTGTCGAGCAGTCCAATGAAGACGAATTGGGCGGATTCCTGATAGGCAACCTTTGTCGCGATCCATCGTCCGGTCGGGCATTTGTGCTGGTGAACGCGCAGGTTGAGGCCCGCGAAGGGACCGAAGCGACGTGCACGAGCTTCAAGTTCACCGACCGAACATTCCTGGCGGCATCTCACTGTCTCCAATCGCGACGGCGAAAGGGCGAGCGCATCGTGGGCTGGTACCATAGCCATGTGTTCTGCAGGAAGTGCGAGAAGCGGAACACATGTGACGTCGGCACCGTGTTCTGGTCGCAGAGCGACCAGACGGTACACGAGTCGGCATTCCCACACCCCTACCAGTTCGGTTTGGTGGTGGGCTACGGTGGCGGCGCCAAGAACACCGGAAACGGCCCATACGCATTTAAGTTGTACGGTTGGCGGGACTGCATGATTACCGAACGACCGGTCACCATAGTGAATGGAGTGGATGATGGTGAAGCAGAATAAAGACGAAGACATCCTGAAGGTGCTGCTGGGTGAGGAGCTTCCGGCAGCGGAAGAAGACAGCCGGCTGGAGAGGCTCCTCAGCGGTGATCCGCCGAAGGGCGTTCTGGTGGAGATGTTGCTGCGCGCCACCAACCAGAAGCGCAAGCTCGAGTTGGGCCTCCAGGAGGCAAAGAAGCTGGATCAAAAGAAGAGCAAGTTGATCCAGGAGTTGACGGCTCTTCCGTGGTATCCGGCGAAGTTTGTCAGGCGATGCGACAACATGCCCGGGAAGGTCTATGTTTCTGTGGGTCACAGCGAGATGCTCGTCGGCTGCGCCAACGGGATTCGCCCGGATGAGCTGCGTCACAGCCAAACGGTTCTCCTGTCGCACGAGAGGAACTGTATCGTCGGCGTCGATGACTGCCCTTCGCGCTTTGGCGATATCGGCACGGTGGATCGTGTGCTGGGGGAACAGGCCATTCTGAAAATCAATGAAGCCGAGGAGATTCGCGTGGGTCTCTCCGATGAACTGCGGGCGGACCCACCGAAGACGGGAGACCGGGTGATATACGACCGAGGCCTGCTTCTCGCTTTGGAGATTCTTCCCAAGCAAGAGGAGGAGAGCTCTATTCTGGAGGACGTTGACAGCTCGATCAGCTTCGACATGATTGGCGGACTGGATGACGTAATCGATCAGATCCTCGAAGACGTGGCCCTCCATCTGTTCCACCGTGACCTGGTGCGGGAGCATCGGCTCCGCCCTTCAAAAGGCATTATCCTGGCGGGACCGCCTGGGGTAGGGAAGACGATGATTGGGAAAGCGCTTGGCACGTTTCTGAAGTCACAGGCGGTCACATCCGGGGAAGTGAAGTTCTGCGCCCTCCCCCCGGGATCGTTCCGGTCACACTATTATGGGATGACGGAGCAGCGAATCCGGCAGGTTTTTCGGGTCTGCAGGGATTTCTCGAAACGCAAAGACGGCAACCGATGCATTCTCTTCTGTGACGAACTCGATACATGGGGGCGTCGCTCCGCAGACGTCACGAACAGCGTGGATTCGAGGGTGCTGACGTGCTTCCTGAGCGAAGTGGATGGGCTTGATGAGACCGGAAACATCTTTCTCATTGGGGCGACAAACCGGGCGGACGATCTTGTGGATTCCGCCCTTATGCGGCCCGGGCGCTTTGGCGACAATATCCTTCGCATCCCCCGTCCCGGACGCGAAGCAATCCGCGACATCTTCGGGAAGTATCTCACCCCCGACCTGCCCTTCAGGCGCAACGGACACCGGGCGTCGCAGGCGGAAGCCGCCGAGATTGCGGCCGAAATCATCGATGCCGCAACATCGAGAATCTTCCGCGCCAATGATGACGCGAGGATTGCCACGTTGATCATGCGTGATGGGTCGCGGCGCGACGTTCATGCCCGGGAGATCATATCGGGGGCCATGTGTGAGAATATCGTCCGCCGCGCGAAGGTGAGATCGTGTGTGCGTGGACTTGCGGAAGAAACGGGCATCACGCCGGCCGACGTGATCGAGGCAGTGGACGACGAAGTGACCTCGGCGGCACGCTCTCTCCGATCTCCGAGCAATGCCAGGGCGGTGCTCGGCTTGAGTAGTGACAACGATATTGTGCGCGTGGAGTTTCCTTCGGATGGCGCCGAGCACATTCGCCCTCATCGTTATGTTCGAGCGTGAAGCGACCGAAGAAAGGCAGGAATTCCGATGGCAGTCAAGAAGATCACCGGCGCCGACATCGAGTTTGGCAACAGCATCGTGGGCCGAAAGTCAGGTTCCCAAAGCACGTCATATGAAGCGTGTCAATATCTCTTGAATGAGGTGGATGGGATCGCACCGCTTTCGGGATGGCGCAATAATGTGGGATTCTACCAGACGCATTACGCCACATGCGGGACGGAATTGCCCAATAGCGGGGTATGGGGGAATGCCACCAATGCCCACACACAAGGCAGCGCCTACAACTATCGCGACTACGGGCGAAAGTGGCGCAACTACTGCATCTATGGTGACTTGGGCCATTGTGAAGGCTGCCTACCAGAGACCACATCGGCCTTCGACCACGTTGCCGCCCTCCACGGCCTCTACAATCTGGTCGAGAATCTCATGAGGCAGGCCAACGAGAAACTCCCCGACGGACAAGAGTTGTTTGTAACGGCGAATAACTCGGATGGGTCCAGGGTGTCGAGTTGGGGGGCACATTTCAATGTGCTGATCACGCGCAACTTGCGGAGACAGATTTTCACGCGAAAACCTCACAAGCTTGGAATGCTTGCGTCATTCTTCGCTTCCTCGGCGCCGCTCTTCGGCCAGGGCCATGTATTGAGGCGGAGGGACGGCAAGTCGAAGTTCGTTCTGTCCTCCCGGGCCCATCAGACCGGCGTTCTGGTCGATCCCTCTACGACCGTCCCGTTTCGCCGTCCGATTGTGAACTCCCGGGACGAACGGCACGCCTCAGAAGACCTGGCGCGCCTGCACATCATCTGCTACGACGCCAATCTGCAGCAGATAGGAACGCTGCTGAGGGTGTGGCTTACCCAAGCTTTCCTCGCCGCCATGGAGGAGGGATTCTTCGACTCGAAACTGCTGCTGGATGATCCTGTGGCGGCCTTCCGCTGCTGGTCAGGAGGGTTCTCGGTCACTACGGGCAGAATCGAGAGGAAATGCCGTTTGGCCTTTGGGGGGAAGATATCGCCCGTTGAGTGGTTCATGGCCCTGACGGAGGCACTGGTGAACATGCACGACGCCGGTCTGCTTCCGGAGGAGATCGTTCCGGACACAGATCGGATACTGCCAATCTGGATTGACTCGCTCCGGAAATTCGCGGAAGGCAACGTGACCGCCCTTGCGAAGCGCTTCGATTGGGCTCTGAAGCTGACGATCCTGGACCGTCAAATGTCGGAGCATGGCTTCGACCTGCAGTCGCCGGAAGCCGCGCTCCTGAACCAGATGTACGCTCATATAGACAAGGAACGAGGTCTGTACTTCGCCCTGGAGAAGGCCGGTTTTCTGGAGACCGCCGTACGCCCCCAGAGAATCGCGTTCATGCAGGCAAACGGCCCTATGGATACGAGGGCCTTCGCCAGGAAGTCAATCATTGAGAAGTTCTCGGATAACATTCGGCGAATCGACTGGGGGAAAATCACGTTGGAGATTCCCAGCAACAACGGCTGGGGGAGTCGGAAGACAATACTCCTCGACCATCCCGGTCACTACACTCAAGCGGAGGTCGGACAACTGATTGAGGAGTGCCGCACAGTAGAGGACCTCTGCAGAGCCATGGAAACGCATGATCCGAACACTGTGCGGTCGTCGTCCCTTGTGGTGCGGGACTGCGGCAGCGTAGAACCCGGATGTTGCGGCACTGAAACGCAGTGGCCTAACAGGGGAGAACAGGAGACCCAGAGGAAATGAGCAGTGACCTGACGCGGAAGATGGACCCGATTGACGAAAGGAGCACATGATGAGTGGCGAAAGAGAAATATTCCGTCGTCGTCCAGGAAGCAACGATCCAAACGATGAATTGAATGGCCCAGATGCCGAGCGACTTCAGAATGCAAGGAACCAAGCTGGGGATTTTGACTCGGTTATCGGGCGGGCCCTTGCGTCTTTGCGAAACCAGAAGAACTCGGCAGAGAACATCCTGAAGTCCATAAGAAACCCGGGCGGAGAATAAGATGGAAGAAGAAGTATTCATCCTGGGTTCGGAGCATGAACTGGCGGCGGCGATGTTTCCACCTCACGGCGGGCTGGGGCACATCAGCAACGATATTGCTCACGAAGTGATCCAGCGGGAACTAAAGAGCTCCGGCGTTCCGTATCTGTTCGATACCTCTCGATCGGGCTTGTTCCTCTACCTCGGTCGGATCTACATGGACCCGACGGGACACCACGTGGAATTTGCCGTCTGTCCGGCAGGGTCGCCGCACGAAGTCGTTCAAACCGAGGCGAAGATGATCCGTCTGTTGCGCGACGCTATACGGTGGGTGCAAGTGCACTTGTCCGGCTTTGCGCTTGTTCACAACAACTACGATTACATTACGCACTCTACGTGGGGCCAGCACTGCAACTATGCCATCCAGGTGCCGCTTGATGCCCTCGAACGGGCGCTCGTCCCTTTCCTTGTTACCCGCCAGGTCTTCGCCGGGCCCGGTTCGGTTGGATGCAACGACCACGGGATGGACCTGAATCCAAGGACGCACTTCATATCGCGCACAACCGGGGGCGAGACGACGAGCAGTCGGAGCATCTATTCCACCGCACGGAATGAGCCCTTGATGGTGTCCTCCCGCTTCCATCACCGGCTCCACCTCATTTCCGGATGCTCGCTTATGAGCCAATTCGGACAATGGCTGAAGCTGGGCACTACCGCTTTGGTGATCCGGGCGGCGGAAAAGGATCCGACCATCGGCGATGCGGTTGCCTTTGCAGATCCCGTCCGTGCGATAAAGACGCTGAGCGTCTTAACTCCGGACCGGAAACATCTCTTCGATCCGCACTTGCTGAAGGTGCAGAAACACTATGTTCGAGTTGTAGCGGACATGCTCCAGGAAGGTGATTTTCCGAAGTGGTGCTTCGATATCTGGAGAGCGTGGCACGATACCCTCAAAAGACTCGAAAGCGATCCGATGGCACTGGATCGTCGGCTGGACCCATACATCAAACTCAGACTATTCGGCCGCTTCCTGCAGGAACGAGGAAAACGGTGGCACCACGTGAGCGAAGACGAAAGCCTCTACTACGATCTCGCGTTGCTGGATGTCCGATACCACGCCCTCTCTGGCGGTTTGTTCGAGATGCTGGATGCAGAAGGCGTGCTCGAACACAAGCTTGTGTCGGATAGGGAAGCAACGCCCGGCAGCGAGGATGATCCATATGTGCTCACCGGCCTGCCAAGGGAATCCTTCAGGGGGCGAATGATCAAGAAGCTGAATGGGCGGTCGCAGTTCCGCTGCGATTGGCAGCATATCACTGACATGGAGCGGAGGCAATATCTGGAGATGCACGACCCTTTGGAAACGCCCCGGGGGCGATGGCAGCGGATGATGACGAGAGAACAAGATGCTTTTCGCATCTCTCTCGTTTCAGAAGGAGAGCTGCGTTCACCGTCTCGGCGAGCAGGCCCCCCGCCATCGGGCCGGACACCTCGTGATAGTCTTCCCCGAGTCATTAGAGAGCTGCTGGAGGCACGCGAACACGAACTCGATGAGGTGCGACTGAGGGCGCGTCAACAGGCGCGAGAACGCCCCGGGCAGTAGAGCACAAACGGGGATGACATCCCCTTCTGAGGAGTTGCGGAAACGGAGCAGGAATGGATCTCGACGATGTTCTCATGAGGGAACTGAAGGGACAAGGGGTGAAGCTCGACGCCCGCGATCGAGACACCCTCATCCTCTACGGTGTCCCCGTGAGCGCACAATACAGCAAGTCCCATGTCAACCTGCTCGTCAAACGGTCACGAGAAAAGCTGTTTTTCTGTTTTGCCGATCAGGATTTGGCGTATCAGGGGCAAGATCCGGCTATATGTCGCTTGTTCGGCGGTGAAGGGGTCAAGCGCGAAGGCTGGCGATGTCTCTTTGCAGACCATTCAGATCGTACGTTCCAGGGGGCGGTTGAGCGTGCGTTGTCCATCCTGGGGTTTTTGGCAGAGCCACGTCTTCCTCCTCCCAACGTACATGCACAAGGCGGCTGCCAACTGCTGAACGCCTTCGCCAGGGACCTTTCCGGAGAAATCCGGGAAGGCATGGCGGAGCCGACAGTCGGTCGAGAGAAAACGGTCGCGGAGGTTACCATGTGCCTGCGGCGCATGGGAGGGGCCAAACTCGTGATCGTTGCCGGCCCGCCGGGCGTCGGCAAGACGAACCTATGCAGCGCAGTCGCGGCTCGACTTGCGGAATGTTGCCCGACCCTTGCCATGTGGTCGGTGGATCTCGGCCTCCTCTTCGCCGGGACACTCTTCGACGCGGAACGGGAGGGCCTATTGATGAATCTCCTGAGTGAGACGATCGAGAACAACGGAACCGGCCTCGTTCTTGCGATGGAACATCTGGAACTGACGCTTCGTTCCCCATGTGGTCCGGATATTCTGACCCACGCGTTGAACTCCAACGCAAGGATCGTCGGGGTCACAACGGCCGAGCACCTGCGTCATATCCCCCCTGCGTTGGCCAGGCGCGCGCACGTGATCGAGCTTGCCGGTCTGTCACCGACCCAGACGCTCGGAGTGCTGAGAGCCCATGCGGAAAGGTTGGCAAAGCATCATGGGGTGCAGATTCCTGACGCGTGCCTGCCTGCATGCGTCAAAGCGGTCCAAGAGCTGCCAGGCAACCTGCCGGCCAAGGCCTTGCTCATACTGGACACGGCAGCCGCCAACGTGGCGCTGTCGAGTGCCGGAGTGGTTAGCGTGGACGACATCTACTTCGCCGCAAGGCTCTGCGAGAAGAGCGCGGAACGCCTTCCCTGAAAAAAACTCGTATTCTCAGAAACGTGGGGTATAATAGGGTCGCCTGGTCGTGGGGAAGCCGTTGTTCCCACCATTCTTCACGGGGGCAACCGAAACCTGCGAGTGACACAATGAAAGCGTGAACGAGGGAGGGCCACGTGAAGCAGGGGGCACGAAGAAGAACCGGCGGCCGGCAACAGGTCTTCATCAGCTACCGGCGCGAGGGCGGCGCTGAGTTAGCCCGCTTGGTGCGAAATAGCTTGGTGCAGCGAGGCTATCGAGTGTTCATGGATGTGGAAGACCTGCGCACCGGTCCCTTCAATAAGGCCCTTGCGGAGTGCATCAGGTTTTGTACGGACGTGGTGATCATTCTGACTCCAGGCAGTCTTGATCGTTGCTTCAACCAAGGGGATTGGGTCAGACTCGAGATTGCCTATGCCCTCCAGCAGAAGAAGAACATCATTCCTGTGATGGCTCGGGGTTTCGAGTGGCCGCCGAAGCCGCTTCCGAAGGATATTGGCGGTCTGCCGCTCTTCAACGCCCTCACACCCGCCCACGAAATCTTTGACGCCAGTATGGACAAGCTTGCGTCCCTGCTCCATGCGCGCCCACGCAAGATGGCCCCAAAGCTGCTTCTCTGTGGAGCTGCAATCGCTGCCGTGGTCGCGGTCACGCTTTTCATGGTTTTACCGTCATCTGACCGAGCGAAACAGAGCCCAGTTGAGCAGACACTCAAGGATAAGAAGCCTACGAAAGACAAAGAGGCGGGGACTCCGCGTGATGCGGCCAAGGACTTGGGCCGGAAACGCCAGCAACCACCTCTACCTCCTCTGTCTCGAATGGGCGGTCGCGAAAGACCTTTCTGCGAAACCCTATCCGGAGAAGAAGCCCTTGTGGACGTTCCAGAAACGGTAGAAGGGGATAGCGTATGTGCCGCGTGGCGTATCCATTGCGGAGGTGAAACCAATCGGAGGGATGGACGTGTTGTTCTTCACGGCCGATGAACACTATGGGCACGCCCACATCATCCACCTCTGCGGGCGGCCTTTTCGGACGGTGGAGGAAATGGACGAGGAGCTGATACGGCGCCACAATGCCGTCGTGAAGGACAGCGACCTCGTCGTCCATGTGGGGGACTTCACCCTCAAGAACAAGAGCCGGGCCAAATCGTACATCTCCCGCCTCAAGGGGGAACACGTCTTTCTCCGTGGAAGCCACGACAGATGGCTGAAGGAGGCGCATGAGATTTGGGAAAAGGAGATCGCGGGAGAATACGTCGTCGTTTGCCACTACGCCATGAGAGTATGGCCGAGATCGCACTACAACAGCTGGCAGCTCTACGGCCATTCCCACGGCAGACTCGATCCCATCGGCAAGCAGTGGGACATCGGTGTGGACAACAACGACTATTATCCCGTATCCTTTGAGCGGATAAAAGATATCATGGCGGAGCGGCCGGACAATCCCAATCTGATCAAGGGCGGCAAACCGCGGACCCGCCGTTGAAAGGGCATGTCCTGGCGTCCGCCCGGGAGGGAAAAGGAAATCTTGAATCCACCGCAGCAAGACGCCGTTCATCCTCCCTTTGAGGCGTATTCGGGAGACGAGCCATATCTCTTTGTGAGCTATGCCCACAAGGATGCGGCGGCGGTCTACCCGGAATTGAAATGGATGCATGGGCACGGCTACCGCGTCTGGTACGACGAAGGCATTGATCCTGGGAATGAATGGCCGGAAGAGATTGCCAAAGCGCTCCACGGCTGTTCGATGTTCCTCGTCTTCATCTCCCCGCGTGCCGTCGTATCCAAGAACGTCCGCAATGAAATCAACTACGCCATCAACCACGACAAGCCCTTCCTGGCTGTGTATCTTGAAGAGACCGAACTGCCCCGGGGCCTGGAGCTCCGTATGGGTGACATTCAGGCCATCGTGAAGTACCGTATGCCGGAAGACCGATACCATCGGCAACTACAGAGATCGCTTCCGCACGACCTGGGCGGTGGTATTCCAGAGGGTGGGGCGGTCGAGTCGCAGCCAGAGCCAGCCGCCGAAGTTGCCGCGGACACGGGCAGTCCGAAACCGTCGATCAATAGGGAAACACGCATACGACGAGAGATCTGGAAGTTCATGCTTTTTGCCCTCAGCTACGGTGTGGGGATCGCGGCGATTCAGTGCTTGGGGGTCCTTGCGAAATTCGATGGCGTTCTGTATGGGGTGGACATTTCGGCGAAGGCGCGGTTCACGTTCAGCCTCGATGGCATACTCGCTATTGTGGTCCTGTCCGTCCTGCCCGGTGTGTGGTTTCTTCTGTGGGAGAACAACGAGAAGGGGATTGCGTCCTCCATCGTATGCCTGCTTGCCTATTACGGATTCGCAGCGCTCCACTGGAAGTACGTCGGCCGCATGCTTCCACTGGTTGCGCCGGGCATTGCGGTCTGCGTTGCTGTATTCTGTGCTCTGGGAAATCAACTGGCGTACTGGCGCACCTGGCATTCGCCCCGGGACCCGGATGCGAAGGACCCGTTGAAGCCGCCGTGCTAATGGGACTCTTGATACTGCAAGGTAGGGAATTGTGAACGAACAGAACCAACAATCCGATGCGCTTCCGGTTGCCCGCCTCCTTCGCTATGGCCGGCAGGTGGTCATGCGGGCCATGGAGCGGACGCGCTTCGAAATGCGGGGAGGTCGCCGCTTGGCCATGAAGGAGGTGGTCGAGGGCAGCTTGGAGCACAAGAGCGTAGAGAACCCCACGAAGCAGATCGACAAAGAGATCGAGAACGACATCATCGCGAGCCTGCGCAAGAAACTGGGTACGATCGCAGGACTGCCTCCCTACGCCATCTTCTCGGAGGAGTGCGGCATCTTGGCCTGTGGGAGCGAGGCGGGCTCGGAGCAGGATGCGCGTTTCGTCATCTTCGTCGATCCCGTGGACGGCACGGAGTTTGCCGAGGCGCTGCAGGGCGGCTGGTGTCTCCTGGGTTTCTATGATGCGCAGGAGAGGAAAGCGCTCGGCGCGATTGCCGGCGATATCTTTCTGGATCGGCTCTTCTGGACCCCCGACGAGTTCGGCAGGGCCAGCGCGCTCGACTTCATCACCCATTCCGAGTTCCATCTCGACTGTGGGCCGGAGCACGCGAGGAAGACCCGCCTGAAGGAAGCGAGGATCAATGTTCTTACGACGAAACCGAGTCGATATAGGGCCCTGGCGACGCAGGAGAGACTCATGGCCGCTCTCCAGGACAATGACTGTCGCATCAATCTCTCCTGGGGATCGAACACGCTGATCCAACTCGCGGCAGGATATGCGGATGCGGCGGTGGAGTTTGCCCGAGGATTCGCGGCGTATGATGTGCTGCCCGGCCTGATTCTCTGCCGGGCCGCGGGTGCATGCCTGCTGGACCTCGCCGGCAACGACATCGACATCGACGCCGCGATTGATATCGACGACATCTTCGACCGATACCGTAAGGACCCGACCCATCCCCGCCGACTGCCCTTTGTGGCGGCCACCACTCGGCCGCTGGCGGAGGAGCTGGTTGGCTTGCTGGATATGCCCGATGACGGAGGGGGAGAAACATGATCTTCGATCTGGCAAGAGACTTCTCGACGGCGCTGGTGGCGATGCCGCAGGATCATCCGAGAGGCCGGCACGAAAGACCTCCCCTCCGCGCCTGGAGAATAGCCCCTGGTGGAAGTTCTGGAAGTGGTAGCGACAGCCGATATGCCGGAGGAGGGAGGGCCGGCCCACAATTTGCTTGACAGTGTAGGGGACGTGGGGCATATTACGGTGCACCGCAAGGGGTTGGGCGTGTCGGATTGCGATGTGCGGGGGGAGTTTTCCCGTCCTCATGCAGGGGATGATCATCTCCGTTGAGTGAACGCCTCCGTGTCGCATCGTGCTGGTTTGGAGGGGTGTAGGACTATGAAGAAGTTCGGCGGCATACGGGTCTGTACCTTTCTCTGTGTTGTTGTTCTTGCCGCTCTCGCAGCCGGCGTACGGGCCGCGGAGGAGGAAGGCACCACCGACATCGTCTTCGCGCTGGATATCTCCGGCAGTATGAATCAGCAGCGCAGGCTGGAGACGGTGCGGAAGCGGCTCTGCGAGTTCATCGAGAACGAGATCGACGTGGGGGCCAACGTCACGGTAATCACCTTCGGGGGGAGCGCGAAGCTCGTGGCGAGCCGGCAGATCAGGTCGGACGCGGACAAAGCGGCGCTCGTCCGCAAGATCAGGGGAATAGGGGTGGAGCTGGGGGGGACGTACATGACGGGGGGCATCGAGCTGGCGCTCCGGCACCTTGAGGAATTTTTCAAAAAATCGCCTACCCGAAGCCGCATTCTCGTTCTTCTCACCGACGGCAGGAATCACCCGCCGTTGTTTCCTCCGCGCGATCAGCAGGCGACGTTCCAGAAGCTCCTCGATCGATACGAGAAGCGGCCGGACTTCGTGCCCGGCCAGGATTGGTTCTTCTGGTACTGTTTCATCGGGCGGCCGGACAGGGAGGCGCAGGAGTTCGTGGAGCGTCTCCAGGGCGAGGCCAAGCCGGTGAACGAGGGCTGGCACTTCATCAAGGTGCGATTCAACCGCGTTGTGGTGAAGCTCGGGACCGTGCCGGTTGGAGACTGGACGCGGGAGTTCCCGCCCAAGGAAGACCGAGCCATGGGGGACAAGCTGATGATGACGACACGGACGCCGGGAGACTACGAACTCCAACTGAGCGATGTGATCCTCGACGACGCCGGTCCCGAGGAGAAGCTGACCGTATCGCCGAAGAAGATCCGGATGCGACAGAAGCAGCAGTCGGTGGTGCTCAAGTTTACCGGCCGGAAGATTGCCCCGGGGACGCGGCACGGGCGCATCGTGATCCGCTGTCCAGGCAAGCTCCTCTTTGTGAAGCCCCAGCAGTTCCATGTAACGTTCAAGGCCGAAGCCGCGAGTGTGACCGTTGCGCCGAGGGATGGGCTGCAGTTCGGCCGCATTCGGCCGGGACAGACGCTTGAAAAGACCTTCGAGCTGATCCCCAACCCCGCAGCAAGGCTCCTTACCGCCGGGAAAAAGGTCCGGGTGGTCCTGCCTAAGGACCTGCCGCCGGGGGTGAAGCTTTCTGCCGAGCCGTCGGAGGTGGCGCTGGGCGAAGCGACCTCGGTGAAGCTCAAGATGCAGGTCGAGGCCGGGGCGGTTATTCCTGCCAAGGGGTATAAGGGCGCCGTCGGCTTCAGCGAGATTCAGGGGGTTCAGTTCAGCCCGAGTGCACTGCTGATTTCGACGGAGTCGCCGGGGAAGGCGGAGATCGATGTGGCGCCGAGGCGCATCGAGTTCGGCACGATCCAACCGGGAAGCGAGGTCGTTCGCGAGATCACCCTGTCGCCCAATGATGCGGCAAGGTCCCTCGGGCCGAAAGTGACCCTCTCAACAGCAGGAGCGCTGCCCCAAGGTGTTACGCTCAAGATTGAGCCGCAATCCGTGGAGATGAAGAAACAGGCCTCCGTGCGTCTGACGCTGCGGCGCGATGCGGGCGCCGGGAAGGTCGGGGCGATCAAGGGCGCGATTGCGCTCAAAGTCAAGGGCGCTCGCACGGTGTTGTCGTTGGAGGCACTGCCTTGGAAAGCGGAAGAAGCGGCAGCGGTTATCGATGTCACGCCGGGCAAGGAAATCGACTTCGGCGGTTTGGAGTTTGGGCAGGAGAGGACGCAGTCTGTCTGGCTATCGCCGAATGCTGCGGCGGCCAAGATGGAACCGGAGGTCCGCCTTTCGGCCGATGGTCTGGCAGATGGAGCAAAGCTTGTGTTCGAGCCCGACCATGTGAAGCTCGCGCAGAAGCAGGAGATCAAGATAACACTGACCGCCGGCTCAAAGGCCGGGAAGCGCGAGGCGAAGGTGAGACTGAAGTGCGCCGATCCATCGGTCCAGCTCGATGTAAGTGAGCTGAGCGCGACGTATGAGGCGCATGCCGGTGGGATCACGATTGACGCGAAAGGCCTGGACTACAAGGATGTGTTTCCCGGTGATTCGAGCGTGAAGATCTCGGTGCCCGTCACGGCTTCGGCCGGTGCCATGGGGAAAACCGTTGCTCTGCGATGGAAGTTCGATGCGCCGAAGGGGATGTCGATCACCCCATCGCCCTCGCAGATAACCGTTTCGCAGGCGAGACAGGATGTTTCATTCGTTCTGTCGCTCACGGGTGCAGTAACGGGGAAGTATACGGGGCGCGTGAAATTCAGCTCCGATGTCCCCGTCAGGCCCCAGGAACTGCCGGTTGCAATCGATGTATTGGCGCGGGGTATTGAATTGATCGGAGCGCCGGAGGTGTGGACCGTCCAGGTGTCCCGTTTTACGGGAAAAGGAGAGGGGGAACTGCCTCTTGTGGTGCGCGCGAGTCCTGCCGCGGCGGGGACGACGCTTACGTTCGAGTCTTCGGGCAATCTGCCGCAGGGTACCACCGTCCGGGCGGAGCCTCCGGCGCTGAAGCTGTCGGGCGGTGAGAATCAAGTCAAGCTCAAAGCGGAACACAAGGGGAACCCCAGTTTCTGGGGCATCACATACCGTGGGCGGCTCAAGTTGGCGACGGATAAGGTCGGCGTGGTGTTGCACCCGACCCACATCGAATGGGCTATTGTGGTTCCATCGTTGTGGCCGTACGTGGCCTTTATCTCCGGCGTGGTGCTGGTCGCGCTGTATACTGTACTGCCCCGTCCGATTGACCGCGAAGCGGAACTTTTGTTGAAGAGGAAGCCACCGGACACCGACGTGCTCTTCATGGGAGCCCCAAAGGAGGAAGAAGAAGCTTTGGAGATCGGGATGCTTCGTAGGATGGGAGGCATTTGGATTGGGTCGTCTTCCATCGAGGGGTCGAAGGGGCCAGATGTAGGTATTACCAATGTCTCAGAGATCGAAAAAAAACACGCAAAGATCCTTCGCAAGGGAGGAAAACACTGGATCCGGGCATATGGCCCAATCGAAATTCAGACCGGGGCTGGGCGTTCGATCCATGTGGGTGCGGGGCGGTGTGAGCGACTTTACTACGGCGACGAGATACAAGTGGGTTCCGTCAGTTTTGCGTTTGAACTGCTGCAAGCGGGAACCCGGCCCGAGGAAATCTCCGAGTAAAGCCAATTCCCCGGATGGGCGTGACGTCAACAGATGGAGCAATCACTCAGATATCTGTCGAGGAGGGTTTGAGATGGCAAAGGGCAAATCGGGCGGGCGGAAGATAGAGATTACTCCGACACTGGTCGTGGGGCTGGGCGGAACGGGAATGCGGGTGTTGTCCCTCTTCAAACAGAAGATCGAGCTGTTGTGTGGGTCGGAAGCGCCGGTCGGTTTCTTTGGCATCGACACGGACGATGAACGTCTTCCCGGCGCTCAATTGAGTCCGAGTGAGTTTGCCTTGTGCGAATGCCCGTTGGCGGACGATGTCATAAGGGCGGCGGAATCGGGACAGGGGTATGAGGACATACAACGCTGGTGGATTCCGGGAATGAAGCCCGGCAAGATTCAGAAGGGCGCAAAGATGAAGCGGGCGGTGGGCCGGCTGGCATGTTACTACAATTTTCCCGACAAGATCGAAATCCCGCTGCGCCGGCAGATCAGAAACCTGACCCGGCAGTACTCCCCCGAGGAGGAGGCCCGCTGGCCTTTCCGCGTTAGGCACAAGACGATACGAGTTTATGTCGTTGGCTCCTTGTGCGGCGGGACGGGTGGCGGCTTTTTCTTTGACATGGCAGTTGCTGTGCGGCACGCGATTCAGGATGTCGCCGGCGTTGATTTGAAGGTATGTCTCGCCGGCATCCTCGTTTTGCCGCGGGGGTTCGTAGACGTCGTGCCGATGGAATTCCAGCGATCAAAGGTTCGCGCCAATTTCTACGCTGGGCTTCGCGAAATCGAGTTCCTCCATCGAAGCTACGAGAAATTCAGCGATCCCGAAAGCGATCTGGCGATCAACATTGGCGGCACCCCCATGCGGTTGAGGGTCCCCCCATTCGACTGGGTCTACTTGGTCGATACAATCAATGAGGCGTCGCAGAACATATCCATGCCGCAGCTTTGGTCCATGATTGCATCAAACCTGTGTCTGGAAGTGTATTCCTCGGTCACAAACAACGTTCAGGAAAGCATCTTAGCGAATGTGACTCCTGATACGGTCTATGCCAGCTTCTCCGTGGCCTCACTTAGGGTTCCTGTCAACGAGATCCTGGAGTATTGCGCTCTTCGCTGTGCTCGGGAGGTACTCGAGGAGAGAATCTGCCACTCCAGGCCGGAGACGACCGAGCTGGATGAAATTGCCAAGTTCATGACGGACAATACGCTGTTTCAAGGAAGCGAGCAGGTGCTTAGCGCCTTCCTCCTCGACTCCTGCAAGCGCGGGCGAAAGACTGCTGTCCAGAGCGACATTTCACGTCAGAGCGCAGGAAAGGCGCTTCTTCTTGCGAACAGAGAAAAGCAGGCATTGGAGTCCGAAAAGAAGGGGATTCCCGCCGTGCATGACGGCCTCAGTAAGGCCACAGGGAAGAAGGCCGATGCCGTGGAGGCAGAGGCCAGAAAAAAGATCAAAGAGATGCTGGCCGATCAGTCAGGCACATACGGCATTGAGTTCATGATTCGGTTCTGCCGGCATCTGGAAAAGACGTGTATTGCCATATTCAATAGCCTGGATAAACAAGCCAGTGAGATCGACACAAACGCCTTACAGAAGCAGGTGGAGGCTGCGTATCTCGATCTTCAACAGACCCTGAAGGATCAAGGAAGCTGGATTGTCAAGATCTGTGACCGTGGCAGAAGCGCACAGAGGTGTTACGAAAGCTGGGCGGCTGCAATGAATCGGGGGACTTCCGAGAGCTTGAGAAAAGCGGCACTAATCCAGGCCGGAAAGGTCTTCCAGCGACTTCAGGAGGTGGCAACCCGGTCGAAAGAGTCGCTGAAGAAAATGGCTGCCCAGGTGGATGGAGTTGCCAAAGAATGCATGGAGGAGGCGGAAGGCATTCGCAGGGAACTCGACCCGGAAGAGAAGCCAAGCGTGCTTGTGACGAATGTAATCTCGGGGGACGAGGTGCCGAGGATATACGACAAGATCAGGAAAGATGTGGACCTCGGACAGTTTGTGTCTCTGATCAAGGCCGATCGTTCTATAGATTGGGTGAATGTCCGCATCGATGATATGGGGGGGACTTTGGAGAGGGAACTCTTGCCCGCGATCCGGGATGTATTTTTGCCCCACATGGAGAAACTGGATGTCTTTTCAGCAGTGGAGGAGTATGGGACGACTACCGTGCAGCGGTGGGTAAAGGAGGCATTGGCGCAATCATCGCCCTTCTGCAATTGGAACCCCGTTCGCGGCAAACGGGATGTCTTCTCCATGACCATCGTGGGAGTTGCCGATGAGGGCCGGCACAAGAGCTACTTGGGTGACATTGGCGAAGGCAAAACTTGTAAAGTGGCGTCCACCGGAGATTCATACGAGATTGTGATCCATTCACTGACCGCCGGATATCCGGCGTCCTCGGTCAGTGGACTGGGGCAGGACCAAGATGACCGATTCCACTACGAACGCTGGATCCAGAAGGCGAAAGCCGATCCGGGTGAGCACGTTCACGTTGACAAGCGTTGGCTCAATCCCGATGGCACGCCTTGGATTCCGGATATTGAGTAACGGGGACTTCTGCAGGCCGAGAATCTGATGACGTCACCCGCACACGATCAGTCCGGGCATACGGAACCGTTGTCCCCCCGACTGTTTATCGGGCTTGGGGACTACGGGGGGCTTGTTATCCAGAGGATTCGAGAACGGTTAGGCCAGAAGCCGGGTGGCCCCAACCAACTGACGCGAGCATTGGAGCTCCATCCTGATCGTGATCCCTTCCGCCTGTCCGGCCCATTGACTCGAAGGGGTGTTCGAGAACATTTCAAACAGCCGAGCGTCTACGGGAAGGTCTTTGCCCTCCTCGACGAGGAACTTGTTGCGTGCACCAGCATGCCAGAAGTCGGACCCCATGCGCCCAGAGTGGACCCCTGCGCCTATATCTTCGTGATTGCCGACCTTGCCGATCCTTTTGCTGGCGGCCTCGTGCTGGACATTGCGCGAATGGCAAGAATTGCCACGCTGGGCCGTCAGAATTGCCTGATCGGTGTCTTCGGGCTTGGTCTCTTCCTCTCTGAGCAGTCCCGTCTGCAGCGTTCCGCCGGCTACTGCAACGTATGTGCGTCTCTCCGCGAGATGGACCATGTCATCGCAGAGGGATTCTGCGACGAATTTGACTACGGGGATCCAGTGCCGAAGGCGCCCCCCACTAAATCGTTCGATCTCTGCTTCCTGCTGGCCGGGGGCACGTCACGCGGCGAGCTTGGTGGCCTGGACCACCACGCTCGTGTTGTCGCACGCTTCGCCCACAAGATGGGACACGGCGACTTCCTTCGGGGGATCGCAGGTTTTCCCGCATCCGTGCAGAACAGTGCCCAAGCGCCCCGCCAGCCCTTGTACAGCAGCTTTGGTATCGCCTCTATCTTTGCGCCGCGCCTTGATCTGTTTGCGTTTTGCATGGAGCGATGGGCGGAGGACGTGATCGCGGCCATGCAGCAGAAACAGCCTTCGGATCCTCTGCACCCCGATGCGCAAAAGGCGTTCCAGCGGGTGTGCTCGGCCACGCCGGAAAATTGCGATGCCGTGGGCCGACGCCTGGCTTCGTTTGTTTCCCGGTGTGCCGACACGACTTTGCTCTCCGGCTCCTTAGTCAACGGGAAAAGCGCGGCGGAGGTCGCCCTGCAGGAGGTCGTCCAACTGGAGAAGGAGGCGCAGGACAACGGGTTGACGGAAGAGGTCGAGCGCCACATCAGGAGGGAGATCCTGGATCGCTTTCAGAAGGAGTGCCGCGTCCAGATCAACGATTTGCTCAAGAGCTATGTGCCTGGCATAGGTCTTGCCCTTGCCCTTCTGAACCGGATCCATGATCCGGAGTGGGATTCTGAAGACGACAAGAATGTCCCGATTCTGAACTCCCTGCAGCGAAAGGCAAAATGGGAACTCGACAACGCGAAGGGCCGGGTCGAGTCGGCGATCCAGACATACCGAAAGCAGGCCAAGAGCTCTCCGGCCTCGTCACCGGACGGTTCGAGCCCCCAACCACCGTCCATGTTGTTCCATCCCATCCGTTACTGGCGATGGGCGAAGGAGAGGAAACGACTGAGACAATGGGTAGTTGCGCGACAGGCGGAACTGCGGTCGCTTGCCGATGCCATCCACGAAGGACGTATCGCATCTGCTGTGTGCCGGGGACTTGATGTCATTGCAGAGGCGGTGGAGGTCGAAAAACAGGCGTTGCAGGAGCTGCTCAACAAGCTGAGGAAGGCGGCCAGAAGTATCGGCGAATACCATCGTGCCCGCGTGCCCCAGCCCTTGGGCGTGGACACATCCCTGATCCCCAAGTCGAAGTATGAAACAATCTACGCCGACTACATCAGCCAGACTGAGCCAGCCAGTCTCAACGCGGCGCTCCAAACGCTCGTCACCGAGAAACAGCTTCTGGACGACTGGCGGCGCACCCCTCTGGACAAGCTGAAACAACGGATCGAGTTTGTTGGGGAAGGATTCTTTCGGCAGGCCAAAGAGCTAACCATTGAATCCCTTCGGGAAACACCTGATTTTGAGGGCTTCATGTCTCAGTTGGAGGAGCTGGCCGAGCCGCTGATCGACACAACGGGAGACCTCATGCCGGACCGCTGGCGACCGGGAGAGCGCCGCGCCTTGTGGTTGCCGGAACCAGATCATCCGGGGGCCTACAGCTCCTCCCTGGCTACTGATCAGACCTTGAGCGTCTACCAGGGCTCACCATACAGCATTCATCTGTGCCGTGTCGTGCATGGCTTCCCGCTGAATACG
>JAADGH010000166.1 GCA_013152475.1 Planctomycetota bacterium
GCATGGCCTTGCCGTATTTTCCGGGCACGTCGGCCGTCGTCCCGAAGCCCCCCGCCAGGGGCATTCCCCGGGCGAAGTCGGCGTCGTTCGACTCGGCGCTGTCGAAGGTGGCGACGAAGGTGGTGTGCCGCGTGGGTGTTCCCGGCCTCTGCCACCAGTCCCCCTTGAGCTGCGTTTCCTCGGCAACAGCGAGGGTCGCGAGCAGTACGAGCGCGATACATGAGCCGTATCTCACAGCGATCTCCTTTCTTCTGTCCCAGCTACTCGAATGTCAACTCGGCAATCCCCCAGATCGGCAGTCTGGGCATGATAACTTGGATGCCGTTCGGAAACGCTTCATATTCCAGGTCCATGGCGGCCCGGTTCGGTGTGTGCCAACGGACGGACTTCAGCGCCTTGCCCAGAAACGCCTTCCGGCGAACGAGGAACGACACAGACCTGAGGCCCTCTGCGCCGCCGATACCGGTGCGGTTCAGCACATGGCAGATGAGCGTGCGGTGGGCGGCATCGCGCTTGACACGAGGGACGATGTAGACGCCCTTCGGCCCCCAGACCTCAAAGGGCGACAGAGATTCCAGGTCCTTGGGCGTAGCCTGGTCGTCCCGAAGCACGGGGACATCATCTGCGACGGCCTCGAGCGCCGTCCAGTCATCCGCCTCGAACTGCTCCTTCGGATTGAGGGTGATGATCATGCGAAACGGCCTCAACCGTTCGGGCGTCAGCGACGCGTCGTAGAAGGCATGGCCCACGGGCACAAAGGCGAAGGGGACCTGCGCGTCAAGCAGGCGTTGGCACACATCGGCCACACGGTTCTTGTCATAGTGATCGAGGTTGACGATCAGCCCCACCATGGCAGGCGATTCGCAGCCGTTGAAGAGCTGCGGGTTGTCCCGAACGAAGTGATAGAGATTGCCGTACTCCTCGACGGTTCCATAGTAGCGCGGCCTTACCCCCGTCTCGTCGCTGCCCATATACATATCCCACGGCACGAGCATGATCTGCCCCAGGGCGTAGGCGGCGGCGACGGCCATGCGCATTTCGTTCACGTCAAGCGGCTTCGGTACAAACACCTGCCACTTGCCCAGGCCCTCGCCTGCCTTCGCTGCGATGGCCAGGTCGATCAGCCCCATGTGCCAGGTCTCGCCCTGGAGAAAGTCGACAAGGTCCGGCATGAAGTTGTGGCGCTGGTCCGGATAGGCGAAGGAGGAGTTGAGCGACATGGGCACGACACGCCCCGCGTAGGCGTTGATCCGTTTCCGCAGCTCCTTGAAGAAGGCGCGGACGGAGCGGCGCTGGAATGCCTCGAAGTACTTCGTCGTCGGCAGCGAGCGTTTCTTGGCTTTGTATTCCTCGGCATTGCGTATGCCGTGCTTCTCCACAAGGTATTGCCTGTAGTTGAAGGTCTCCAGATGGTCGATGCCGAGCTTCGCCAGCTCCTCGGCAGGGACGTGCTCCTTCAGGTCCTTCGGGAAGGCCGCCATGCATTCCGGGCAGAAGCACGACGCGCTCCAGCCGGCCGCGCTGACGACGAGGTACCAGTCGTCGAACTGGATCATGTCCGCACCGGCGTCGATGCACTTCTTCGCCCGTGCGACGCTGATATCCATGAACGGCGGGCGGTTGTTGCACCCCCAGTACCACGGATTCTTCTTGTTGAAGGCCACCATCCACGGCGCGACGACCGGCTTGCCGTCGAAGTCAAGGACCTGCGCCGCACCGCGCATTTCCTTGGAAAAGGGCTTGCCGGGAATGGAGTTGATGGCGCACTGGAAGGTCTGGATGCCGGCCTGACGGCAGGCCTCGGTGAACGCCTTGTCGGCGGTGTAGCACCAGAGCAGGCGATTGGGGCGGAAGGCCCTGATCGTCTCAATCGAGTTCTTGTGCTTGGATCGGCTGGACAGACACACGTCGCCGAACTCGAAGAGGCCGGAACGCTGCGGGACGTTCCGGACATAGTCCTTCAGACCAGGCTCGGGCCTGCGGTCTGACTGGATCACCTTTCGTATCTCCTCCATGGACAGAACACGGTCGAAGATGCGGACGCTGTCCAAGTATCCCTTGAACGGGCGAATGCCTCCGAGGTTGCCGATTTCGAGATTCGCCTCGCCGTTGTCGAAGGCGGGTACGTTCTCCCAGGAGGTCACCAGGCGAAGGTCGCCGTCCTTGAGTGCATGATAACATGCGCCCCTGCCCGTGTTGCGATCGAGCGTGACGGCGATGAAGTTCCATTTGCCCTCTATTGCGCTGGGGTCTTTGGCCTGGATGTGAGGATGGACATCCCTTCCTTTATGCCGAATCTTGAACCCCACCCGGTTCCCCGCGACGTAGAGGTCCCAGCACGGCCCAAGCCAGAGAAGCCGGGCGGGGCCGTTGCGGCCTATCGGCTTGAACCAGACCGAGAGGGTGATCTGGTCCAGTCGGCCCAGGCCATTGCCGTCCAGAACTATTCCGCTGCCGGCCTTCGTGTTGTCCGATCCGCCGCCGCGGGAGCTGGCCGTAAAGTCCATTCCCATCCCTCGGATGCCCGGGCCGAAGGTCGCCCCCTCATGGGGGACATACTTGATCAGCTTCCCCTGGCCGCCCCGCGTGCCGGTGTTTTTCAGAGTGGTCCCGAGGCGCAGCTCGATGATGGGAGAGGGAAGTTCGGCAGCCACGACAAGGCTCATAAGACACAGCCAGGCGATGCAAACGGATTGAGTGCGGAGCAAATGACTTCTCCTTTTACGATGCCAATGGTTCCAGTGTCTTGCCCTTAACGGACCCCTTTTCCACGAACACAGCCACGATGTCGCCCCTGTCCATGACGCACGGCCCGAAGGGGTCCGGCGTGGTCGGTCACATCCCCAGCATCTTGAGATACGCGGGGATCTTCACATACAGGTAATAAAGCCCGCTGGCCGACGCGGCGACGATGGCGAGGAGCATACCCACGTTCCACAGCGCCGCCGCCATCCCCTTCGGCTTCTGGTCGCCCAGAAAGTTCTTCCGGTTGTGGAGGATGAAGAAGGCAACGTAGGCGATGGGCAGCAGGACACCGCAGATGGCCGACGTGGGCACGGCGATCCACAGGGCCATCTTTCCCCACAGGACCGTGCCCAGGATGCCCGGCGCGGGAATCAGGGCAGCGATGCGGTAGCGCCAGCCCGTCGGCTCCCACCCCATAATCTCGCAGACGATGAACGCGCTCATGAGCATGTGGAGGGTGATCGTACTGAGGGCCATGCCGAGGATGCCCAAGTCAAAGACGATCCGACCCATCGGCATGGGAGCAAGCACCTTCGCAGCCAGCGTGGCCGGGACGAACGTCTTGTTCGGGTCCGCGAGGATGTTCTGGAACCCTTCGGACCCGGGCAGCGTGTTCGCCGCGGCAATGATCATGAGCGAGGTGGCGATGGAGTACGGGATGAACATACCGGTGAGGAGATCGAAGCGCGACAGTCTCCGATGCTCCCGCCCCCAGCCCTTGGCCAGGAGCGTGTAAGGGAAGAGGAAGGTCATGTTGATGCCCACCGCCGCGCCGAAGCCGGCCATCATGACGGACACCCCTCGGACATCCGTCGGGATGTGGAAGCAAAAGAAGCCGCGCCACAGCTCGCCCCACTTGACCCCGGTCAGACACACGACAAGCAGAAAGGCCAGCACGATCATCCAGACCATGTACTTCAGCATCCGTTCGTAGAGGCGAACACCGCGCGAGCTTCTGCCGTAGGTCCACGTAATGGCCGTAGCCAGAGCGAGGAAGACCATCCCGAACACCCACGTACGGACTTCCTTCCCCGCAACCGCCTTGACCAAGTCCTGCGACATGCCGCCGGCGAGGGCATACTGGGGAAAGTGCCAGATGATCGTCGCCGCCAAAGAGGCCAGGGCCCATATCCACGCGACAGACGGATGGACATACCGCCGCATGGCATGGAAGGGCCGGACGCCGGTGGTCAGCGTCTGGTACGACGTGGCCGAAAGTATGATGATACCTAAGAGCATCGCCACGGGCTGGAGCCAGAGGAGCTTGTACCCCAGGAACCCGCCCGCAAAGAGCGACGCCGCCGCGCTGCCGCCGCCGAGAGTGACGGCGCTCTGCATCCAGCCGGGGCCGACCCTGGAGAGGTAGCCCCGCCACCGGGCGAGGGTTCCCCTGCCCTCCAGATCGCGGAGCCATTGTTTCTCTTCGGCCAGGGCCTCCGGGTCCCACTCGGCCACCATGGGCAGACCCTTGGCGAGGTCGGTCGATTCCTGCGCTTCTTGGAAATGGGTCATGCTCCGATTGTCCTCAATGTAAGGCGGGGCATTGGCCCGCCAGCTTCTTAATGTAGAAGAGCCTTCCAGGCTCTTCCGGAAGCGGCAGGATGCTGCTTCTACTTTCCGGCGGGCGAATCGCCCGCCCTACGCTCTTGGCCAGCGAAGATGGTGGGGCAAGCCCCACTCTACATTGTCAGATCGCAATGGGATACGTCCCCTCGTTGTGGGCGACGTCAAGCATCGCCATGTAGTTGTCATACTTCGTGGCGACGGTCAGGCTGTGGCTGCTGCCCAGGATAAACCCGCCGCCGGGCGCGCAGTGCTTAACGGCGAAGCGCGCCTCCTCCCGCACCTCATCCGGCGTGCCCATACCGAGGGTGTGGCTCAGCACGCCGCCCCAGAGGGACAGGCGGTCGCCATAAGTTGCCTTGTATTCATCCAGGGGCTCACCCTCCTGAATGGCCTGGTAGCAGTCCACGCCGGCCTCCACCATCTGGTCGAGGATGAGTTTCAGGTTTCCGCAGGAATGGAAAAGCACAGGACTGCCCGCCTCCTTGATCTTCTTGCACTGCGCCTTGAGCGCGGGAAAATAGATCTTGCGGAAGGTGTCCGGCGACACGAAGGGCCCGCCCGTGTGGCCGAAGTCCTCACCGCAGCACAGGGCGTCGGCGCCGCGTTCGATGGCGAGCTTGGCCTTTTCGCCGAAGCCCTGCACGGCCTTCATCTTGCTCTCGGCCATGCCGTCGGGGTCCTCGGCGATGCGGATCATCCGCTCGGTGATCCCCAGGGCGCAGGGATAGCCCACCGTCGGTGCGCCGCCGGCGTTGCGGGCAAAGATGTAGTGAGTTTCGCCGAGCTGCTCGACAACATAGTCGAACAACTCCCATTCCGAGCCGTCGGGCGGCGGCTGCTCGATGGCGTTCGGGGCCTTCTCGCCGCGCTCCATGAGCATGATGTCCTGGGTGGCTTCGGAGTAGCGAAGGACGTTGCCGAATTGGTCTTTGTAGGTGTTCTCGTCGATCCGTTCGGGCTTGTCGAAGACGGCGTTTCGGGCGGGGACCATCTGGACAGGGACCATGTCCGTGCCGGTTTTTCTGATGAACTCGACGAGGTCCTTCTTCTGGCTCTCGACGACCTCATCGCGCCGGCCGTCCCAGAGGGCCTTGATCTCCTTGGCCTTGCCGCGGTAGAAGGTTTCATGTCCGAGGACGGCCTCGATGATCTTGTAGTCGGTGGCGAACTCTCCGATGGGCACGCGGTCGGGATTCTGATGGTTCAGCGCAGCCTCGACTCGCTCCTTGGGCGTCATTGTTTTCTCCTGGATGATGCTGTCGTATCGGATCAGAGTGCGTGGATTATATGCGCCCGCGCAAGGTGCGGGCAAGGAAATTTCGGCCCCTTACCTTTGCAGAGGAAACTGGAAAAGAAGGGAAAATGGGATTTGCGTGGGGCGGGACGAAGGTGCTATAATTTACAGAGACTCCTAAGGTGAGAGGACAGGCCGATGCTCGAATGCGAAGAGACCCAGGACGGCGATGTTACGGTTGTATCCCTGTACGGCACGCTGGATATGCACCAGGGCGATGAATTCAAAGAGCGGATCCGGCGCCTCGTGGCGCAGGGTCACCTCCGGCTCGTCTTCGACCTGAGCGCGCTGGACTACATCTGCAGCGCGGGAATCGCGGCGCTCATCACCTGGACCCAGCGGATCCGCGAGCGTCGGGGGTGGCTGTACGTCTGCTGTCCGCAGGGCCAGGTCAAAGAGACATTCCGCATCCTCCGGCTGGACGGCCCGTCCCCCGTCCTCCGCATCTTCGCCTCGCGGGCCGATGCGATCAAAGAGCTGAAGGAACCATGACAGCCCCGGCGGCCAGGCGATTCACCTTCGCGAAGCGGGATCGTTTGAAGAACAACGCGGAGTTTCGCAACGTCTTCGACAACGGCGTGCGCCTTCGCAGCAAACGCGTGATCCTCTACGCCCTCGAGAACGGCCTGCCCCATACTCGGGTGGGCCTGGCGGTGGGCAAGAAGGTCGGGAACGCGGCAAAGCGAAACCGGATTCGACGGGTGCTGCGGGAGGCGTTTCGTCTGAACCGGGCCATGCTGCCCTGCGGGTTCGATCTGGTGCTTGTGCCGGGGAGGGCCTGGCGGGATGCGTGCCTCCCGGACGTGGAGCCGGAAATGGTTCACCTGTTTGAGAAGCTGGCCTCGCGCTCGACACCATGCGATTCATCCTCATCAAAGTGATCCGGGGGTATCAGCGATTCATTTCCCCCCTGCTGCCGCGGTCGTGCCGCTACGCGCCAACGTGTTCGGAGTATTTCATCCAGGCGCTGCAGAAGAAGGGTCTGATCAAGGGGGTTTTCCTGGGCATCTGGCGCATCCTCCGCTGCCACCCCCTGGCCAAAGGGGGATACGACCCTGTCGAATGACTGAGCCACAGTCCAAGGGCTCACGGACCTATATAACCCCTTGAGAAGACGGTATTCGAGGTGCATCTTGGCGGCGTTGGCGCGGTCGCCGAGCCAGAGGGCCCAGACCATCTTGGGCATGGCGTGGAGGAGCGTGCCGTCGAAACCGACGATGTCGAGACCGAGGGAATCGAGACGATCATTCTGGAACAGGATTGGGACATAACACTATTTTCTCCATGTTCGCGGAATCGCCGGAATAGCATTACCCAGTCGCTTCCTCACGCAAGGAGAGCCAGCCCAAGCATTGTGCCAATCCCGATGGCAGCAAGCACGACCCCCATGCATCCCCCGCCACCGGATTTCTTCGCCTGCATGTCCTTGAACCACTGGGGCGGGGTCTTGGTGATCTGGTAGTTGTCGAGGAAAAAGACCTGCCCCTCTTCCTCGCTGGCCTCTTCCTTGCAGGTGATGATGGCCTCTTTGAAGATGGTGTCCTGGAGCTTCTCTCCGCAGAAGGGGCATTCCAGCGGCTCCGCTTTCTTGGGAGTGTCCTCGAATGTGTTGATCTCGTGGTCGGCCATGGGTCGGTTTCCTTTCCTCGCGGGAAGCAGCACTCGGATAGGTTTTTTTAGAGCATATCGGGTTTTGCCGGGATGTCAAACATCTTTTTCGCCGGGCGGGCATGTTTGACAACGCTGTGCGATTCCGTGTACAATCATACTGGACATGGGGTGGCCTTACAAGGTAAGCAGAAGAAAGGAGCGGTGGCGTGATGGAGTCGAACTATCGGGCCTTGTCTGTTTGGGTGGCGCTGATGGTGTGTTTGGTCGGCTGTGGCGGGGGGGCGGGTACGGAGCCCGGCGGGGATATCTCCTGGGCCAAGTCTTTCGGGGACGGCATGCAGGAGGCCGCCAACAGCGGTAAGCCGGTGATGATCGACCTCTACACCGACTGGTGCGGGTGGTGCAAGAAGCTCGACAGCGACGTTTACACCAACGGCCAGGTCGTTGCGTTGGCCAAGGATTTCGTCTGTATCAAGCTCAACCCGGAAAAGGACCCGGAAAACGGGGCGAAGTTCAAGGTCAACGGTTTTCCGACGATCATCTTCACCGACTCGGACGGCAAAGAAGTCCACCGCATTGTCGGCTACAAACCGGCCAAGGACTTCCTCACGGACATGAAGAAGGCCAAGGAAAAGACGGGCACGTAACTCGCTCAGAGCAGGCCGATCTTCTCCAACTCACGGAGAATTTTCTTCTCGGTTTTTGCATCGGTTGGTGTCAACGGTGGGCGAACGCCGCCGGTGTCGATGCCGCGCGCACGCAGGGCAAGCTTCCATCCGGAAATGCTCTTGCTGAGTTTCATAATCCGGACTGCCTGATTGACCTTTCTCTGAAGTTTCTCGGCGCGCCGCAAATCTTCCTCCCGGTGGCATTCGTAGATCTTCACGAAGATCTCAGGGAAGACGTTCTGCGTCGAACCAATCGAGCCAATCACGCCCATGGTCAGCGCCGGCAGGCTCATCTCGTCCGCGCCGGACAGGATGAAGCGGTCAGGGGCCTCCTCGATGTAGCCCTGCATTTCGTAGAGGTTGTAGCCGGTGTACTTCATCCCGGCCACGCCCTTCTTGGCGAGGATGGGGATGAACTGCGCCGCCGGGACCACCTCGCCGCGCACGGCGTAGTTGTAGATCAGCAGCGGCAAGCCGGTCTTTTTGAGAATCGTGTCATAGTGCAGATTGATGGCTTCAGGCGTGCCGGGGAAAAAGATGGGGGGCAGGCTGGAGATGGCATCGGCGCCGACCTTCTCGGCATGGCGCGCCAGTTCAGCCGATTCCTCTGACGACGGTGTGCCGACGTGGACGATCACATTCGCCCGCCCGGCCGCGGCCTTGACCGTGCGCTCGGCGATGACCTTCCGCTCCGCCGTCGTGAGGAGGATGTGCTCGCCCGTACTGCCGCAGACATAGAACCCGCGCAGGCCCTTCTCGATGTGCCAGTTCACGAGCTTGTCGATTGTCTTTTTGCAGACGTTCCCGCTCTTGTTGTAGGGGGTCAGCATTGCACAGTAAACGCCAGCGAACCGGTCATGGGGTCTCGCCATCGCGGCATTCCTTCTCTGAAGAGGGTCTACAGATCAACGGAAAGGCATATCATACGGGGCGGGACAGGGCCTGTCAAATCAAAGATTGCAGTTGCAGGTCTTGTTTTTTCGATCCAAGCCCAGGGCATCCCACACATTGGGGGTTTCCTCGCAGAGGCCGATGCTGCAGACCTTGCGCAGGCGCTCGACGGCCGGGCGGAAGAGGGCGATGCGCTCCTCGGTAGGGTAGCGGCGCATATCTTCTCCGTGAGCCAGAACGAGGCCATCCATGAGATCCTCAGGGATGCGGCGCTCCAGGTTCTTCTCGACCCGGATCAGACCGAGCGTCACCCGCTCGGGCGCCATCTCCGCCACCTGCTCCACGAGATCGGAATATTCGTATCCACGAATCATAGGGTCGATGCGGATCCGCACGCGCCAGCCCCTGTCCATCAGCGCCTTCGCCGCCTTCAGGCGGTTGGCTGTACCCGGCGCGCCTTTCTCGTGGTCGCGCGCGGCCTCCCTGCAGTTGATCGAGAAGGAGACAATCACATTCGCACTGGGCTTTTGTTTCAGCAGCGACTTGATGTGCTTCATCCCACCTTTTGTAACCAACAGGAGGGTATGAGGGCGGCCGGGCTTCTCGGCATGCTCGCGGAACAGCTCGATGACCCGCCCGATGAAGGGCCGCGCCTCCTCGAGGGACAGGCTGTCGGAGAGGTTGCCGGTGTTGAGGACGTAGCTCTCCAGATCGTCCCGATGGATCCAGTTCACGACCTGTCGTTCCAGTTCGTCGGTGTTGTCATACACGACGGGTTTGGACAGGAAGGAGAGCGACGACTTCAGGTAGCAGTAGGAGCAGTTGGGCGAGAAGCCGCAGCCGCCGGCATGAGCGAAGAGGTTGAAGTTCGGGCAGACTGTTTTTTTCGGCCCTTTCCAGAGCAGGCGGATCGCCCGGCTCTTGCGGGGCCTGTAGATATACTTGGCGTTGCCGTCATGTTCGCACGATTCCATAGCGCCCTCGGCGATCTTCCCGGAAAAGTTTACCTAAAACATATAGTATAGACCCATTCCATAGGGAAGTCAACGGCTGATGTGCCTGGAAACGCCAGACCGCCGGCAGCGGGGCCATAGTGCGGCCGACGCGCGGGGGATACCGGCCATCAGGGGATGGTTTTCTGAAGCGCGTCTGTGATGGTGCCCCCGAAGAAGTCGTCAAACTGTTTTCTTCCGATGACGATGCCCTGTCGCTTGTTTTCCACGGTTGCGAATTTCAGCCCGGCGTCTTTGATTCCCATGTAGAAGGTGTTGGGAAAACTCCGAAACCGTCCCACGTATTTTCCGGGCTGGCTCTTTGCGGGCGTGAAATGCTGTTGCGCCAGGGCGTGGGCCGCCTGCGGAGAGTAGGTCGCGATGCTCATGCAGTTGACCGTGGTCTGCAATCGGAGGAAGCGTTCGCCGGTCTTGCTGTCGAAGCCGACGTCGATGCGGGGGTTCGCCGGCAGTTCCATACCTTTCCAGGGCTGATAGACCTTCACAAAAACAAAGCTCACTTTTCTGGTTATTTGATCGCTGTGATCGAAGAAATCGTACGGGGTCCTTATGCTTCGGATGAGTTGCTCCTGTTCGTCCCCCACCTCATCGAGGGCCGTTTCCAGCAGGTCCTGCTCCAGGGAGCTTGGCTGCAGCAGATCCTTGTTCGAGACCAGATGTTGGGTTTCCTCCAGCGCGGGCGGGGGTGCGGGGGGCGGAGCGCCGGGCCCGGACGAACAGTAGTACATAAAGGAGTTATCGCCGTAGTGCTGTTGATAATCCATTATGCACCCGATGATCCTGTTTCGCTGCTCCTCCGTCACGGCTTGGTTCACCAGCATGCAAAGCTGGTTGTACACAACCGTCTGATTTCTTCCGGACAGGATCGATGTCTTGCAGATCTCGATCAGCTCGTCCATGCTTTGTTGTTGGTCAAACATTTCTGACTCCCCTCCCATCAATGGGCCTACCGAATTCCGGCATATCAGTCCAAGGATATTATATCCCCGTGCGCTCGGCAACTTCAACTCTGAAATAGCAGACGTGACGAGTGCATTCACTCGTGGGGGGCAAGGTGTCGCAGGTATACTGCTCCTAACAGGCGATTCCCTATCACCTGTCACCCAACACCTATTGCCTGTTCGTCGCTCCGCGCCTCAGCGGTGGGGCACGCTGTCACGCAATCAACGGATCGAGGTAGGCCTTGCTCTTCTTGAGCGCTTCGCTGCTATGGCACTCGATGGCGAGGGCGCCGTCGTAGTTCTTGCTCTTGAGCAGGTCGAGGCAGCCCTTGATGTCCACCTCGCCGTCGCCGATGGCGCAGCCGGCCGTCACGCCCGTCTCATGGCTGGAGTCCACCTCGGCGCGCTTGATGTCCTTGACGTGACAGTGAATCACGTGATCGAGCACGGTCTTCAGCGTCTCGACAGCATCGTTGCCCGCGATGGTGGTGTTGCCCGTGTCGAAGTTGATGCCGAGGTAGGGCGAGTCGGTCAGGCTCATGATCTTGAGCAGGCCCTCGGCGTTGGTGGTGTAGATGCCGTGGGGCTCGATGGTGATCTTGATGTCGTAGTTCTCGGCCGTCTTGAGAAGCGTCTCGAGATTGTACTTGATGATATTGAACGCCACGTCATCGGGCATATCATCCGGCTTCACCCCCTCCGCCGTGTTGACGATGGGCGCGCCGAGGATGTAGGCGAAACGGATGGCCTTGCGCAAATAGTCCGCGCCGTACTCCGTGTTGATCAAGTTTGTGTGCGCGCTGAGGCAGGCGACCTTGAGGCCCGCCTTCTCGATCATCTTGCGCATGTCCATCGGGTCGTCTTCCAGGCTGGTGATGTTGCAGTAGCCGTGGATGTTGAGCAGGCATCGGCCCGTCATCACCTCCGGCTCGATGTACTCGAACCCCA
>JAADGH010000250.1 GCA_013152475.1 Planctomycetota bacterium
TCCGGCGTGCCGAAGGGAAGGGTGCGCTGGATGGAGATGGAGCCGTGGAACGTGAGGCGGCCGCCGAAGAGTCGCTTCAGCTCCGCATGATCCATGTCGGCAACATCGGGCTGGAGGGGATTGAGAATATCGAGGCCGCAGTCGATCATGTCGCCGATGATCTGTTTGACGGAGCCGCACGTGTGGTGCGCAACCCGGCAGCCATGCTTCTTGCCCAGCTCGACGAACGCCCTGAAGCCGGGCATCAGAAACTCGCGCCACATGTCCGGTGAAACGAAGAGACCGTTCTGCGTGCCAAAGTCATCGCCGGTGAAGAAGATGTCGATCCCGTCGCCTGCAGCTTCGAACGTCCGACGCGCATACTCAAGATAGAACTCCGCAATGCGCGCAAAAAGATACTCCGCGATATCCGGGTTCATGACGAAGTCCACAAGGATCTGCTCGACGCCGCGTAGATACATGGCCGGCTTGAGCTGCGCGCATCGGTTCATCCGGTCGCCCATGAAGGCGACGATCTTTCCCGTCGCCCGCGCCTCGGCGACTTGGTCTCCGACGCACTCGTAGTCGAACCAATCCGGGCTGGGCCACTTGGGGTAGTCCTTGATCTCGTCGAGCGACTTGGCGTGTTGGAGCGGGAAGTCGAGGACGTCCCGATATGCGCCTGCCCTCTCCCCTGCCCCGACCTCGACTTTGACGCGAGGCACACCCCAATGGTCCTCCACCGATCCGTCGTCGCGAACGGTTGGCTCTGGCCCAACGTATCTCGGCCCTTCGATATAACGAAAATCGACATTGAACTCCTGGAGGATTTCTTCCTGCGATGAAAAGCCGAAGTGCTCGAGCAGCCGGGCGTTGATCTCGGATGTTGCCCAGTAGTCGATGGGGACGCGATCCGGTTCCTTGTGCGCCAGCGCAAGCTCGACGCGTTCACGCGAGTTCATGGGGTTATTTCTTCTTGGCGCGTTCGAGGATCATGCCAAGCAACGCGAGGTTGTCAATGGCCTCGGTAGCCGAGATCAGGGGCTGGGCCGGCCCGCGGACCGCCTTGATGAACTGGCGGATGCAGAGCTGCATCAGGTCATTGAACATCAGATCCTTGCCGTGGTAGGTAATGACTGTGCGATAGATGCCCTTCTCGTCGTTCCGGCCGGAGTAATCCACGATCCTGCCGTTGAGGCCAAACTTCCGGATCAGGTCGCCTTCCTTTTTCACGCCGAGGCGAATCTCCACCTCGCACTTGCCGCCGGCTGGTCCAATGTAGTCGAAGGCAGCCACATTCTCGAACTGGCTAATCTCGCACTTGATGCTGTTTTCATCGATTCGCCCCCCGGGCACGAGCTTTTGCAGGATGCTCAGCGGATGAGGGGCAAGGTCCACCCAGATGGCCTCGTACTCCGTCTGCATGCGCCCGCCACGCGATTCGAGGTGGGCGAACATCGATTGCACAGGGGGCATCGGCTCCCCCGTCTTCACGTGGACCTGGCGATAGAACGCCAGCCCGGCGGGGTATTGCGCGTTCATGCTGAGGATCTTCCCCATCTCCTGGGCGACCTCCAGCACACGCTCGGCCTCCCGCAACATGCTCTTAATGTCACGATCCTTCATCCAGAGCAAGGGCTTCTCGCAAAGGACATTCGCCCCGGCCTGGAGCGCCGCGCGGGCATGCTCCCCGTGGAGGTGGTGCGGCGAGCAAACGCTCACGATATCGGGCCGTTCGGCCTCGAGCATCTGCCGGATGTCGATGTATCCCTTGCCCTCAAAGCCAAACATATCCTTCAGGACGGCCTTCGTTTTTTCGATGGATTCCTTGCTCGTTCCGGCGAAGGCAGTCACGTCGCAGCCCTCGATGTGATACCACTTGGCGTGTTGTTTGCCGATCCCGCTGGCGCCGATAACGGCGCATTTCAAACGACGGTTCATTCTATCCACCTCGTGCGGCTTGAATTGACATGACACCCATGCTCACTAACCACATGATAGCAGAGGGCGAGAAAAGATCAATTCAAAAACACATCGGATCACCATCCGTCCCAACCCAAGTTGCTGACTGCGCCTGCCATGTTGGGTTTGTGGCCCTGCATTGTCATTGCGAGGCGACCCGCAGGAGGCGGGCCAACGAAGCAATCTGGCAGACCGAAGAGATATGGATCGTGCGAGATTGCTTCGTCCTTAATCTATCGCGAAAGATGATTCTCGCAACGACACGGCCGGGTAGCATGGGGAAACTCCTGTCGAATTAAATGTTGACACATCGGGTGCCCTTGTGGTGTAATGCGCCATCGCGTGGTTCGCTGCGGGCGCAGTGTCTCGGAAACGTGGAGCGAGGAAGATGACCGATATCAAGATTTGTGAGATTTGCCGGAAGAGTGTCCCCCAAAAGGATATCGATCAGGGGCTTGCCGTTGAGCGCAACGGCAAGTGGATCTGCGCACAGTGCGCCGCCATCGGCCGAAAACACAAGGACCCCTTCCACCAGGATGTTCTGGCCTCGCTCGAAAAGATCAACGAGGAGGTCCGCAGCGTTTACCGCATCGTCAGCTTCAAGGAGGCCAACGTCTGGACCGTCCTCGGGGCGGTGCTGCAGATATTTGTGGTGTTCGGCGTAGCAGTCAGCTTCTCACAGATCAGCAAACTCGGCATTGCCCTTTGGTGGATGGGCTTGGCTGTCGTCCTTCAGGTTATGGCGCTGACGTTTTTCACAATCGGAAAATAGCGCTACTCCGCCATATCGAGCTTTCTCGCCCTCGTGTCCTCCAGGAGGAAGTGCAACTGCCCGTATGATCCCTCCTTCAGCAGCCGCTCCGCTTTGACGAAGTACCCAGTGACATCGACCGGCTCTTGTGGATCGGGCGTGTAAGCCCTTGCCTTCTCGCGCAGCTCGGCCAGACGTTGGGTCAGCCCTTCCACATACGACGATGGCGTCTTCACACTGCCGCCGCTGATGGCCATGTCCTTCGATGCCACGACGAAGGACTCCAATGCGTATGGCTCAAGGGTCAATCCGAACCCCTCCGCATCCACAACGTCGCCCGACCGGAGGTCTGTGATCTTCCCGGGATTGCCCGTCATCTCCAGTTGGACCTTGACGGAGCACGAGAGACGGTTGACGAGATAGAAATACAGCACGTCACCGTCTCGCAGTTGACGGACAGAAACCGGATCGAACATGCCCGGCACGTCGTCGAACTTCACGGCCGGCAGCGCGCGGAAGGACTGGGTGAATCGCGCCAGTTTCTTCTCCATGCCGATGGTGCCGATGACGAACCCGCCCTTCGTGAATGCGAAAGAATCCACCGACGCCAGCGGCCAGGCGTGGAACTCCATGCAGTGGTTCAGGTTGGGGTTCAGCGTGGACACGCGCCAGCCCATTTCACCGCCCCAGAGGCCCTTCAATGGCTTCTTGCGCCCGATCGCATCCTCCCAGTAGCGGTCGTGGTAGTTGATCCAGACATCTCGGCATTTTCGCAATGGCGCAAAACCGGAATCAACGAAGTTGATCTGACGGCTGATCTCCGTCTCGGGTTTCACCCCGCGATGCACACGTGTCCAGCGATAATCGGCAGGAAACAGCGTGCGCTGGATGACGATGTTCGGCTCGTCCTCGAACAGGGAAATATCCATCCCGGCCCGGCGATTGATCTCGCGGAACACATCCTTCCCTTTGACCGATTTGAACATCTGGATCTTTTCGTCGGGCGTTGATGGCGTGTAGAGATTCAAGATCAATCGGAGATCGGGCCGCTTTTGAGTGAGCTTCCGGGCGATCTGTGTGTAGTATTCGTGGATCTTTCGGCATCGCCAGGCGATCCACTTTTCCTTCGCATTTTTCATGAGCCACCGATAACGCTTGTTGAACCGAAGAGGGTCCCTCGCATCCACGGGAATTTGCGTTCCCGTATCCTTCTGGAACCGCTCGATGTTGCAGTCGTTGTACCCGGCATCGAGGCTGCCGAACCAGAGGATGTTGTGCTGGGTGAGGTGGAAGCAGATGCCCTTGAAAGCGGGCAGGTCGCCGTAGAGATCGAGCATCTCGTCAATCAGTTTCAGAAACTGGCGCTGCGCCTCGGGGCTGATGGGGTTGAAGTTCGGCGGAGTGCCGTGCCAGCCGACGGTCTTGGGTCGGTTGTCCCACATCATCATCAGTACGGTTTCCTTTCCCGCCCGAATTTCTTCTTCATCAAAAACCGCCTGCTCCGCCAGCGAGGGGAGTGAATGGACGTTGAAGGTGGGAATGAAGTACATTCCCCGCTGTCCCATGCGAAGACAGAGGTATTCGATGTAGTTAAAGGGATGAGGCCGACCGTGCTGGTTGTCCATGCGGCTCTCTGCCTCGGTCGGGAAGAAGGGACCGCGATACCAGATGCCCGGATACATGAGGATGTTCTGGCCGAAGTAGCCCATGTAGTCGAGCAGCCGATCCGTCACCTTCTCAAAGCCCGGCATGGTCCGTTCGCCCCCGAAGTTCAGGCTGAGTACGGGGTCTTCGTAATAGATCCCGACCATCCGTTCCCAGCCGTTGCGGGGTGGCGCCGCCTTCACCGGCAGCGCGGGGAGGCGGCCTTCGATTTCGTAAAGGCGAATCCTGGAAACCGCTGCCGGACGGCCCTCCTCCGCCGTCATGAAGACGAGCGCCTGGTCCTCCTGGCGCGGCCAGAAGATCGCCTCGTGCGTGAGAAACTTGTTGGAGAGCGGATATTCGGCCCCACAGAAAACACCGGTCTGCACGTCGTATGTGCCGCTTCGGACCCCGGTATCTTGCAGAATCACATCCATTGTCCGTGCCTTGTCGTCCGGGTAGTCCCACTGGAGCATGTGCGGCTTGCCGACCTCCGGTGTGAGAATTCGATAGGCGAAACGACTGTGTCGCTTCGGCCCGGCCTCCCGATACGTGCCGCAGGTTGCCTCGACGATCTTGGACTGACCGTCGCCGACGAACTGCTCCTTGTCGAGGGACTGCGTGCAGTCGATTTCGCGGATGAGTTTCAGCTTGAGGTCGCCCTTGGGAACCGGCCTCTCCTGCGGAACCACCCAGCAGGAGAACTCCCGGTCGAACGTGAAACCGGTTGCCGCGTCCTTCCACGTACAGGTCAATTTCAATTCGCCGGCGACCGTCGGCGTGATCTCGGCTGTAAACCCCCTCCGCGCCTTCGGCTCGATATTCATGCCCACATTCTCCTCCCCCGCCAGACGGTTGCCTTTCGCATCAACCAGCGACCAGGAGATCGTGCCTTTCGCTTTCGTGTTCGAGATGTTCTTCAATCGCCATGCAAAACCGGTCTTCTTGCCGACGAGGAAGTAGACGTGGCGCATGTCGAGCGTCACGGGATAACGCGACAGATATTCCTTCGTGATGTCCTCGGCGCTCAGGGGAGCATCATAAATCCGGAACTCATCAATGGCCCCGTCCGCAACCGTTCGCCTGCCGTCGGAGCCGACGAAGAACTCATCGTAGTCCTTCGTCTCCCACTGCGTCAGACCATAGCCCGACCGGCTGTCGCCCCGGCCCCGAATATACTGTCCATCCACATACACCCGCCTTGATTTGTGCGAGTCCCATGTCACCGCAAGAAAGTGCCATGTGCCCGGCTTCCAGTCGGAGATGTTGCGACAGACATACCGATCAGCCGCATCGCGGAGGTCGAAACGGACCGAGCTGTTCAGCCCCCACACCCAGAACCACATGGCGTTCTCGCCTGATTTGTTCGGTCCGTTCTCGCGGAACATGCACCGGTCCTCCCTTCCCTTCGGAATGGAGTCGGGCCGATACCAGAAGCACAGCGACCCGCGATCCTTCCGCAGGTTCCCCTTTTCCGCATAAGCCAACCGGCAGCCTTCCTTGAATTCCGCCGCTTTGCCGACCACGCCATCCACGAACTGCACGCCCTTCGACTGTTTCGGCGCCTTTTCCCCTCCCGCCGTCGCCGCACCGAATGAATCGTCAAAGGGGAGATGGAAGATCAGCTTGGCGGGTGGCGGCTCGGTGAGGACCGGCTTCTTCGGTGGTAGCGGCTTTGCATGGGCCACTTCGAGTTTGCCTTGGTAGGCCTCGGCCACTTCGGCGTCGGTAAGGGCGGCATTGTAAATTCTCAGTTCGTCAATCGCGGCCTGAGCGGGGTAGCGCAGGTTTTCCCGCGCGCCGACGTAGAACGCGCCGTGTTTGCGCGGCTCCCAAGTGAACTCCTTGCTGGCGGCGAGCTTTCCGTCCACGTAGAGCCGGATGCCCTTCGTGCAGTCGAATGCCGCGACGATGTGATGCCACTCGCCTCGCTTCCATCCTTCCATGGAATGGCAGACGTACGTGTTCCCTCCGCGACGGATGTCGAAGCGGATGTTGTTCTTGTACTTCCACAGCCAGATGGCGCAGCTTCCCGGCTTCCGTCCGGCGGCCTGCCAGACGAAACTCTGCCAGTCGGTGTTGTTTCCATCCCAGTCACCCTTGACCCAGAGTTCGATCGTGCCGCGGTCGTTGGACAGGTTGCCCTCCGCATCGAACACAAGGACACTATCCTTATCCTTGACATAGAGCGCCTTTCCCTTGTGTCCCTCCGTGAACGTCGGCATGCGGCAGACCGCTCCGTCGATGCCGACGGCGAACTTCGCATCGGGCTTGTCGTCGAAGGGGCAGTAGAAGGTGAGCTCGGCAGCGGGCAGAGACACGGTAAAGCTCATGACCATCAACGCAACAAGTCGTCGCAACATTCTCGATTCCTCCATCACCAGTCAACCAGTGAGAGGAGATTATACTTCGACTTCGCTCTGGGTTCAAGACCGGTTGTTGCTTCGGGTGATGAGCAAGGTAATGTCGTCGAAGAGGGTGTAGACGGGGGGATGACCAGGAGAGTGAGGAGAAAGGAGACGAGCCCGAGCGCGGCCAATGACTCCAGCGGTACCCGGCAAATGCCCTATTGGCTGGCGAATGTGGGAGTTTGGGCGCGGCGTCACCGATTCATACTCACTGATTTCTTTGGGTAAGTCCCCTGCGTGCTTTTTCCGGCTTGACAGAGGAAGCGCCATCGGGGAATATCTTGGAGATGGCTCAGCGTAAGCACCAGAGGAAGGATCATGGTTAAGATGGGACTTGTCGGCGCGGGGACGATGGGGGAGATGTACTGCATGGCTTTCACCCAATGTCCCCTGTCGGAGCTGGCGGCGGTTTGTGATCTGGAGGAGAAGAAGGCCGGGAAGCTGGCGAGGAAATATCATGTTCCCGCCTGCTATACCGACGTCAACGACATGCTCGCCGGTGCGGACATCGATGCCGTGGCCATCGCCACACCCGACTTCCACCACCGCACCCCGGCGATCGCCTGCCTGAGGGCGGGAAAGGACGTGCTCTGCGAGAAGCCACTGGCCACGACGATGAAGGACTGTCGCGCGATTGCTGCGGCCGTCAAGGCGTCCGGGCGAAAGTTCATGGTGAACTACGGCAACCGCCACCGGCCAAATGCGCGGCTGATTCGCGATCGGGTCCGGTCGGGCGAGATCGGCACGGTGCAGAACGTCTTCATCCGACTGCGCGAGCAGTTGTCCAAGACCAAGACCCTCGCCTGGGCGGCGACCACGACGCCGACGTTCTTCCTGCTGTCGCACTGCGCCGACACGGTCCGATGGATCATCGGCGGCACAGCGACAGAGGCCCATGCCCGGGCCAGCTACGGGGTGATGGAGAAGCGCGGCCTGGACACGCCCGATACGGTAGTGGCGATGCTGCCATTCGACAACGGCGCAGTGGTGACGATGGACGCGAGCTGGATTATGCCGGACGGCTTCGAGCCAAGCATCGACTTCCGGATCGAGATCATCGGGACAGAAGGTGTCATCTACGCCGACCTGTACCCGCGGGACCTGCTGCTATATGGCAGGAAGGCGGAGGGGGCCGATCACTCAAGCGGCGCCGTCGATCCTATGGGCCGCACACTGAGCTGGTGGTTCAATTCATGCTATTACTTTGTGGAGTGTATTGAGGGGAACATCATCCCGGAGCCCTCCGCCGAGGATGGCACGGAGATAACGCGCATCCTTCTCGCCATCGAACGCTCCGTCCGCACAGGCCGAACGGTACCGGTCCGGTAGAGAGGCTGACCTGACGCGAATGGGTAGGCTGTCTTCCGCTCGCAGATTCAGGCTCAGTCATTCTGCAACCACATGACCTTGGCCCTGCGGCTCTTCTCTTCGCCGTCCTTCCCCTTTTGGTTTTCATCCGCGCTCTCGGGGCGGATGATGAGCCACTGGCCTTTGCGAAGCCGGACTGCATAGGTGTCGTTCGGGGATGCGTTTGCCATTCTCTACCCTCTTTTCTGTAGCTGGTCTTCCCTGACCGGCCGGACAGCTCACCCGTTGCGCAACTGCCATGCCAAGCGTAACACTCGCTGGACCCTTTGCCGTAACTCGTGTTGGTGTTTAGCATTGCACCTTGCGCTGACCCGGCATTCTCCTCGACGACACTCGGCAAAGGTGCACAAGATATGCACTCAGGCCCTGCCCCCGAATCGATTTCGCTCCAGTTGCCCGGTTCCGCAATACCTGTCGTCTGCCGAGCACTTTTGACTTGCAGTCGGGAAGGGAAGTGATATACTTTATGTGGGCGTGGTGTGTGTGAGCTCCTTTACCTGGCGACTTTCGGAGAAACGACCCAATGGCCGAGCGGCGAGTTGCGTTTTCGTGGCATGCAGTGGGGGACATCATCGTAATCCGCATGGACACTTCCCCGGCAGCATCCGCTCTGGACCGCGAATCAGCCGTCCAAAAGCTGGGCGAGATTGTCGCGCAGGCCCAGGGCAAGGTCGTGCTGGACATGAGCGGTATGGAGATGATCGACAGTCGAACGCTCGCAGCGGTCGTCTCTCTGAACCGCAAGCTCCAGTCGGAGGGCGGTCAGCTCCGCTTGTGCGGTGTCACGCCGCTGGTTCGGAGCATGCTTGATACGGTTGGCCTCCTGAATATCCTTCACCTGGATGAGACAGACAGGAAGGCCATAGCCGCTCTGGAGCAGCTTGGTCAGGGGGATGCCCCTTCCCCCTGACCGCTCTATCAGAACCAGTCCTCAAAGTCGCGTCTTCGGCGCCCGCGAGCCGAGACCGCACGCAGCCGCGGCAGATGGTCGCCCAGCGATAGATGTTTGATGACCGGCTTGGCCATCCGTTTCTGCGTCCTTTCAATACACGCTTTCTGCTCACACGCCTCGCAACGCATGGAAATCCGGGAATCTTCCGGATCGATCTCAATCTCTCTTCCACATCTCATGCATTTCAGTACCATAGCTCGTCACCTCCTGTGTCCTACTTCCGCGAATCCTTGCGCGTCCCGGTCACCACACGCACTTGTGCGCAAACCACGTGCCAGCGCTCATAAAGAAAGTGCATTGTCGTAATATATGGTATACGAACAAATTGCGGATCATTAACTCCGCTTAACACCACGCGGAGGCGACAACTTGCGGCAATATAGCTTACCACAAGTAAAGGATATTTACACATCCGGCAAGGACAAGAGGCCCTCCGAAGATGAAGTTGACTTTCTCTCCGCAACCCGTTACCATGCGTACCGGTCAATGGAGAAGCAAGGTCCCCGGAGATTGGGGTAGGGATGAGGATTAGGATCAAGAGGTGAGATTATGTTCAAAGACGGCAAGATCTACACGGGCACGACCATGGACCGCATCGCCCCCGGGCCGCTCGGCGTGCGGACGTACGACAAGGCGAAGTGCTTCAACGGCTACACGCTCTTCTCCTCGGCCTTTGGCTATACCGAATGGCTGATCGACATGAACGGCATGGTGGTCCACACCTGGCCCTGCCAGCACTCCCAGTTGGCCGAGCTGCTGCCCAACGGCAACCTGATGGTCGATGACTACGGTTCCGGCCTGCACGAGCTGGCGCCCGACGGAACCGAGCTTTGGAGCTGGAAGGGCCCCTACCACCACGACTTCTACTGCCTGCCCAACGGCAATATCGTCATGCTCACCAACAAGACGGAGCCGGTGAAGGAGGGGTACTACGCCGAGGGCTTCGCGCCAAAGGAGATGCTGACCGATGTGGTGATCGAGATCGACCGCAAGGGCAACACCCTCTGGGAGTTCTCCTTCAGCGATCACATCGAAGAACTGCACGAGCTGGCCGGTCTGCCCAAGCCGGTGCGATACGTCTTCCGCGGACCGGACGGAACGGAACGCGAAGGGGGCAACCGGGATTGGGCCCACACCAACACCATCGAGGTCCTGCCCGATACGCCCCTCGGCCAACGGGACAAACGCTTCCGCGCCGGCAATCTGCTCTTCAGCTTCCGCTCCCTGGACATCATCGGTGTCATCGACCGCGACGCGGAGGCGATCGTCTGGGCCTGGGGCCTCGGCGTCCTCGACGGCCAACACCAGCCGACGATGATCCCCAACGGCAATATCCTCATCTTCGACAACGGCACCTATCGCAACAACTCGGCGGCAGTGGAGATGAACCCCGAGACGGGCAAAGTGGTCTGGCAGTTTGACGACGGCCCAAACTTCTACTCCCCCTTCCGGTCGGGCGTGCAGCGCCTGCCGAACGGCAACACCATGATCTGCTCCTCCGACGAGGGCCGCATCTTCGAGGTGACCCCCGGGAAGGAGATCGTCTGGGACTTTTGGAGCCCCTTCCTCGGCCAGGGCAAGGCGAACCAGGGCCGACACATCTACCGGGCCACTCGCTGCACCGAGGACTACATCGAGCCCATCATCGCCTCGCGCACCGAGAAGATCACCGCCGTCGCCAACGAGAACCACCAGAAACAGGAAACCTTCCGCGACGTGCTGAAGTACTACAGCGAGGGGTTCGCAGGAAAGTAGTTTCCCAGCAAAGAAAAAGGACTAAAATATGATGACTCGCACGCGCATCATCCTGACACTTGCTCTCTTGACAATCCCATGGAGACAGGCCCCCGCCGACCCGCCGTCACCGGACCGGTCGGTCTGGGAACAGGTGGACATCATCCCGATGCCCAAGCGTATCCGTCTCACCGGCCGACGGCTGCCGGTGGCAAATGCGCTCATCGTCCTCGGTAACAAGCCCAGCGAACAGGACCGCATCGGCGCGAAGTGGATCAACGATCACATCACCAGGCAGGGCGGCAAGGCGCTGCCCGTCGCCACCGAAGGCAATGCCAGTAATTCGCCTTTGCGAATCATTATCGGCACACGCAAGACATGCAAGGCCATCGACGAGGCGGCAAAGACAAGCACCATCCGCCTCGGCCCCGGCGTCCCAGGCAAGCAAGGGTATGTGATCCGGCCGCGCAAGCGCGACGGCGGCATGGACCTCCTCCTCGGCGGGGCCGATCCCGTCGGCGCGTTGTATGCCTGCGTCACGCTGGCGGGTCTGCTGGACAAGGAGGGCGACAAGGTCGTCCTCCGCGAGGCCGAGGTCGTGGACTGGCCGGACTATCGCACTTGCACCCACGGTTGGAATCTTTACTTTCCCGAAATGGCGGACCTCGGAAACAAGATGCGATGGGCCAAAGGCGACATCCCCGAGGAACTGAAACAGCAGTACCTCGCGGCGATGAAAAAGCATTTTGATCGCCTGCTCGGCTGGAAAATCTCGTGCTTTCGCACGAAGGACGCTCAGTACTGGCACAAACTTTCCCCTGCATTTCTCGCCATCTACAAGGAGGCCACGGACTACGCCAAGGCGCGCGGCATCCATTCCCTCTACTACGCCCTCAAGCCGGCGGTGGGGTTCCGCTCGGACCTGCCCAACGCGCCCGTGCGCTGCCTGACGGGGACCGGCCGGCCGCAGTACAAAAACCTCGTCCGCTGCTGGTCCATGGACGAAGAGCGCCGCGCCTACGGACGGAAGATCGGGGAGTTCGCCAAGGCCGCGGGAATCACGGACCTCGGTTTCCACGACTGGGACACCGGGGGGTACCTCAACCCCGCGCGATGGGAAGACCGGTGCGAGGTGTGCCGGAAGCGCTGGGGCGATGACTTCGCCGCGGCGACGATCAACAAATTCCGCATCCTCTACGAGGAGATCAAAAAAGTATGCCCGGACGTGCGCCTGCACTTCACCCTCTACCCCTACAACATCAGCGTCCTCACGCAGAAGACGGCCGAAGAGTACCACATCGAACGCTACGGTCCCGGCCCGAGCGTGCCGGAGATCGCAAAACGCCTGCGCGAGCGCTTCACGGACTTCTGGAGGCGCGTCACAAAGGGCCTGCCGGATGATGTGACATTTTGCATTCGCGAAAACATTCCGGAGAACGTTCGCCGCTTCCAGGAAATCACCAAGCCGCACGGGACGTTCATCTGGTATCTCGCCGGGTCGAAATACTGGCGGCCCTTCCTCGACGTCTCGCCAAGCTGGGCCCCCACCTTTTACAGCGGGCGCGACGACGTCATGTTCACCGTGTCCATGGAGACCTTCGTGCCGCTCAAGGCCCTGGCCGTGCGGGAGTACACCTGGAACACGAAGACCCCCGGCGCGTCGCCGTGGAACCGGCTGCCGCCCGAGGAGTGGTGGCGAAACGGCGAGGCGAAGGGCGACATCTTTTCGCGGGTCTTCCCCCATATCGTACGGAATGTCTTCGGACGCCGCGCCGCCCCGGAGCTGACCGAAGCCCTGTCGCTCAACATGGCGCCGAACCAGATATTCGACTTCGAGTACACCGGCAAGCGCCTGCCGCCCGTGCTGACCACCTATGAAAAATGGAAATGGCAGGCCGATCTGGCGGCGAAGGGGTGCAAGCTGGTGGACAGTGTCTTCAAAAAGCTCAAGGAATCCGGCGACCGCCTGGGCATGGACGACTACGCCGCCCGGCGCTTCATTTACATTCGCGAGGTATTCCATTGCAGCAAGTGGATGGCCGAGGCGAAGATGCACAACATCCACGCCCGCGAGCTCGCCAAGGCCGGGAAGCTAAAGGATGCCCGTGAGGCAATCCATCAGGGCCGGAAAGCCGTGGCCGATGCGCGGGAAGACATGAAGCGCCTCCTGGCCCAGCGACCCGACGACCCGATCTACAACGCCAAGCCACGACGGAAGAATCGCCCCCCGTACTGGAAGATGTTTACACCCGGCAACCGCGTTGACTTCGACGTGCCGGAGAAGATGCTCGCCCAAACGGAGCAGGAGCTCACGTCCCTGGCGGCGACAGGGGAGTTGCCCGAGCGCGCGCTGAGAATCCTTGCAGGGCGAAACACGGTCCACGTTGCCCCCGCCTCGACCCCGCCGACCATCGACGGCCGCCTCGACGAACCCGAGTGGCGGACCGCCCTGCCGGCGGAGGCGTTCTTCGCCTATCCGGCTGGCCAGGGCATTGCGCGGGCGCACACGCGGGCGCGGTTCCTCCGCGACGACAAGACGCTCTACTTTGGCGCGACGTGCTGGATGCCGGGCAGTGCCCCCATCAAGTCCCAGGTCCGCCCGCACGACGGCCCCGTGATGGAGGATGAACTTGTGGAGCTCTTTCTCATGCCGCCGCACCTGAAGGGGGGGTACGTCCAATTCCAGATCAACGCCGACGGCAGCATCGCCGACAAGCAGGTCACACTGGAGAAAAATGACGCCGGTGTGAAGGTCAAAAAGCGTGACCCGGCATGGAACGCGGACGGCGTCACGGTGAAGACGACGCGCGGCAAGGGCGTGTGGACCGCTGAGATGGCTATTCCCCTCGCCACGCTCGGGGGGAAAAACTGGAAAGGCAGTTGGCGCGTCAATATCTGCCGCGACTTCAAAGGCCCGACCCGCGAGCTGAGCTCCGTCATGCGCCCGACGGGCAAGGACTTCCACGATACAAAGGCATTCCCGGTGCTTCGGTTCGACCCGACACCGGCCCCGCCGCCGGAGGTCGAGATCGCCATCGCCGGACTGAAGGCGCAGACGAAGACGCTCGACGACCGCGTTGCCACGATTCTCGACTTCGGCCTGGACATCCGCTCGACCCGCACGCTCCACAACGTCCGCATCACGGCCGAGGCATACGACGCGACCGGCCGGCTGCACCGACGGAAGGTCCTGAAGGAACTGGGCCACCTCGCCTTCTACTGGGACCCGACCGACACGTTCACCATTGGCTTCGAGCAGGTGGTGAAGGTCGGCGGCATGCGCATCCTCCTCGAATCGGACGAAGTAAAGACCGAGCGCTGGGTCCGTCTCGGCGGGTGGACGGGCGCACCGGAAATCGGATCGGTATTTTCACCTGCGTCGGACGGACTCGTCGGGCTGTGCAACCTGCCGTCGGAGATCCTGCTGCCCGGAGCCAAACAGTCCATGCGGATCCTGGATCGGCGGAAGGGGACCGTCGAGCTCTGGTTCAAACCGGAGTGGCCGGCGCTCCATCCGGTCGAGACGGCCGCGCCCTGGACGCCGCGGTATGTGGTGTACCACTGCGGCATCATGCGCCGGGAGCATCCGCTGAACTTCAACTGCTCCTCCGTGGTCTTGTACCATGATGGGGCCGGCAAGTCCCTGACCTTCGCAATTACGAATCGAGGCTATAGCGGATGGAACGTCCAGGCGCATCTCCCGGACAACGACTCCTGGACACAGCCGAATTGGCACCACATCGCCTGCGTCTGGGACCATGATGCGAAACCGGCCGACTGGCTGCGGCTCTATATCGACGGCAAGCGGGTCCCGGTCGATACCCGGATCAACAAGCCGGAGCGCCTCGGCGACGACAAGGGCGTAGAATTGGCGAAGACGGCCTTCGCTTTCCAGGTTGGGGGGTTGAACACCGGGCGGAACCCGGCGCATTCCATCATCGACGATCTGCGTATCTCGCGCACGGCGCGATACGATGCCGACTTCACGCCCAAGCGAACGCCCTTTACACTCGACAAAGACACGTCGGCCGTCCTTCACTTCGATGGAAACCTGAAAGGGGAGGGCATGACGCAGGAGGGGAAACACTACGCGGTGGACGGTGTGGCGGGCGCACTTGAGTGGCACTGAAACCGATCAGAAGTCCAGCACTTCCCGCTGCGCGTTCTTGAGCATGTCCTGATATATCTTTTTCGCGCGAAGGAAGACCTGCCGGACGTGTTCCTTGTCGGCAGGCGTCTTGAACTTGCCGTCCTCGGCGGTATTCTCCCACAGTTCGTCGACCCAGTCTCTGTAAAACACGAGATGGTCGATTGACCCGATGGCCTGATCGCCGAGAATGCAATAGACCGGACTGGAGTGCGCAAAGACCGGATCGTTCATCGTGTTCAGGCGGTGGCGCGGACCGCTGCACCGGCCGGCGATCCAACTGCTGCGTTTGAGGGGAATGTCGGCGACCAGTTCCGTGGTCTCCTGACCGGGTTCGGGTTTCTTCGCGGCGGCCACTTTCCCGTTTACCACGATCTCGACGGCATCCAACGGCAGGAGCGAAATCACCTTCAGCTTGACCCTCACGAGGGCCTTCTTATCCGCCGGGAATCGCAGTTCTTCGCCGGGCAGACAGTCGTTTGCTGTGAAGAACAGGAGCGGGCCGTTGGTGGCGAATGAACGGCCTTTTTTGTATGCCTCGATCCATTTCCGGTAATTGAACTTCGGTCCCACATGCACATACACGCGGTCCGCGCCGGGAATGTAGTGCCGCCGCACGTTCGTGAAGGCGTCGCTGCCCGCCGAAACGGCGCAACGCAGGCCGCAGTTGAGCACACCGTACCAGAGCATCATTGACCGCTGGTCGTCGGCGTTGCTGAGGACGTCGATGGCGTCGATGACCCCCAGGGCGAGGTCTGCCGGGAACTCCCGCGCGCTGGCCCAGCGGAACCCAAACTTGTCCGCAAACCAGAAGGGATGGGGGTAGGTGACGGCCCCGCCCTGCTCCTGGGCGTTTTTCGCCAGATCATAATTCGGCGGAAAGTCGGCCCAATGGGGGGCGTCGGCGAATCCGGTATAGACCGGCTCGACAAGTTTCTTCAGGCCGATCATGCACATATGGCCGTAGAGGCGATAGTTTCGAAATTCCTCGTTCCAGCAGATGACATGATTGGGGCGGGACAGGCGGTTCGGCCTGCCCTCGAAGTATTTCCGGTCGTGCACCCATGCCCCGGTGGAGTTGGCGACATTCATGTTTGCGATATTCAGATCCTCCCCGAGGACCTGCGTCAGGACCCGCTCCGGCGTGACGAACTCGTCCTTTGTGTAGTTGGCGTGGATGTGCATGTCCCCCGAGCGCCAGCCGAGGGATGGCATATCCATCAAGCGCTTCAGATCGAGGCTCAGCTCTGCCGTCTGCCCCGGCTTGATATCGACCCTCGCTTGAAGGGGGCGATACTCCGTCCCCCGGACGACTTCGATCCTCGCCTCCCCGGCGGGCATGTCCAGCTCGAACTCCCCCTCGGCATAGAAAAACTCATCCCCCGTCATCGTCGCCCGCGCGAAGGCGCCCTCCGGCTTCCAGCACCCGCCGTCGCTCCCGGTCAGGTAGACGCGCCCGCGCGCGGGCCTTTGGGTCGCTGCGTAGCGCAGGGCGACCTTCAGCCTGCCCGTGCCGCGCCGCTCCACATGGACGGGAATGCGGACGCTGTGGGCCTCCACCGGTTTCCCCTCAGGATGAAATGTTACGGAAAGACTCAGCGCAAATGTGCCCGGCACGGGGCCCTTCGGCGTCACGGAAAAGGCAAAGCCCATGGTCCGGCCCGCCCAGACGACTCGGGTCTTTCCTTCCACCGCCAAGCCGTTCACGGCGTCGGACGCCAGGTGAATGCGGGCGTGGGACGTCCTCTTATTCTTCACAATGATGAAAACCGGCCGAGACCTGGCGGCAACCAGAACCAGTTTCAGGGGACCGGAGTTGTCCAGTTGGACGCCCTCCTCACGGACCGCAACGCGAACCACCCCAGGCCCGGTGAGCGCCCACAGTTCATCCTCGACCCCCTGGACGAGCTTGAGATCGGGCCGGCGCCGCCATCGCTCGGTCCGTTGATAGATGGACAGAAGTTTGTCCTTGTCCAGATCGGCCCTGCGCAGCATGACCTCGATAAGGGTTCGCGTGTTCGCCACCTGGTTGCGGAGGAACTCGCGCGGGATGTCCACGTCGCTGCGCCTCTTCTCCTTCGCCGACGCGGCGCACATACCCACGAACAGCGTGAGAAGGACCCAACTCCACGTCCGGCGTGTGGTCATGTGTGGCTCTCACAGTTTCATGGCGTAGGTAATGCTCTCCATCACCGGCTCGAAACCGGCGCGTTCGTACATCCGCCGGGCGGCCCGGTGGCCCTCGTTAAGTCCGGTGCCGACCTTGACGTGGGTCATGCCCTTCTCACGGAGGATGTCCAGTGAACGCCGCAGCAGCGCCGCGCCGATCCCCCGCCCGCGGTACTTCCGCGCCACACCGTTGTAGCCGATGCTCCCGATCTTCCGCCCCTGCCCCGGGGCGCGGTGGGCCATGAAACCGGCCACGTCTCCATTCACTTTGGCGACGACGACCTCCTCCAGGTGGCCCCGGAGGCTGCCGAGGATCGTCGGCACGGTGCGCTCATGCCAGACGGTCTCGTCGATCCGGCCGAACCTCTGCTCGAAGTTATACTCGAAGCCGATGTCCCAGATGTCGCGGACGATCTCGCTGATTTCCGCCAGGTCCGCCTCTCTGGCGGGACGGACGGGAACGTCTGTCCCACGCGCGGAGCGATGCTTCGCCACGAGCATCTTCGTGAAGTCGGTCGCCGCCTGGATTTCCTCTGCGGTGATGCTTGACACCTCGTCCCCATCGCCGCGATGGATCTCCATGGCGAGGATGCCACGATACCCGGAGCCGAGAAGCTTCTCTATCGTCCCGTCGAAGTCCACAAACCCCAGTCCCATGCCATAGTGATCCCATAGCTTACCGGCGCGGATGTCATTGAGATGGATGTGATAGACCTTCTTCTCGGCGAGGAAGAGATCGAGCGTCTTGTGGAGCATCGCGTTGTAGCGCACGGCAACGTCCTCGGCCTTCTTGTCCGCGTCGCTGAGACAGTTGAGCAAGTGGCCGGTGTCGATGGTCACACCGACATTGGGGTGATTGGTATAGCGGATGATGTCGGCCAGGTCCTCCGGGGCGCGGAGATCGGTCGAGGTCTCGACGGCAATGGTGACGCCGAAGCACTGCCCGTACTCACCGAGGTCGCGGATGAAGTCCGCAGCCCGGCGCTTGTGCCCATCGGATTCCACGTATTTCATCCGGACGTGGATCACGACCGTCTCGGCCCCGAGGAAGCCGGCGGCGCGGATGGAGTCGCAATCGCCGTCCATGGCCTCTTGGGCCTTCTCGTCATCCAGGATGGTGAACGTATCGCCCATGGGCGCGTGGACGCTGATGCGATCGAGGGCCTCGGCCGTTTCCTTGATCCGGCGGAGCTCAGCCCCGGGCAGGTCGAAGAACGACTCCCATTCTTTGTAGGGATGAAGCTCGATAGAGTTCAATCCGAACACCCGTGCGACCTCGACCTTCTCCGCGAGATTCCGATTCAGGAACTGCACCGCTGCGCCACTGACGTTAATGGCGATATCGTCTTTCATGGATAGATTCCGACTACAAGAAGATTCCCAAAGAAGAGCCACTATAGAACGGCCGTATGGGCGAGTCAAGCGATTTGTGCTTGGGCCCCGAGTTCTTCGATGGGGATGAGGTTGTCGAACTCGTGGGTGATTCTCGGTGTCGATGCCGTCCTCTTCGATGGCCGCCAGAGGGTTCAGGCCGGCGGCGACGATCAGACCGGCTCGTCCCTGCGAGACCGGGATGTCCAGCAGTGGCCGACCCGGCCGACCCACGAGGAGCACGCCCCCCAGGCCCACGCGCTCCAACCGCTCGACGGCCTGCTTCACGGCCGGCAGCGATGTGGCGGGCACCTCGCGAAAACTCGCGCCGATGGTTCCGGCGCCGGTCTCGGCGGCGGCGAGGACTTGCGTCATTTTCCCTTTGATGAAAATCTCGACGGGATCGAGGGTCGTCCATTCGTAATAGATGATCTGTGTGAAACGCAGCGGCTTACCGTCGCACAGTTCGAGCAGTCCGCCGAAACGCGAGATGGTCGGCACACCGGCCTGGCGCAGCGCACCGTTGAGCGTGACGCTGCACACGGTACCGATGGCGATCTGCCCCCTTGGAACGGGATGGCCGGCAAGGTCGTCCCCTTCCCTACCCAGAGCCACAAACCGTCCCATACCGAGGCCGGCCCGAAGCACGGTGTTGACGAGCTCCCGCGTCCGGCTGAAGGCGGGCACAGGAATCCGTGACACATTGAGGATGACCGTGCCCAAGCCGCGACTCAGGTCGAAGGACATGCGGTACGCGAGTTCATCAACTCGTGCGGAGACGAATCCTACCTTGTCGATGGCGACGGCGGTTTCGAGTTCCTTGCGCCCCTGTTCGGTGATCTCGCGACCGGCCCGGCCAAGGTTCCGCGTAAGTCCGCCCTTGTCCATCTCGCCCAGGTAGTATCGGACCATGCGCTCCTTGAGATCGACGCCGAGCATCTGGAGACCCTCGGCAATTTTGCTGCTGCCCATCGGCCCGCCAGCGCCAGCGAGGACCTTGAGGATTGCACTGATTTTTCTCTGTCCGTTGATATCCATGAGAAAATTCCAGAAAAAATGCACAGAAATGATGCTCCTGCCTATGCGGTGGTCAGTATAGCATATTGCCGTCCAAACATCAAGGCAATTCCGGCATCGTTGCCGGATATTTTGCTCACTAACCCATATTTTGGACGGAATACGATGGTATATCTGTGTTTAATAGATTTTGATTGCCGGAACTATTGCCGGTTTTCACGGTATTTTTTGCCGTATTTATGTGCAGACACCTTCCAAACTGCCTGGGCTCGGGAAAATAATACGCAATAATGCACTTGACATCGGCAGCCTATCGCCCATATTTTAGGCAATTGTATGCCGGAATTGGCTTGCCGCCTTTTGCGCGTATTGAAAACCGTTTTGTCTTTCGTTATTTACTGGTTGAGAAGGAGGGTTGCTGATGAATTTGTCGAGGCCAAATGCGAGCGAAACTTCGCAAACGTCAAACCGCTCACGGGACGTCGCCCCGAGCTCGGGGTTGTGCTCCCGGTGTATCGACGGTTGTCGTGGAAACTGTGAGGTCTTTAAATCGTCGTTCCGCGGCCGCGAGGTCATCTACCCCGGACCGTACGGTGAGATTACCGCTGGAGGAAACAAGGAGTATCCTGTCGATTACTCCCATCTCAATATCCATGGCTACGCCCTCGGCGCGGAAGCCATTGATGAGGCCAATCCGGACAAGGCCATCTTTCCTGTCGTGGATACATCGACGGTGTATGGCCATCTCGACACCGTCAAGATGAAGCTCCCCATCTTCACCGGCGCGCTCGGCTCGACCGCCGTCGCCATGAACAACTGGGATCACTTGGCCGTTGGCGCGGCAATTTCCGGCATTAGTCTTGTCTGCGGCGAGAACGTCTGCGGCATCGATCCGGGGCTGGAGGTGAAGGATGGCAAGGTCGTCCGGTCGCCCGAGATGGAGCGGCGCGTCAAGATCTACCAGGAGTGGCATGAAGGCTACGGCGACCTGATCGTGCAGATGAACGTCGAGGACTATCGGCTCGGCGTCGCGGAGTATGTCGTGGACAAGCTCGGGGTGAAGACCATCGAGCTGAAGTGGGGTCAGGGCGCGAAGTGCATCGGCGGCGAGATCAAGATCAAGTCGCTGGAGCGGGCCCTTGAGCTGCAGAAGCGCGGTTACATCATCACACCAAATCCATCGAACGAGGCGAACCAGCTTGCCTTCAAGATCGGCGCGCTGAAGGAGTTCGAGCGGCACTCCCGCCTCGGGTTTATCGAGGAGGACGAGTTCCTGCGCGAGGTAGAGCGTATCCGCCGCAGCATCGGCGCTACACGCGTCACGCTGAAGACGGGCGCATATGGCATGCGCGAGCTGGCCATGGCAATCAAGTGGTCGTCCAAGGCCCGAATCGACCTGCTCACCATCGACGGAGCGGGCGGCGGCACCGGCATGAGCCCGTGGCGCATGATGGTGGAATGGGGCGTGCCGACGTTCTATCTGCAGGCCATGGCCTACGAGATGTGCCGGCGTTTGGCCGAGCGCGGCGAGTATGTGCCGGATATCGCCATTGCGGGGGGACTCAGCTCCGAGGACCAGGTATTCAAGGCCCTCGCCATGGGATCGCCTTACGTCAAGGCCGTCTGTATGGGTCGCGCGCTGATGATCCCCGGCATGGTGGGCAAGAATGTCGCCAAGTGGATCGAAGACGGCGACCTGCCGAAGACGGTCAGCCAGTTCGGCGATACGCCGGAGCAGATCTTCACGACGTATCATACGTTGGAGGAGCGCTTCGGCGACAAGATCAAGCAGATGCCGCTGGGCGCCATCGGCGTCTACACGTTCTGCGACAAGATCCAGACGGGTCTGACACAGCTCATGGCCGGAAGCCGGAGTTTCCGAATCTCCACAATCGATCGCGCGGACCTCATGGCCCTGACCGAAGAGGCCGCGAAGATCTCCGGCATCCCCTACGTCATGGATGCCTATCGCGAAGAGGCCGAGAAAATCATCGACGGAAACTAATCCGATCGGCAACGCAACGCACACCGCCGCTTCCCCGGAGGCGGCGGCGTTCGTTTTAAGCCGCACCGAGCGGAACCCATCGGAGTAGAAGTGACATCCACGGGATGCAACTTGCGATTCCGAGAACACTTGTCGCAAGCAACAGCCTCTTCATCGCCCGGTCGGTGCGGTGGGGTTTCGCTCGCGGCCACATCAAGAGATAATGAGCGACCAAGATAAGCGAGAAGACGCCCAGAAGTGCATGGCCCCCACTCACGACTGCGGCAAGAGCAAGAACAAAGGCCACGCCAACCCACACTCGTCCAGCTTCGAAAATTGAAACGGCAGAAGCCAACGGGCGGAGACAGAGCATGAGGAGCAGGAACACGACACCTGTCTTCACATCACCGAGCTTTGTGATGCTGTGGAAAGCATTCAACATGGCTTTGAACATCTCATCCGCAAACGGCAGGCATCCGCCCATCTCGACCAGTCTTATCCTCTCGCAAAAGCAATAGATGAAATGCCATACTCCAAACAGACTGCGACAGTAGGCGGCAATCAGCCCGGCGAGGGCAATAGGCACAATCAGTTCCCAGACGCGTTCTCTGTCGTGTTTCAGACCCACGGACAAACCGAGTGCGCATATCTGGAAGAAAGAAGCCGCCAGAAGATGTGCAACGGGGCCTGTTCCCCAATACCGGATTTGGATTTCTCCATCTGGCACGTCGTAGATTCCTCCTGCAAAAACAATCGGGAAGAAAACAGGAAAAACCCCGAGAAAAAACACACAGGCCCAGGCCCTTATCGTGCAAGGGAGCTTCAAGGATCCATCTGCCTGCCCGACCCGAAGCATCTTTGGCGCAAATATTAGCACCATTCCGGTGCCCACGAGTTGCAGCCCAAATGCGACAATGAGCGGGGCAATCTGTGCAACGTACGACGTCATGTAAGGTTGAAGCTCTCCCCATTTCGCCGTAACGAGCGTCCAACAGCATCTCCAAGAGTGCAAAGCGGGACAGAGCGTCGAGCCCGCTACCAAAAGCAGGATACCGATCTGGAAACGCCGAATGGCGGCCTTTCTGAAACTTGGACTGCGATCGGCGGAAAGAGCCTTCTCGCTGGAGGGGGATCCCGGAGCGATGCGGGAAAGCAGATACGCGGCAACTCCGAATATCGCCCATCCGATAGCCTCGAGGAAGCTGCCAACAACTGACACAACTTCGATCACCCCCAGATTCGGATCGATAGGTTTGCAGCCATCCACGCGCATGGCTCGCAGTGAGCGGAACGAGAAGTCACCGATCCAGCAGTGCCCGAGCCAGCTCCCACGCAGAATCAGGCTCACAGCAAGCCCAAGTAAACCCAGCCGCCACAGAATTGGCCAAGGGATCGGTGAATGCGCCCCGGGATCGCATTCGTTTTGCAGCATAACAAGGAATCACACTAATCGTCGATGGATTCTGTCTCTATCAGTTGGTCGTGCCCAGGCGGGGAATTCCTTCGCGCTTTCCCCCGCAAGAATCAGCGACTGTCACAGTTCAAGGATCTCAGGCGAAACGCCGGGTGCCACGCTCAAACTCGTTTGAGCGTGTCTTCCGATACGCCAAGTATCTCCGACACCCGCACGCTCAAGCCGAAGCTTGAGCGTGGCACACAACACGCGAGAATCGAGAGTGTCCCTACACCTCAAACCCCTCCCCCAGCTCCGGCACGATGACTTCGTCGATGGCCAGCTTGCGCATGTGGTCGGCGAGGGCGAGGGATTGGTCTTCGGCGCCGTGGACGACGAAGGCCTTCCGGATGTGACCGTCGACCGCCTTGAAGTAATCGAGCAGACCGTTTTTGTCGGCGTGGGCGCTCAAGGCGTTGAAAACGACGACCTCTGCATTCACGTCATATTTTTCGCCGACCGCCGTTCATGCTCGACCAGCCGTTTGCCCAGCGTGTTCTCCGCCATGAAGCCGACGACCATCACCGTGTTGCGATCGTCCTCGATGTTGTTCTTCAGGTGGTGGAGGATGCGGCCGACTTCGCACATGCCCGAGGAGGAGATGATAACGCATGGGTCCTTCCTGCCGTTCAGTTTCTTCGATTCTTCGACATCGCGAATGTACTCGATGTCGTAGGAACCGGAGTTGTTCCCAAAGATACCGTCCGGCCCGGCGATTCGATCCAACCGACGCGCCTCCGCATCGTAGCACTCTTCGTGCGTCTGGAACACCTCCGTCGCATTCACGGACAAGGGGCTGTCCACGAACACGGGAATGCGCGGAATCTTGCCGCTTACCGTAAGCCTATGGAGAAGGTAGACGACATGCTGCGTCCGGCCCACGCTGAAGGCCGGCACGATGATCTTGCCCCGCCGGGACACGGTGCGATTCACCACGTCGGCGAACTCGGCCTCAATCTGCTCGACGGGGTCGTGCACGCGGTCGCCGTACGTGCTCTCGGTGATGAGCACGTCGATCTTTTCCACGGGCTCCGGATCGCGAAGGATCGGGACGTTACGGTGCCCCAGGTCGCCGGTGAAGGCAAGACGGGTTCGGTTTTCGCCTTCGCGAATTTCCAGAACAACGACCGCCGAGCCGAGGATATGGCCCGCATCGTAGAACGTCCCCTCCACCCCCTCGGCCACCCAGAACCGCCGGTGATACCCAAGGCCGACGAAGTGGCGCATGACCTTCTCGGCGTCACTCATGGTGTAGAGCGGCTCGAGCGGTTGCTGACCTGTCTTGGCGGCCTTCTTCCGCAGGTATTCCGCGTCGCGCTCCTGGATGTGCGCGCTGTCGCGGAGCATGATGCTGCAGAGGTCGCGCGTGGCCGACGTGCAGTAGATGTTGTTGTTAAAGCCCTGGGCGTGCAGCGTGGGCAGGTTGCCGCTGTGGTCGATGTGCGCGTGCGAGAGTACTACGGCGTCGATCTCGCGCGCATCAAAGGGGAGATTCTTGTTCCGCTCATACGCCTCGAACCGGTGGCCGTGGAACATGCCACACTCGAGCAGGACTTTGCTGCCGTTGACATGGATCAGATGCCGTGAACCGGTAACATTCCTCGCCGCACCCAAGAACTCGATACGCATAGGTCACTCCATATCATTGAGAAACCACTTGCAATCGGGATAGTATATCAGAAACGTCCCGCAGAAGCCACTGTGCTTTCGAGTTGCTTTTCGGCAGGAAGGGGATGGCGTGGGGTAAGGCTTCGTGATATGCTGGCCCACACAACAATTCGATAATGCAGAAAGAGAGAGACGGACATGCGCATCATCGGTGATTTCGTGCCGATCTACATTCCGGAGGGCGATGTTTTCCCGGGACCGGATTCGGAGCGTCTTGGCGCCGGCATATGGTATGAGGACTGGGTCCCCAACGACCACACGTTTATTCGCGCAACGGACGGCAGGTGGCACGGCTTCGGCATCACGGCTCCATACACCCCGGCGCCGAATATTCACGAAGGCGAATGGTTATCCTTCCACATCACCAGCCCGGCGCCTTCGCTGGGGGAGTCTCTCCAGGCCGGTGCATGGGTGGAGCATCCCAAGGTCCTTGTCCCCGCTCACCGGCCGGGCGAGCGGAAGGAGTTCTATGCGCCCTTCGCGGTCGAGCGCAACGGGGTGTATTTTCTGTTCTACGGCCCTATCGATATGCGTCTGGCCACGTCGTCCGACCTTTTCCACTGGCAGCCACGCACGACCTGTTTCACACAATCGGGCGGGGCGCGCGACCCCCATGTCTCGGTCATAGATGGTCTGTATCACATGGTTTACGTCGCAGGCCACTCGCTGTTCCTTCGCACATCGGAAGATCTGGTCGCTTGGTCTGAAGAGCCTATCGAGATATTCGCCATGCGCCGAAAGGGTGCACCGGAGTCGCCGATGATTCTGGAACACGAGGGGCAGTTCTATCTTTTCTGGACAATCTACGACGGAACGCACGGCCCCTACGACAACCGCACCTATGTCTTGCGATCCGACACGCCCACGGACTTTCGCAATGCCGAAGAAGTGACCACGCTCCTGGCGCACTGCCCGGAGTTGATCGAGGATAAGGATGGGCAGTGGTTCATCTCCAGCGCCGAGTGGCCGAGGCGAGGTGTGAGCATGGCGCGATTCGAGTGGTGAGGCGGGCTACTTCGGTCGCACCTGTGTGACGACGCCGACATCCCTCGGCCCAATCTCCAGCCCAATGATGGCCGTGCCATCGGCGAATTCATGCGAGTACGTCTTTGCTTTTGTCAGCGGCGTCCAACCGGGGATTACTTTCCAGCCGTCTTCAGGCTTCAGGGATATTGCCTGGTCCTGCGCAATAGAAGTGATCGCGAGAGAGACAGTAACGACCAGGCATGCGGCGTATCGTTTCATGGCTTAGCCTTCGACGGATTGTTTGCTCACAAGGTGTTATGGGTTAACCGCCACGCCGTGTCAAGAATGTGCGCACTTGACATTTGTCTCAAAGCCGATATAAATAGACGCCTTGAGCCGACGCGCAAACCCGAAAGGAGTCGCAACGATGAAGGTTTTTGTTCCTGGGCGCATCTGCCTCTTCGGCGAGCATAGCGACTGGGCGGGAGGGTACCGCCGGATCAACGCCAAGCTGGAGAAAGGCTTCACCATCATCACCGGCACGAACCAGGGCATCCATGCCGAGGTGAAGCCGCACCCAAGCAAGCTGATCCTCCGCTCGGCGCTCAGCGACGGCACGCGCATGGGCCCCTTCGAGCTGCCCATGGACAGCGAGGTCCTTCTGGCCGAGGCGGAGAAGGGCGGCTTTTTCAGCTACGCCGCCGGCGTAGCCTACCAGGTGTACACCCACTATCGCGTCCGCGGGCTGGAGATCGACAACTACCTGACCGACCTGCCGGTGAAGAAAGGGCTCTCATCGAGCGCCGCGATCTGCGTCCTGGTTGCCCGGGCATTCAACCGGATCTACGACCTGAAGATGACGATCCGCGGCGAGATGGAGTACGCCTACCTCGGCGAGATCACGACGCCCTCGCGCTGCGGGCGAATGGACCAGGGGTGCGCCTTCGGCAACCGGCCGATCATGATGACCTTCGATGGCGAGCGGATCGACGTGAAGGAACTCAACGTGCCGAAGGACCTCCACTTCGTCATCGTCGATCTGAACGCCAGCAAGGACACGAAGGAAATCCTCAGCAAGCTGAACCACTGCTACCCCTTCGCTGAGGACGACATGCAGCGCAAGGTGCAGGAGTATCTCGGCCCGATCAATAAGCGGATTGCTCATGAAGCGGTGGCCGCCCTGCAAGAAGGCGATGCCAAGACGGTGGGTGCGCTCATGACGGAGGCCCAGGCGAAGTTTGACGAGCACCTGCAGCCGGCATGTCCATCACAATTGACTGCGCCGGTGCTGCACAAGGTCCTGACCCACGAAGCCATCCAACCCCACATCTTCGGCGGGAAGGGTGTCGGCTCGCAAGGCGACGGCACGGCACAGTTTATTGTCAAAGATAAGGAGGCCCAGAGCAGGGTCGTCGAGATCATCGAGCGCGATCTGGGCATGTCGTGCCTGAAGCTCGTCATCCAATCCGGCAAACGTGTGCGGAAGGCGGTCGTCCCGGCGGCCGGCTACGGCACGCGACTGTTCCCTGCCAGCAAGGCGATCAAGAAAGAATTGTTCCCGATCGTCGATCGTACCGGCCGGGCCAAACCGGTCATCATGGCCATCGCCGAGGAGGCGCTCAGTGCGGGAATCGAGGAGATTTGCATCATCGTCCAGAGCGGCGACAAGGATCTCTTCGAGGAGTTCTTCCGCACGCCGCCCATCGAGGTGTTCAACAAGCTGTCGCAGGAAGACCAGCGCTACTGCCAGCACTTAGAGGACCTGGGCGCGCGGATTACGTTCATCACCCAGGACACGCAGGAGGGCTTCGGCCACGCGGTCTATTGCGCCAAGGAGTGGGTGGGCGACGAGCCGTTCCTGCTGCTGCTGGGGGATCACCTGTATGCATCGAACACGGAGACCTCCTGCGCGCGGCAGTTGGTCGAGGTCTATGACCGCGTCGGGCAGAGCGTCGTCGGCATGAAGATCACGCCGGAAGAGGATATCCACAACTTCGGCTGCATGGGTGGCACATGGGACGAGCCGGGGTCGGTCCTGTCCCTCAGCGAGTTCGCAGAGAAGCCTGACCTGGAGTATGCCCACAACCATCTTCGCGTGGAGGGCATGAACCCCGGCGAGTTCCTGACCATCTTCGGGCAATACGTCCTCACGGCGGATGTTTTTGATTATCTCGAAGATCACATCACGCACAACATCCGCGAGCGCGGCGAGTTCCAGCTTACCTCCTGCCTCGACCGGCTCCGGCAGGAGCATGGCTTCACAGGCTATGTCGTGCAGGGGCGTCGCTTCGACCTCGGCCTGCCCGAGGCCTACCGCGAGACGGTCATCGACTTCCGGAACGCGTGATGATGAACGACGATGACATCAAAGTGAAAACCGGCGACACCGATGGCCCGGTGACCAAACACCCCATCGTCCTCGTCCTCGACAACCTGCGCAGCGCATTCAACGTGGGGAACATGTTCCGGCTGGCGGACATCTGCGGCGTGGAGCGCATCGTAACCTGCGGCTACACCGCCACGCCACCGCACCGAAAAGTGGCAAAAACCGCCCTCGGCACAGACAAGTTCATTCCCTCCACTAATTTTGATACAAGCCTGGAAGCCGTTCGCTCTCTGAAGACAGAAGGGTACCAAACGGTGGGCATCGAGACGGTGGAAGGAGCGCAATGTATCTGGGACATCGACCTTCAATTCCCCGTTGCCTTCGTTCTCGGTAACGAAGTGCTCGGCGTGGAGAGGGAAACGCTAAAGGAATGTGATGCGCTGGCGAAGCTGCCGGTGTTCGGGCGAAAAAACTCGCTCAATGTCGCGAACTGCGCGGCGGTTGTGGTGTACTCCGCGATCCAACAGATATTGTCCAAAGGAGCAACGTAGCATGAAGTTGACCTGCCTCGGCACATGCAGCGGCACGGAACCCATGCCGGGCCGGCATCATGTGTCGTTCACCATCGAGCGGCCGAGCGGGGTCACCTGGTTCGACGCCGGGGAGTGCTGCTCCTACACGGCGCACCTCGCGGGCATCAATCTGCTCGCGACCCGCGCCATCTTTATCACGCACACGCACATGGATCATATCGGCGGCCTGCCAAACCTGCTCTGGACAATCCGGAAGGTGAACGGTCTGACGAAATATCCACAAAAGCGTATCTCGGGCAAGACGGTCAAGCTGTTCATACCCAACCTGACGGCGTGGGGTGGGATGCTCGACATGCTCCAGGGCACGGAGGGCGGGTTCAAGATCGACTTCACCATCGACACCACGGACTACACCGACGGCACGATCCACGATGAGGACGGCTTGAAGGTCGTCGCCATGCACAACGCACATCTCGGCGAGCCGGAGGACGGTAAGTCATGGCAGTCCTTCTCCTTCCGCATCGAGGCCGATGGAACGAGTATCGTCTTCTCCGGGGATGTGAGGGACGTCCGCGAGCTGGACCCGCTCCTCGACGGGTGCGACCTGTTCTTCATGGAGACGGGGCACCACAAGGTGGAGGATGTCTGCGGGTATTTGAAGGATGCGAAAAAGGACGTGGGCCGGTTGGGATTCATCCATCACGGCCGGGCGATTCTCGATGATCCCGAAGGCGAGTTGGAGAAAGCCAAAGGCATCCTCGGCGACAAGGTCTTCATCGCGGACGACGGGATGGTACTCGAACTTTAAGGTAGGAGCGGCATCTTGCCGCTTCCGGAAGAGCCTGGAAGGCTCTTCTACATTAAGGACGTATCCGCAAATACGGTCTTCTGTCGTCGCGCCCTTTATGGGTGCGTCGAATCGCAGGCTAAAGCCTGCGCCTACAAATTTACGGATAAGTTCTAAGAAATGTAGGAGTGGCAAGACTGTGCCCAGTGAGAGAACCGTTTCCCAGAAACTGAGCGTGCCGGCGTACGACGACCTGGGTGAAGATGAGAAACTGAAGCCCATCTTCCCGGAGGACGTCGAGCCGACAATCCGGAGCTGGGAGAAGGTGCGGAAGGGCCTTCGCGCGCAATGGGACGAGGTCCTCGGCAGACCGTCCTTCGGCGACTTCGACAAGGCCGCCGAGATCATCGGCACCTTCGAACAGCCGGAATACAGCGGGACGGTGTTCCGCCAACCGGTGGCGCCGGGCATTCGCCAACTGCTCGTGCTGATGGTCCCCCGCAAGACCCCCCGCTCCCCTCGGCCGGGGGCGGTGGCGCCCTTCTACCACCCGGACCTCATGTGCGGGTACGATCTGGAGAAGGGCGAGCGCCAAACCGAACGGCCCAACGTGCAGTTCGGTCGCCACCTGGTGCAGCAGGGGTATGTCGTCGTGTGCACGGAGGCATTCCCCTACAACACCGTGCCCGACCCCAAGTCCGACAAAGGATTCGCGTGGTGGCAGGCCGCCGCTGACAAAGTGCTGGCGGACAATCCGCACTGGACCGGCATGGGCCGGCTGATCTGGGACACAAGCCGCGCCGTGGACCTGCTGCTGGAGCAGCCGGACATCGACCGGGAGCGCATCCTCGTCATGGGTCATTCCCTTGGAGGCAAGATGGCCTTCTACACCGGCTGCCTCGACGACCGAATCACGGCGATCATCGCATCGGACTTCGGCATCGGGTGGGACTTCACCAACTGGGATGCGCCGTGGTATCTGGGCGAGCAGATCCACAACGCGGACTTTCCCCTGGCACATCATCAACTGCTGGCCCTGCACGCGCCACGGTCGTTTCTCGTGATTGCGGGGCAGGCGGACCGCCCCGCGAGCTGGCAGTACATCCAGGCGGCGCAGGAAGTTTACGAGCTCTACGGCAAGAAGGATGCAGCCGGTTGCTTCGATCATGGCACCGGGCACCAGCCGACGGAGGAGTCGATCCGACTGGCCTATCAATGGCTGGCCGAGCAGTTCGACCTGCCGGACCAGCCGTGGGAGTTTTAACGTAATAACGAAAGGAGGGATTCAATGGGAATCACACGTGAGGAAGAGCTGAACGCAGAGGCGCTGAAGGAAGTGGCAAAGAAGATGCTTATCGCCGCCCGCACGGCGCCCAAGGCCCGCGGGGAGGACAACCTGGTGCTGGCCCTCATGGAGGGCGATGAGATCAAGAAGGTCTCGAACCGGATGAAGGAGATCGCGGCGGAGTACGACATGGCCTTCTTCACCCGCGATGCGGAGAACATCCTGACGGCCCCGGTGGTGTTCCTCATCGGCACGAAGATCAAGCCCATGGCCCTGAAGAAGTGCGGCATGTGCGGCTTCGAGAATTGTGCGGAGAAGGAGAAGCACCCGAAGCATCCCTGCGCCTACAACACCGGCGACCTGGGGATCGCCCTCGGGTCGGCGGTGAGTGTCGCCACGAACCATCGGGTAGACAACCGGATCATGTATACGATTGGGCAGGCGGTGATGGACCTGAACCTGCTCGGCGACGACGTCAAGTTCGTCCATGGCATCCCGCTCAGCGCCACCGGCAAGAACCCCTTCTTTGACCGCGAGCCGAAGAAGTGATTGAGGCAGTTTCGGCTTGACTCTCTTGCGCCGAAACCGCATGATGAAATACTATGATAAGCGAGCAAGAAAAGCCGATCAAATACAGCGTTGTCATCCCTGTTTACAACAGCGAGGGCATTATCGGGACGACAATCGACCGCATCGTAGCCTTCTTCGAGAAGCATGAGCTCGACTACGAGGTCCTCCTCGTCAACGATGGCAGCCGCGACGGCAGTTGGGAGGTGGTCCGTGAGAAGGCCCAGGCCAACCCGCACCTCGTGGCTATGAATCTGCTGCACAACTACGGCCAACACACGGCGGTGCTGTGCGGACTTCGCAAGAGCACGGGCGACTATGTCATCACCCTCGACGACGACATGCAGAACCCGCCGGAGGAGATGATCCACCTCATCGAAAAGGCGAAGGAGGGCTACGACCTCGTCGTCGGCAAGTTCCGGCACAAAAGACACGCCCTCTATCGCCGCTGGGGGAGTATCGTCGTTGGTGCGATCAACCGGAGGATCTTCCACCAGCCGAAGGACTTCACCATGACGAGCTTCCGGCTGATCCGGCGCGACGTGGTGGAGCGCATCTGCTCGTATCACACGAGCTATCCCTACATCACGGGCATGGCCCTCATGTTCTCGGCCAACCGGGCGAACGTCATGGTCGATCATCGCGAGCGCGATGTCGGGAAGAGCAATTACAACGTCTTCAAAATAACCGAGCTGGTGATGCGGATTCTTTTCAACTACTCTGCTGTTCCGCTTCGCCTGGTCAGCATGATGGCCTTCGTCGTCGCGGCACTCAGCTTCCTGCTCGCACTGTTCTATTTCGTTCGCGGGCTCATCATCGAGCGAAGCGTGCCGGGCTGGACTTCGTTGATCGTGCTGCTGTCGTTCTTCAACGCCGTAACGATCCTGATCCTGAGCATGCTTGGCGAATACACGGTTCGGCTCCTCAACCAGACCAGCGCGGCGGACGTGTATCACGTGAAGGAAACCATTGAGCACGGAGACTGAGCATTTCTTCATCGCCGGGGCGCAGCGCTCCGGCACCACCTACCTGTACCACCTCCTCGCGGAGCATCCCGAGATCGAGATGGCCGTCCCCCTCAGACCCGAGCCGAAGTTTTTTCTCATTGACGAATTATTCGAGCGCGGCCTCGACTACTACCGGGCCCACTTCTTCAACGGCAAGCCCGGCGCGCGGGTGTGGGGGGAGAAGAGCACGAGCTACATGGAATCGGAGAAGGCGGCGACACGAATCGCAGCGGCCTTCCCCAAGGCAAAGATCATCTTCCTCCTGCGCGACCCCATCGAGCGGGCCGTCTCGAACTATTGGTTCAGCGTGCAGAACGGCCTGGAGACGCTCCCTATGGAAGAGGCGTTCGTGAAGGAGCAGGGGCGACGGAACCAGTACAATCGTGAGAAGATTTCCGTGTCCCCCTTCGCCTATCTGCAGCGAGGACGCTACATCGACTACATTGAGAGGTATGAACGGCGCGTGCAGCGGGATTGCATGAAGATCATCCTCTTCGAGCAGATTGTTGAATCGGCCAATGTCTTGCGCGATCTCTATGGGTTCCTCGGGGTTGCCGCGAGCTTTGTCCCGGCATCGCTTGGGAAGGTGGTCAACGAAGGGGAGAAGGGGGACTCAACCATGCCTCCCGGGCTAAAGCAGTATCTGATAGACTACTTCACCGAGCCGAACTCCCGACTCGCGGAGAGACTGGACGTGAACCTGAGCAAGTGGTGGAAGACCTCGATGCCGTGAGCCTCTTCGGTTGCAAAAGACACGCTCAGCCCCGCGCAGACGCGGGGTTGGGCGTGTTCAGCCAGATAGGACGAACTCATGACGAAGTATGACATCCCATTCAACCGGCCGTGCTTCGTGGGGAACGAGCAGGAGTATATCGCCCGGTCCATCGCCACGGGCAACATATCGGGCGACGGCTTGTTTACGAAAAAATGCACGGAGCTCTTCGAGCGCGAGCTGGGCGTGCCGAAGGTACTCCTCACCACATCCTGCACCCATGCCTTAGAGATGGCCGCGCTGCTGCTGGACATCCAGCCCGGCGACGAGGTCCTCGTGCCATCGTTCACCTTCGTAACCACGGCAACCGCCTTCGTCCTCCGCGGCGCGCGTCCGGTCTTCGCCGACATCCGCCCCGACACGCTGAACCTGGACGAGTCGAAGCTGGATGCGCTTATCACGCCGCGCACGAAGGCCATTGTCCCGGTCCACTACGCCGGCGTGGCGAGTGAGATGGACGCCATCCTGGGGATTGCCAATCGCCACGGCATCCCCGTCGTAGAAGACAGCGCGCACGGTCTCTTCGGCAAGTACAAGGGCAAGTGCCTGGGCACGTTCGGGCAGCTTGCCGCACAGAGCTTCCACGAAACGAAAAACTTTACCTGCGGCGAGGGTGGCGCGCTGTTGGTCAATGATCTCCAGTACGCCGCACGCGCCGAGATCATCCGCGAGAAGGGCACGAACCGCAGCAGCTTCTTCCGTGGCGAGGTGGACAAGTACACGTGGGTGGACGTCGGGTCCAGCTACCTCCTCGCCGACATCCTCGCGGCGTTCCTCTATGCCCAGCTCGAAGGGCGGGAGGAGATCGAGGCAAAGCGGCGGCGGGTATGGAACACGTATTATGAAGGATTGAAAGACTGGGCCGAGGAGCGTGGGGTCCAACTGCCCTTCGTTCCCCCCTATTGCGAGCAGCCCTATCACCTCTTCTACATCCTGCTTCCCTCGTCCGAACAGCAGCAGGCATTCATTGCATATCTCAGGTCCCGCGGCATCCAGAGCACGTTCCATTTCCTCCCCCTCCACCTCTCGGACATGGGCCGAAAGTTCGGGGGCAGGCCGGGAGATTGCCCCGTGACGGAGGACGCAAGCTACCGCCTTGTGCGCCTGCCCTTCTACAACGACCTGACGGAGGAAGACCAAAACCGGGTCGTGGCCGCCGTCAAGGAGGCGAAGCTTGCTTAAGGCCCTGCTGCACCGTATCGTCGCCCGCCCCTGGGTCTACAACAAGATGCGCACCTTCTGCGGCGTGCGGCAGCTCCTCCATCGCCTGCGCCCCCTTCTCGCGGGAACCGACGGCCAGACGGTTCTCGACGTGGGCGCGGGCACGGGCCTGGCGGCGTCGATGCTTCCACCAACGGCATGGTACGTGTGGCTCGATAACGACCCGGCGAAGCTCGGAGGATTCAACCCGCACCACAGGGAATCGCTGGCCATGCTGGGAAGCGCAACACAGATCGGGCTGCGGGAGAAGAGCGTGGATGTGGCGTTGTGTGTGAACATGTGCCATCATCTCTCCGACAGACAGGTGGGGCAGCTCATCGACGAACTCGGCCGTGTGGTCAGGGACCGGGTGATTCTCAGCGACATCATCCCGTGGCCGAGCTCCCTCGTCAGCCTCCTGCTCTGGCGATATGACCGGGGGGCCCATCCCCGCTCCTGGCAGACCCTGCGTGCCGCACTCTCCCGCCGCTTCCGCATCGAACACATGGAAATCTACACCACTTACCATCACTACATCTTCTGCGTCGCCCGGCCGAGGGATTAGCGGTCAGACCGGGGGGGCTGCAGCGACGGCGCGGGGACGGCTTTCACGATCAGCATGAACCGAACATTGCCCCTGGGGGTCCGGTTGATGATGCGCTTCTCCGGCTGAAAGATGCCTTTGTCGAGGGGCGCTCCCGCCCGAAGCAACGGCCGCAAATCAAACAATACCCACCGGAACCGCTCCTGCCTGTGAAATGGGTAGTTGTAGGTGGGGGGATGGTCCTGGCCGAAAAGAACGGCATCGGCCTTCGTGTTGTAGGCATACTCGAACACCCGCCTCGCCTCTGCAAGGGGCATGGTCCGCCAGCGCCGACCCGCTCGAAAGACGGCCTGAGGATGGAAGCTCATGATGGACATGTCTTTGTCGGTGTGTTGGTCGAGAAGGTCCGCCACCGTGCCGCGCTCGACGGCAAACGCCAGCCAGCTTCGGGCCGCTTCGTTGGCGAACATCGCCGGCCACAGGGCATGGACGCCCATCACGACCGCCAGCACCGATACCGGCGCCCGCTGTGCCACGCCGCCATACTTGGCCACGCGCCGGCCCGCCCACACTGCCACTGTTGCCGCGTAGTAAACGACCAGGAAACAGACCGGCATGAGATACCGAGGGAGAATTCGATACCCCAGGACGAGCCCCACGCCCGGGCCGGTGAGGGCGAGGAGCAGGAATTCGTTTTCAAGGTCCGCCCGACCCCTGAAACACCGGACGACCGCCAGGACGAATCCCCCGATGAAGAACGGCCAGAGATAGACCGGACACAGGTCCCAAAAGACCGAACTGAGATACCGCCGGACATTGGCCAGGATACGCCCCGCGCTCAGGCGCCACCCCACACTTCCCCCCTCGGCATATTTTCTGCGGTGGTAGTCACTCACGCCCCAGTGGGCGCTCTCAAGGTGTCTGTTGTCCGGGCTCAGGGCGAAGGCGTCCTCCTGCAGATCGGTCCAGTCGTTCTTGTCGAACACCTCATCCACCCCGGTGATCCGGACCTTGGGGATCAGCATTTTCCCACTTACCGTCCACAATCCGGTCTGCTTGTGCAGGTAGAGCACATAGGGGCAAATCGCAACCGCCGTACCCACGATGCACAACAGAGCGCAGAGGATTCGATGGCGAAGGGAAGCGCGATCGACAATCACTCCCAGCACAACAATACCCACGGCATAGACCGGTGCAAAGGCGATGCACTCGGGCCGACCCAGGTAGGCAAGGCCGAACGCCGCTCCCCCCGCAAGGGCCAGGAGCTTGGGGCCGCCCTTGGCGCTCCACACGATAAACAGCACACCCCACATCATCACGAAAAGAGACAATGGCTCCGCGCCGGTGTAGAGAACATCCCGCGACCGGAGGCTGTGCATCACGAAATTCTGGACCGGCGGGAATACGGCAAGGAAGAGCGCGCCGACCAGGGCGACCTTCGGCCGGTCCAATCGTTTCAGGAGCAGGTAGAAGGGGAGGCAAGTCAGCGCGCCGGTCAGGATGGAGACGGTCCGCCCAGCCCAGATGAGGTGGCCGACGAGAAGGTTCAGCGTCCCGGCGGCAAGGGGGAACAATGGCGGGTACTTGATGTCGGGGTAGATGTCGAGAACGTAGCCCGCACCGGAGAACAGATTCCGCGCAAGGATGAGGTAGAAGTTCTCGTCGAACTCCAGCACCTGCCCGCGGCCCAGCATCAGGATCGTGCGAAGGATCAGCCCCAGCAGCACAATCCCTGCAAGAAGCATGGGCTCCGGAAGCGACTTCCCGGCCTCCGTCTCGATGTTCTTCTCGTCGCCTTCGGTCATCACGGTTTCAGCCCTCCTCGTCCAGTCCCAGGCGCATGAACTGCTCGGCGGGGGCCCGGATCCGCTCGAACTCTTTGATGAGTTCTCTTGTCAACCGCGCCACGATCTTGGGGTTCTTCTTGTAGACATCCTGCGAGATGTCATCGCCCACATTGAGATCGAAGAGCAGGTCCGCCTGCGCGTCCTTCCCAGTCTCCGTCTCCTTCTCGAACGACTTGAGTTGCCTCAGGGGATTCTTGTAGACAATGGCATCCGTGTAAGGCAGGAACCGGCCCGTCATGGCCTTCTGGTACGGATTCACCGACCGCTTGTGGAACCCCTCCAGGTTGATGCCGTAGGAGCACAGCGGCGCATTGTCCGGCCGGGCCGGCATCTTGTGCAGGGCATAGCGTCCGTCGGTGACGACCACCGGCATGCCGAAGTATCCCGTGTGGGCGATGTCGCGTATCTTCTTCACCTTCCCTCGCAGGGCCGGGAGCATGGAGTAGCCGTGGACCGTGTAGTCCTTGGGAATCTTCAGGCCCAGCGCCTCGGCAATGGTCGGATACATGTCGATCTGGCTTGTCAGCATCTTCGACCGGCTGCCGGGCTTCGGCTTCATACCGGGGCAAGAGAGAAAGAACGGGATGTTCGTCAAGTGCGTAAAGAACGGCGCCTTGTTCTTCCCCACCCAGCCGTGCTCGCCGAGGTGGTGGCCGTGGTCCGATGTCAGCATGACGAGCGTGTTGTCCCACAGGCCGTAGCGGTCGATCCGGTCGAGCACGACGCCAAGCCACTTGTCGAACATGGTGATCTTGCCCATGTATTGCGCGCGGATGTGCCTCGCGACGGCGGCGTCGAAGGAGTCCAGCGGGCCGTAGTTGTTCCAGATGGACCACTCACCGGTGAAGTCGGGATCGTACATCCTGTCATACGGCGGCGGCACGTGGAACGGCTCGTGCACGTCGAAGCTGTCGATCATGAGAAAGAAGTTTTTGTGCGTGTGGTTCTCATCGAGCCACTCCGCTGCTCGGCGCAGCAGTCGCGGGCCGAAGAAATCCCGCTCGTCCCGGAAGCGCGCCGTGTTGCGCATATAGGCCGCGCCCTTTTCGCCCTTCTCCTCGAGCATCTTGTGGTAGATCCGCGGCGGGTCGATGGGGTCGGTCACCCAATTGTCCGTCTCGTGGCCGCGGAAAAATTCCCAGCCGGTGAAGTCCATGTGGTAATTGCCCGAGCCCTCCTGGAAATAGTGGTAGCAATCGGTGAGGAGCATCGCCACCTGTCCCTTCTCCCGGGACATCTGCGCGAGGGTGACATCGAAGGGCTCCAGCGGCCCCCACCCGCGCCACAGGTATTCGTGGATGCCGGCATGCACCTCGCGGCGACAGGGCATGGTGGGCATGGAACCGGTCCAGTGGCGCTCCATGGTGGCGCATCGCCTGGCGAGTCGCTCGAAGTTCGGCGTCTGGATGTCGGCGCCGTAGGGGCTGAGGTAGGTGCGGTTGAGCGAATCGACCATGATGAGGATGACATTCATAGGGCAGTCCCTTTCCTCGACAGAAGGATCGCGTTCACGAACGGCGGCCGATTATACCCATTTGTCACGGAAGCGCAACCCGAATCGTATCAGAAAACATTTGAACTTGCGCATCGTTTTCCGCTATAGTAGGGAGGTGTTTTATCCGGCAGATATCGAAATGCAAAAACGGAAGCATTCCTGAAGAGGGAGGAAAAGGAGCATGCGCAGAAGAGTGTTGGGAGTAATGTGCGTTGCCATGGCCGTTCTGACCGCGGGCTGCATGGTGTCAAAGAAGCAGTATCAGGAGGTGAAGGACCAGCTTGCGGCGAAGGAAGAAAAGGTCGCCAAGCTCACCATGGCCAACGACGAGGCCAAACGCCAGCTGCAGGAGACCAAGAACGCTCAGGCGGCTGCGGAGAAAAGGGCCAACGACATGGCCGCCGCCGTGAAGAAGAAAGACGCCGACGTGACGAAAATCAAGGCCGACATCGAGGCGATCGCCAAGGAGCGCAACTCGCTCAAGGCCCAGCTCAGCAAGGCCAACGCGGCATTGGACGTGGCCAAGAAGGACGCCGCCCGGAAACAGGCGACCATTGACACCCTGAACAAAAAAATTGCCGACATTGAAAAGCAGCTCCGCGCCGCCACCCAAGCCGCCGAGAAGGCAAAGCAGCAAGCGGCGAGCCTGACCAGGCAACTCGAAGCCGCTAAGAAAGAGGAAGGCGAGGGCGGCGAGAAGAAAGCCAAAGAGGAATAAGCCGCCGATCATCCGGCAAGACCCGTCTGCCAAAAATCCTCGATTCTGGGGACATCACCTCAGAAGTCGGTGAAGTCGGTCGCCGGGCCGTAGCTCTTGCCGCTGGACTCGGGGCGGGCGACCTGGATCATCTTGATCGTTGCAACGGCGACCTCCTCTGGAGCGCGCGTCTTGCCGGAGTCGAAGGAGTCCTTCGTCGAGGGAATCCATCTTCGCCCCGCCTCCGTGGTCGCCTGCAACTCGGTCATTTCGGTCCGCACGAGCCCCGGCCCGGCAGAGAAGACCATGACGGCGCTGTCTTGCATCTTGAGTTCCTCCGCCAGAATTCGCGTCAGTTCCATCAGGCCCGCCTTGCCGCAGGCGTACCCTGTGCCGCCCACGGGCCGGCCGCCGTTCATGTTGATGATGATCCCCTCGTTCCGCGACATCATGTGCGGCAGGACCTCGCGAAGGATCAACAGCGGACCGTATAAGTTAACTGTCACGTCTTGCCACCACACATCGGGATCGACCTCATGCACCCCGGCGATGGACTGGAAACTCCCGGCGTTGTTGAACACGACATCGATCGATCCGAAGCGATCGAGGACCTCTTCGACCATCTGCTTCACCTGGATATGATCGGTGATATCCGTCGGGATAGCCACGCCCACACCGCCTTCTTCCTCGATGAGTTTGACGGTCTCATCCAATCGCGCCTTCCGCCTGGCGCAGCAGACCACACGCGCGCTGTTGCGCCCGAACTCACGGGCCAGAGCGCGGCCGATACCACTTCCCGCCCCCGTCACAATCACCGTTCGACCTTCAAGTTCCATTGCCCTTCCTCTGATTTGATACCCAACTACCGCGCCAGATTCCGCTGGCGCATCACCTCAAACGCAATTACCGCCGTGGCAGCCACCGTGCCAAGGGACAGATCGAACGCCCGGCCGTAAGGAATGGCGAGAAGGAGGTCGGCCTGCTCGACAAAGGACCGCTGGATGCCACGCCTCTCGCCGCCAATCAGCATGAAGAGAGGAACGGACAGGTCCGCCTCGTGGAGGGACACGGCATCCGCTCGCCGAGCCGTAGTGCAGACCGTAAGGCCTTTTGCCCTGAAAAACTCCGCCGCCTGCTGCGGCGTCTCGGCAAGGGCCGTGGGCATGAGCTCCGATGCGCCGGCGGAGGCGCGGACGACGGTGGCGGTCGCGGAGGTCCAGTTTCGGGGCCGCATGACCACACCGTCCACCCCGGCGCCATACAGCGCACGGATGGCATGACCAAGCCGATAGGGGTCCTCGATACCATCCAACATGACGACAAAGGGCCGAGGGACACCTGAGACCAACTGCTCAAGCGACGAGAACCTCCGCGGCCCGGCTTCCGCAACAATACCGCCGTGGGTCCCGCCAACGGCCATCTCGTCGATGGACCGGCGATCGACCCGCTCGACCCTGGCCCCGGCGGCTCGCGCCAGGCGTTGCAGCTCGAGGGCCCTCCGGTCTTGTCGTTTCTTTTGGACCATATAGACCACACGGATGTCCCGGCTGCGCGCATCGAGGGCCGCTTTCACCGAGACCGCTCCTTCGAGGAGAATGATGTCGGAATTCATAACTTATGAAATAGCCAATCAGGGGAAGTTTTCCTGCTTCATTCCTTCGTCCGAATGTGCACCGTTACCCGCTGCCCGAAATGCGTCCGGCCCTCGGCGAGCATCTCAAAGGAGACGGTTTGCTTGGCCCGGGCTGCCGGGATCAGGACGAACTCCTTGACCGACGCGTCCTTGAGGTAATCGGTGTCCGAGGTGATCGGGGCCTTGAAGTCGAGACCGTATTCCTTCCGCCCGGCGAGATAGATTCCCCCCTCCTTCAAGTCATCACGCGGCGCAAGCCACTTCGCCTCGCCCACGTTGCCGATGGACGCGCGGCAGAGGACCTTCACACCCGGCTTGACCTGGACCACGTCCCCCTGCCGCACCGCGCGCCAGCCGTCGCCGACGTTGATCTCGATGGCGTTGAACTCCGCGTTCAGATACTTCGGCGGGTTGTGCCCATTGCACGGTGTGTCGCCCACCGCAATCAAAGGCGTGTTCGCCGAATCCGTCCCCGTGCCGGTCGTCCGCAGGTAGGGCCGCTCGCCCTCCTTCACGGCGGCCAGATATTGCTCGCTGTAGACCTCCCACGCATCGGCGTACTGTTTGTCAAAATCCACATCGATATACATCGTCGGCTGCTCATGTTTCACTTTCTCGAATTGCGGTTGATACTTCCGAATCGCCTCGCACACGGGACGCTCCGTCCGATCCTCATTCACAATCCCGAAGTCGCTCCGCTCGCCCAGGCGGAACCCCCCGGGGAACCACCACGGCGCGGCCCCCCGCGCACCGGATTCCAGAAACATGCGGTAGAAGCAGTCGTGCTCGCGCTTCTGCCGGGCCAGCTCCTCCGGATCGACATGCACCATCCCCGTCTTCCACTCGGTGTGGAACCCGCGCACGGTGAAGCCGAACTCCATCCACACCACCGGCTTCTCGCGACTCAACCATCGGTAGTAAAGCGTCACCAGCCCGCCCTTCCGGATGTCGTCCGGCGGCGTGGGGTTGCCCCAGCCCTGCGTCATCAGGCTGTAGCCCTCGGGGTTCAGGAAGTCCACATGCTTCGCCACGCCAACCGAGTGCTGGTGCGCAAATCGAATCCCGCTCGGTATCCCGCACGCCCCGCCGCGGAACGTGATCAGGTGCTTCGGGTCGAACCTCCGCAGCTCGCGGATCGTCCGGCCATAGGCCTGGCCGATGCAATCGCTGAAGAAGCGGCGGAACGCCGCCACGCACCGGTCCCACTCGCCGTGGGTCTTGCACATCTCGACCGTCGGGATCGTCAGTTTGCCGTCGCGCCGCTCCATCTCAAAAGCCCAGTCGCGCTCGGCATTGGCCACCGAGCCATACCGCTCGGCCACCCAGGCGTTCCATTCGTCAATGAGAAAATCCATCTTCCCTTTCCACGGGTTCTCGATGGGCTCCCACGCCAGCTCCCACGCGAGGATGGCGGGATGGTTCTTGATGCCGGCGATCTCGATGTGCCGCTTGATCTTCTCCACGTTCATGCCCCGGAAGGGCCGTCCCCACGGCAGGAAGTAGAACACCTTGATGCCGTGCCGCTGGCAGCGGTCGAGGAAGTCCACCATGTCGCGGTAGGAGTTCGGGTCGTCGGCCTTCGGTGGCTGGAGGGCGTGGGTGGCGCTGATGAAGTTCATCCCCAGCCGCTCCATCGTCTCCAGGTCCCGCTCGATGGCGACGGGATCGTAGTAGCCGCGCTGATACAGGTCGAGCGTCGGCAGCCCGGCCATCATGGTGGGCCGGTAGTTGACGCCGAGCATGAACCACTTCTTGTCGCCGAGGGTGAAGTTGCTGCCCCGAACGGTGACGTACTCGTCGGCACCCGTTGGCTCACTCGGAATGCGGTTCAGCGGGTGCGCGATGACGTCGATGGGGACATCCTTGTCGAGGAGTGTTGTCCGGACTTTGTATCCATCTCCATTCAACTTGCCGGGGTCCCACGTCCAGGTGACCCGCTCCCGCTTGCCCGGTTCGATATCGACCACAGCATCTTTCTCACAGACCGTCCTTCCCTGGATGTCGCGGATGTCCACACGGACGGTGAGCCGGCGTCGTGTCCGCCCGGCATTCATCACTTCCGCGCCGAGGTCGATGGTCTCGCCGTCGCGATAGGAGAAGAACCGGCTCCCCGCTTCCACCAGGAATCCCCCCCGTACCATCGCCTTCGCGACCTGCATGGCAGCCTGAAGCATCTTCGGCTTCAGCACGTCCTTTGCATCGGCCACACCGACGCTGCCCCACAGCGCATCCATATGGATGCTGTTGCCGAGCATCATCCAGATGATCGCCCCGCGCTCCCGCGCCGTTGCGTCCCGGGCCATGCCGACCGGCATCCACCGCCACGCGGCATTCCGGTCGAAGCCCCTGCCCGCCGGGCGATGGACCGGGGCATAGCCTTTGCCGTTCCATCCCGTCCGCCAGTCCCGCGGAAGGATGTGCTGCTCCTGTGCCGGAACGAGCGACGCCGTCTCCCACAGGGGATAGAGCTTGAACGAGGGGCACAGGCCCTCGATGTGGGGTGGTGTGAAGTCCGGTTCTTCGCCACCGGGGTCGGGCGCAGACGCGATGTCGCGGATCCAGAAGGTGTGCACGCCGCCCTTCACCTTCGGGGTGTGGCTGCCCGAGAAGCCGAACTTGATCCGGGTCATGTTCTGCGGATTGAGGTGGTCGCCGGCGCCGCCGCGCTTGGCCTTCGAGTCCGGCCAGTAGGGGAAGTCGCTTGGGTGCAGGACGTAGCGCTTCCACTCGGTTGTCAACGGCACACCGCCGATCCACCGCGCCCCATCGGCTTCGACGCACTCGACGGCGAGTTGTGGTGTAGCCTCATCGCCCTTCGCCCAGAAGGTGAGGATCGAGTGGCCCTCGGGGAAGGGCTGCTTCAACCCCTTGCCGAAGAGGTCCCAGCTCTCGAGATCGATCGTCGCCTTCCAAGCGCCCTCCCCTTCGGCGGGGCATGGCTCGATCTTCGCCTCATGTTTGTCGGGATACCGTGCGGCCCGCTGCCACTCCTGATCAACAAAGGCCAATGGCGTGGCCTTGAGGGAGTCGGCAAGCGCCTCGTTGTATCCTTCCTTGTTCACCCACCCCTTTGGGCTCTTGGCGACGATCTCACCGAATGCCGGCGCACCGATGAACAGGACCTTGCCTCGCGAGCGCAGGAACGAGATGACGAGCGGCTTCGCCGCCACGGGCAGGCGGCGGGCATCGGAAACGACCAGCAGGTCCACCTCCTCGGCAGGGATGCGACCCTTGCCGAGATCGTCCCACGGCAGCACCGTTACGCCGAACCCTTCCTTCTCGAATGCCGCCCTCAGTTCTGCCTCCCGTGTGCCACCCCCAAACTCGTTTGGGGGTGTTCCCGGCAACAGCACAACACTCCCTGCCTTCCCCTTGGTCACCGAGAACCCCGCCAACGCCGGGGGCAGTTTCCCCTCAACGGTCAGCGGCCCGAAGAAACACTGAAACCCCGCCGACCCGATGGCCGGGCGGCCGCGCTTCACGGCCTTGCCGGAGGTGAAGTAATAGGTCTTGCGCCAGAACTCGCCGGAGGCCGGATCGCGGACCTCGCCCGTGATGGCCTTGGGTGTAAGCGTAAGCCGCAGTTCATACCTCGCACCATATTCCCATACCCGGAGCTTGCCATCGAGCTTGGACGAAAGCCGCGTCCCGCTCGCAGGCGCGGCGTTCTGGGCCTGGTGAACGCCGCAGTATCGCTCGATCAATTCCATGTATCGCTTGCCGTTCGGACCCTCCACCAGCATGAGCCGCCAATTATTCTCGGGGTCGCTCTGGAGATGCACCCCGGCGCTGCTCCACCTGCCGCCCAGACGCTTCTCCATGGTGACGGACGTGCGAACGACCGCCTCATTGAGGTCGTCCAAGGGCGTGAAAAGCGCCGTGCCACGCCCCGCGCTGGCGAAGCGGCACGTGCCATCCTTGATCTCGACGCATGGCGGACCGAGCATCTCGTATCGCCGAGAGCGGGTGAAGTCGTCCTGGAAGAGCACGTCCGCTCCGTGAACTGTTTGGAGCAGCAGGAGTCCACAGAACAAGACAAGCGATGGCATTTTCATGTCGCAGGTCCTTCCTATCTTGATCGAGAGCAGCACTATGCCCCACTCTTGTAACATCGCCCCGGCACCCATTTCAAGCACTCCCTTGACCTTCGCACCCCAACTTACCAGAATGGAAGCCAGAGTATGCGGAACACTTGGATACGGGAGAACTGGAATGGCCGACCCGCGACCGAACATCATCCTCATCACCACTGACCAGCAGCGCTACGACACCCTCGGCTGCCTCGGCGCCGACTGGATGAAGACGCCCCATCTGGACGCCCTCGCCAAACGCGGCGTCATCTTTCGCCACGCCTACACACAGAACCCCGTCTGCATCCCCGCCCGCGCCTGCATCCAGACCGGCCGCTACACGCACCAGCACGGTGTGCAGTACATGGAGACGATCATCGACGACACCCCCGGCCTGCCGCCGTGGGAGATCACGATCATGGAGCGCCTTCAATCGGCGGGCTATCGAACCGCCGCCTATGGCAAGATCCACATGATGCCCGAGAAGGGATTTCACGAAATGCAGGTCTGCGGCGGCAAGGGGGGACGATGGACCCAATCCGCCGGACTGCCCATCGGCCTCGGCCCGCTCGGCCGCGACTACGCCGCATGGCTGGAGGAGCGCCACCCCGGCGGCTACGAGGAGATCTACGAGCAGCGCCGCCGACCGGAATATAAGGCTCACAGGTCGGCCATCGTCAACGTCCTCCCCCTCGAGGACTACATCGACTACTGGACGCCGATGAACACCATCGACTTCGCCACGCGCGACCACGACCAGCCGTTCTTCGTGTGGTGCGGGTTCTGCGGTCCGCACGGACCGGTCGATCCGCCGAGGCCGTATCACGAGATCTATCCCATGGATGAGGTGGAGTTTCCGCCGAACTACCACATCAAACCGGACGGCTCCCCCCGAGAGACAACCCCCGAGGAGGACGAGGTCGCCCGCCGGTTCATTGCCTACTACTACGGTCTCGTGACGCTCATCGATGACATGGTCGGCGAGATCGTGAAGGCCCTCGAAGAGAAGGGCATCCTCGACAACACGCTGATCCTATTCACGTCCGACCACGGCGAGATGATGTTCGACCTCGGCCGCCTGGGCAAGGGTAACTTCTTCGAGCCGATCACCCGTATGCCGTTGATCGTCGCGCCGCCCGGCGGCAAGCCGGCCGTACCGGAGGTCGATGGCCTGGTGGAGACCTACGACATTGCGCCAACGGTGCTCGACTATGCCAACGCCGGCATCCCAACCGGCATGAGCGCATCCAGCCTGCGCCCCCTCATCGAGGGCGGCGGTTCCACGAAGGATGTGGTCCTGTGCGAATACATGCGGAACGACCGTTCGTACATGACCACGTGCGTCCGAACCGAGCGTTACAAATACGTTTACGCGACGGGCGACCATCCCGAGCAGTTCTTCGACCTGGAGGAGGATCCGCTGGAGCGACGCAATGCCATTGACGATCCGAAGTACCGTGATGAGATGGCTCGCCATCGCGTCCTGATGATCGACCGGATGATGCAGTCCTCCCGCCAACAACCCATACCCAAAGGAGAACTTTAACTATGATGCGAAATCTCGGGATCATTGCCGTGCTGGTGTGCGGCGTGGTGGCGTGTCGCCTCCTATCCGCCGACGTGGAGGTCAACGGAGACCGGATCGTCGTGACCACCGAGAAGGGACGGATCGAGATCGACCGCGGCGTGATCGTGAAGATGACCAACACGGTCACCGGCGAGACATACACGGCGGAGGCCGGCGACAAGGGCGTCACCGGCCTGCTCTGGTGGCGCACCCCCGTGTGGGTGGATGAGAAGGCTGAGGTGACCTGCACGAAGACGGGGCCGGACGCAGCCACCGTGGCAATCGTGTTCCCCGCAGGCCACGAGCTGACAACGACCGTGGCCATCGACCCGGCAACGCAAGACATCCTCATCCGCCAGAGGGGATCGGCCAAGCGCAAGGGGCTGTATGGGGTTCAGTGGGGGATTGCCGGCCTGGACGTGGACAAGGTCCGGACGCTCGTGCCGGGGAACTCGGGCGTGCGCCTCGATCGCACGTGCCCCGTTCAGGAGATCTACTTCAACTGGCCGGTGGGCTGGGAAGTGCAGATGATGGTGGTGGAGGGGAAGGGCGGCGGCTTCTCGGTGTGGAGCGAGGATCGCGAGATGCGCTTCAAGGCGCTGCGGTGGCGGCGGCGCAAGGGCGAGGTAACGTTGGGATTTCAATCCCACAACCACGCACCGTTCGACGACCTGACGACGGCGGAGTCCGTCGAGTGGCGATTGGCCTTCCACAAGGGCGACTGGCGCGTGCCGGCCAAGCGCTACCGCGACTGGATGGAGAAGGCATGGGGGCTGACGCGACTCGAAAAGCAGCAGCCGGCATGGGTAAAGGATATTCGCTTTCTCGTCATCATGGGCATGGAGAAGGAGACCGTCGATGCGCTGAAGGAGCGGGTCCCCCCGAGCGCCACGCTCCTCTATATCCCCAATTGGCGCAAAGATGGCTACGACAAGAACTACCCCGACTATACCGCCCGCGAGGGATTTCAGGAGTTTGTCAAGTATGCGATGGGCCTGGGTTTCCACGTCATGCCCCACATGAACTACTTCGGCTGCGACCCAAAGAACCCAGCCTACGAGCGGTTCAAGCAATACCAACTGCGCGACCCCTTCAAGAAGGAGCTGCTCTGGTGGATACCCCCCATGGATCGAATGAATCCGAACCGAGAGCCGCGAATCAAGTTCGCCTACATCCACCCCGGCAGCCGGGCATGGCGCGATGAGCTGACGAACCGATTGATCGAGGCGCAGCGGAAGTATGGCTTCGACGCCATCCACCTCGACCAAACCATTTGCATTCCCAATCATGCCGGAGGCAAGGTCGATGGTCTTTACGCGCCCCAAGGCAATGTCCTCCTGCACAAGCAGCTTCGCGAGGCGATGCCCCAGGTGGCACTCTCCGGCGAGGGACTGGACGAGGTCACCAGCCGATACGAGGCCTTCGCCCAGCGCCATGCGTCCCGTGCGGTGAACCATGTGTTCGGGACATGGGATGATGGGTTCATTGCCTGCGGTCACCCGATCAGCTCCTATTTCCTCACGCCCTACACAACGATCTACGGCTACTTGGGTATGTCCAATCCGAGCAACCGGGGGCTCTACCTTGCATGGAAACGAGCGTACGAAAACTGGGGGGTGATCCCCACCTACGCCCGGCCATCGGCCACGCAGATCGAGGCCGGAAGCGCCATCGTGCAGTGCCTCTTCGACGAGGCCAAGGTGTGGGTGGACGATGAATTGAGGCCCGATTTCGAGAGTCAATGGGGCCCGCGGACAACGTTCCGCCTCAAGGGACGCAACGGGGTCCGGGTTGACTACGTGCGCGAAGCATCCGGCAGCTCGCGGATGGTGCGCACAACGGCAGGCAAAGAGGAACTTATTTATAAATTCGTAAAAGGCCAGAGCAGCATAACCGGGCCCGGAAACATTGCCGACTGGTATGCCTATGACGCGAAGAAGATCTTCGGCCTGGATCCGAACACGACCTATGTGTATCTGCCCGAAGCGCGCGACCCCAAAGCGACTCACATCATCAAGGCCCCGGACGACGCGATGATCCATGTCTTCGCCAACGATGACACAAAGTTCATGGCATCGCTCAAGGGGCGGCCGCCGAAGGGGAGCGTTGATTTCGTCGAGCAGATCAACGAGGCGGAGACGGGCATACTGGTCGATGGCAAGACGACTGCATTGGACTATGGTGCAGGCTTCCAGGCGTCTCAGGCCAACGTGGGGCGTGTGTTGAAACGGGCGATCTTCGCGCATCCACCGTGGAAGGTGAAGGCAAAGGGGCCTGAACCGGCGCGGACGTTCGGGCGGTTCACGGTTGACCTGCCCAGGGACTGCCGCGCGCGCCTGGAGTTCTTCATCGGTCTGCGTCTGGGCGTGAACGATCGCAGCGACGGCGTGCGGTTCCTCGTTGCGGTGGATGGCGAGACGGTGTTCAACGAGGTATGGGCCAAGAGCAAGTGGAAGCCGGTGAGTGTATCCCTCGACAAGTGGCGGGGCAAGAAGGTGAGCATCGCCTTCATCACCACCCCCGGCCCGGCGAACAACGCGAGCTTCGACTGGGCATGCTGGGGCGAGCCGCGCGTTGTTCTCGAAGCGCCGCCGAGACGCATCCAGGTGCAGGTGGTCACGACGAAGCAGACGGCGACGGTGGTCGGCCCCGACCCGGAACTGTCATGCACGCTGGCCGCGAAGAGGGACGGCATGTGCCGCTACGATGTGAACATGGCCATGCCCGGCCAGGCGATATTCCTGTGGAAGAAACCGAAACCGGCGGCGCTCCCACTCGATCTCGCCGCCGAACCGTTCGCGCTGTCCGTGGTAGTGCAGGGCGCTCCCGCCCAACTGCCCATTCGACACGTCGGCGCCGGACCGGGCAACGGCAAGTCGAACGGCGTTGAAAAGAGCGGCATCAACGCTCACCCGCCGAACAATGGCTGGACGTCTGTGGATTACCTGCTCCGGCTCCCCGACAAGAAACCCATCACGCTGTCGTTCGCCGTGGGGCTGCGCGACGGATCGCGGTCAGAGAGTGTGATCTTCGTTGTCCAAGCGAACGGGAAGGAACTCTATCGCCGGCAGGTGACCGCGCCGGACGGCTGGCATCCGGCGGAGGTGGATCTATCGGAATACGCCGGGAAGGCCGTGCTGCTGAGTCTGATCGTAGATGCCGACGGTCCCTACAGTTACGACTGGGCCACGTGGGCGGAGCCGACCCTGCGCTAAGCGTCCTCTTTTACGTATTTGTAGAAATACTTCAGGGCGAGGCAGGGCCCCAGGCACTGGATGTTGTCGCACTCGCTCGTGTCGCACTGCGTGCCGAGCCGGGCCTCCATCGCCGTCGCCTTGGCTTCGAGCGCCCTGCGCACCTCATTCATGTCTCGGTGGTCGAAAATGTTCGCCACCCTCATTTCCGGGACGCCCTCGAAGGCAAAACACCAGTGCGTCGAGAAGTCCGGGAAGATATCCAGGTTTCCGCCGCAGCACCTGCCAAGATTGTTCACGATCGGTGCAAGCTCACCGAAGATCTCCTTCGGCATCATGCACATGTTGACCGTGCATTCGTTCGCAAAGGCGAAGACGGGGCGGATGCGATGGACCGTCTTCACGATTTCAAAATACTTCTCGCCGTAACCCAACGACAGCTCGTGCGGAAACCGGTTCGCAAAACCAAACCCCGGCGAGGCGATGCCAATGCGCAGTCCGCCGATGGACCTCGGTTCGTCGTTCCTTATGATGTCGTAGAGGAACCCGAAGTCCTGCTCCGGGTCGGTGATGGTGACCGCCAGGCAGATGCCTTTGAAAACTTCCTCTTCGCGAAGGAGTTTCAGGTTGTTTTCAAGAAGCTCGCGCTCCTTCGCCGAGTACCCCGCAAAACCTCCGACGTTGGCCAGGCACCCGATGTGCTTCGGCTTGAGGGCGTGCAGGAGGTTCGGATCGCAGAGCAGGTTCGAGAGAATCTGAATGTCGGCTGTCGGGTTGGCTCGTCGAATCACGTCGATGATTTCGAGCAACTGCGGATGGAGTGTGGGTTCCCCGCCCATGATGCTGACCGACGGCGCATACACGCGGGAAAGACTTGCGAAGGTGCAGATACGATCGACATCCGCCACGCTCATGCTCTGCTCGGGGCCGTCCTTGAACTCCCCCTCGAAGCAGAAGTCACACCGGCGGTTGCACTTGTTGGTAATGACAAGAGTCATCGCTCGACAGTTTTCGCTAAAACAAATCAACCTTTCAGATGCTTGAGGTAGTACTTCATCCCGAGACACGGCCCCAGGCACTCGATGGCCTTGCAATTCGTCGCGTCGCACTGCGTCCCGAGCTTCCGCTCCAGCTCGGCCGCCTTGGCGCAGAGGGCGTTGTAGACGTCGTCCAGGTTGCGGTAGTCGAAGATGTTGTGGATGCGCATCTCGGGAACTTCCTGGAAGGCAAAGCACCAGTGCGTGGAGAAGTCCGGCAGGATATCCATATTGGCGGAGCAGTAGTTGTTCAGCCCCTTCACGATCCGCGCCAGCCGGTTATAGACCGGCTCGGACATCATGCACATGTTGACGAAGCACTCATTCGCAAATGCGAAGAGTGGTCGTATCTGGTGCACGCGCTCCACGACCTCCAGATACTTGTCGCCGTAGCCCGTAGAGAACTCCTTCGGGAACCGATTGGCGAACCCCGTGCCCGGGGAGGAGATGCCGAGACGAAGGGCGCCAATTGAGGCCGGCTCGTCGTGGCGCAAAATATCGTAGAGAAACTCGAAGTCCTGGTCCTCGTCCACAATCGTAATGGCGAGGCACATTCCGCGAAAGACGCGCTCGCGCCGCAGGAGCTCCAGATTCGAACGCAGCAACTGCTTCTGCTCTGCGGAGTAGTCCGGGTAGCCGCCGACGTTGATCAGTGCACCGAGGTTAAGCGAGGCAACTTCCCTCAGGATGGCGGGGTTGCAGAGCAGGTTCGTCAGGATCTGCATCTCGTGGGAGGGGTTGAGCTGCCGAAGCAGGTGCATGATATCCACGAACTGCGAATGGACCGTGGGCTCGCCGCCCATGACGGTGATCGACATGCCATGGACCCGCGAGGAATGCGAGAAGTTGTGGATTCGTTGAACGTCCGCCGGGCTCATCGACTGCTCAGGATCGTCTTTGAATGATCCCTCGAAGCAGAAGTCGCACCGCCGATTGCACTGATTCGTAATAACGTATATCATTTCATCCGTCCCGGCACATCACGACTTGCTCACCACATGTTTCTCGTAATACTTCAGTGCCAGGCATGGGCCGATGCAGCGCAGGCTCTTGCAATGGGCCGTGTCGCACTGCACTCCAAGCTCCTTGTCCACAGCGACCATTCGCCTGCACAGTTCGTCGTAAACCTCGTCCATGCTCCGGTAGTCGAAGATATTTCGGATTCGCAGCTCGGGGTGCCCCTGGAAGGCGTAGCACCAGTGGGTCGAGAAATCCGGCATGAGGTCCAGGTTCCCCGCGCAGAAAGTTTTCAAGTTGCTAACCACAGGGGCCAATCGGTTGAACACCTCCTCCGACATCATGCACAGGTTGACACAGCACTCGTTCGTAAAGCCCAGGTTGGGACGGATGCGATGGCACTCCTCCACGATCTCCAGGTATTTGTCGCCATAGCCCAGAGAAAGCTCCCGTGCAAAACGGTTCTCAAAATTCGTCCCGGGGATGGCAATTCCGATTCGGATGCCCCCGATGGACTGCGGCTCATCCTGTTTCAGCAAGTCGTACAAAAAGGTGAAGTCCTGGTCCTCCGCGACGATCGTAACTGCCAGACAGAGCCCGCGAAAAACGCTCTCCTCCCGGAGGAGTTTCAGGTTTGCGAAAAGAAGATCGCGCTCATCATCGCGGTAGCCGGGAAGCCCACTGACATTCACCAGCGCCCCGATCCGGCGTGGCGCCAGCTCGCGCAGCAGGACTTGGTCGCAGAGGAGGTTGCTAAGGAGTTGAACATCGGTGGTCCGGTTCAGGCGCAGAATGAGATCGACGATCTCGACCAACTGCGGATGGAGCGTCGGCTCGCCACCCATGACGCTCACCAGCGGCCTCTGCACGTGTGGCAGGTTGGCGAAGCGGCAGATCCGCTCCACGTCATCGAGACTCATCATCCGATGGGGCTCATCCTTGAAGGACCCCTCGAAACAGAAGTCGCAGCGGCGATTGCATTTGTTCGTGATAACGAGAATCATCTCACCGGTTTCTTAATCGTCCCCTCTGTCTTTACCAACCATCCGCCTTCCCTACTATTGATTTGATTATACCGCAATCCTCAAGAAAATGGCATGGAAACTTCTCGTCGGAAAGCCATCTCAAGGGCCATCACGCATCGAGAAGCTGCTTCACCATCCCATCGGGGACACTCGCGGCGTGAACATGAGGGAAGCCGCCGCGATTCGAGTTGAAGATGACCCACTTGAGGTCCGGCGTCAGGTAGGGGTGCACGTGCGTGTTCTGCGCTTTGCCCATCGACGTCTTCGATTCACACACGACAGCCGTCTTGCCGGTCTGCGTCGAGCCGATGACGATCTTGTATGCACCCTGACAGTCGTCACAGGAAAAAAGCCGGCCGCATCGCGAGACGCCGACGTGAATGAACCTGTATCCCTTGGCCGCCACGCGCGCAGGCTTCCCTTCGCGCACTGCGAGGAGATTGCCCTTTTCGTATGAGTAGTCCTCCCCGGCGCCAACCGTCAGGAGCATCTCACGCGTCTTGCCGATCCATGCATGGTGTCCCGTGCAAGGTGTAGTGTAGGGCTTGCCGACCTGGAGCTCGATCCGCTGGCCATCGGGGATGGTGAGGAGATAGAGCGTTGCCCCCTCGGGTCCCGTGCTGCGAATCATCTTGCCCTTCTCGTCCCGTTTCCCACCGCGATTGTGTTGGATCATCACACGATCCCCCGTGCCAGGCTCGAATTGCGGATGGGCGTTGAAGGTATAGGGGTCCTGGTCGATGACGGCCTCCTCCCCCTTCTTCAGGTCCACGAGCAGGATACCGTACATCTTGTATTCGTCGTCCATGCACTTGCCGCGCAGGTAGTAGCGATGGTCGGAGGTCACGGTACCCAGGCTCCAGGTCCATCGCTTCCCCTTCAGCTCATACACCTTCTCCGGCTTGCCGTCGGAGAGGTCGGCGCGCATGAGGTCCAGTGTATCGCCCTCACCATGCTTCACGTAGTAGAATGTCCCGTCGGGCGTGATGGCGCAGCCCGACGTGCTTGCCGCCGTGTCGAGAACATGCTTTTTCCACGTCCCGATCTCGACCACAACGAACTCTGACTGTCTGCCGCGCTTGGGATAATTCTTGCGGCGAAAGTAGACGAAGTAGCGAGAGTCGGCGGAGCAGTATGGGACTTCGCAATAGATGTTCGAGTGATGATTTTCCTCCGTCGTCACCTGCCAGATTTCGGACCCCGTCTCCTGTGTTTCCACGTGGATTCCTCCCCCAGCGGCAGCGCCTTCCTGGGCCATGCCAACCCTCGCCGCGCCAAGGGCGCCGGCCGTGCCGAGAAGCATGTCACGCATTGCGCGCCGTCGGGTGATTCGCCGCTTTCCCGTTTTCCCTGGGTTCATAGAATCTTGCTCATCTTCCGGTCATAACGGTTTTACATCATGAACCTACGCTTTTCCGTTCGGAAGTCAAGCCTTTTCGTCGCACCACCTTGACACCGACAGGAAAGCATGGTGAAATCCATGCGGCTTGAAAGTGGACTTGCCACGAAAGGAGACCGGCGTGCGAGAGAAAGGATGGGTAGTCGGTATGATGATGCTTCTGGCGGCGGTGGTGAGCAATGCTGACGATGACAAGATTCCCCCGATCCCGCCTCATCCTGATGAGGTCTATTTTGGCGCGCGCATCCCACGCACCATGACCTTGCTCGAGACAAGCAACGAGAAACTCAAGCGCAACGTGAAGATCCTCTTCTACGGCCAGTCCATCGTCGCCGGCCACTGGACGAAGATCGTCGAAGAGGAACTGCGGAAGCGCTACCCGAACGCCAACCTGATCGTCGAGAACCGCGCCATTGGCGGCCACACGGCCCCGACGCTCGTGCGCTGCGCCGTGGCCGATCTCTATCCGTTCTACCCCGACCTCGTCCTCTTCCATGTCTACGGCGGCGAGGCGACGGGCGAGCTGGAGCGCATCTTCTCGAACATCCGCCGATACACGACGGCCGAGATCATGACCTTCACCCACCACATGGCCTGGCCACGCGAAGGCGGCGCGGCGGCCCTGGCCAAGCGAACCAAGTCCGATGAACTCTCGGCCGACATGACGCGCTACCTGGCGCAGAAGTACAACTGCGAGCTGGTCGAGGTCCGGAAGGAGTGGGACGACTACCTCAAACACCACAAGCTGGAGGCAAAGGACTTCCTCGGCGACACGGTGCACCCCAACAAGAAAGGCGGACAGCTCCTGGCCGGGCTGGTTCTGCGACACTTCAGATACAACACGCTCTCCCCGGCGGGATGGTCGGACCGGATTCGCACTTACGAAACACGGCGCGCGCTGGAGGAAAGGACCGATGAGATCACCTTCACCGGAAAGCCCTGGAAGAAAAGCACGTACGGGGTGATCGGAAGTTCGAAAGAGAAGGACAGCGCGCTCCGACTCGCGTTCAAGGGGAACCGCGTGGACGTGATTGCCTTCCCCGTCAAGGGCACGCTCGGCACCGCGACGATTCGGATCGACGGCAAGGCGCCATCGTCTTTTCCCGAATGCTACGTCCCCACCCGAACCAGCCCTACACCCAAGGTAACCTGGCCGGCGATCAAACGGGTAACCCTCGGCAAGGACCCGGTCGCGGAGGACTGGACGCTGAAAATCACGGAGATTTCCGACGACTGCAAGCAGTTCAAGTATAACGTGATCGGATCGGTCACCGGCCCCGACGGCAGCGGCACGCATAACAAGCGGTTCGTGTCAAAGTCAGGCCGAATCATCATCGAGCCGCGTGACTTCGGCATCGCTACGGCGTGCAGATATCGGAAGATCAAGTTGCCGGTGGGCTACGAGGTCAAGTGGAAGGTCGTGTGCATGGGCGTGGACACATGGAAACCGAAGCCCATCGAGGACCCGGCCCTCGAAGACCTGTACACACTCGTCCAGGGATTGAAAAACACTGATCACGTACTCGAGATCATCCCGGACGGCAACGGGCAGGTCCCGGTCAGGTCCATCATCGTCCATCGCCCGCCGCTGCGGTAAGCAAAGGAGACTCACGTGAATGAGCGAATCGAGGAAGCCAAACAAGCCGCACTGGATGCCTTAAAGCCAAACCAGAAGGATCTGGAGCATGGGCTGGAGCTGCACGCCAACTCCATCGTGTGCGAGTCGTACGGCTTCACCCCCCGTGCCGCGATTGACGGCAATGCCATCGCCGCAGCTATCGAGGCGGGGGCATCGGACATCGAGCTCCAGGACATGCGAGAGGAAACGATGATGCTCCGTGTGGCCACCGTCCCCGAGGAGAAAGAGGAATTCATCGAGGCCTGGGACGCCGCCGGCGTCACGTGCATCGGCGAAAACTCCGGCGAAGAGAACCAGGCCCCCCTGACGCTCATCAAACGGCTCGCGCGATTCAACCACCTCACGGACCTGATGCCCGACTGCCTCATCCGCGCTGCCTGGCCGGAGGACATCATCCGCGCCAAGAAGGAGGGCAAGCGCTGCCTCTATCTCAACTGCAACGGGGTACCCCTCACTCAGAGCTGGCGAGCCGTGGAGGATGAGCTGCGCTACATCCGCATCTTCTTCCAGCTCGGCTGTCGGATGATGCATCTGACTTACAACCGCCGTAACATGCTGGGCGACGGGTGTGCCGAGCCGGACAACGCCGGTCTGAGCGACTTTGGCCGCACGGTCATTGCCGAGATGAACCGCGTGGGCGTGATCGTTGACACCGCCCACTCCGGCTGGAAAACGACGCTGGAGGCCGCGAAGGCATCCGAAGCGCCGATGGTCGTCAGCCATTCCACTTGTTGCGCCCTGAACGAGCATATTCGGAGCAAGCCGGACGAGGTCATCCGCGCCGTGTGCGACACGGACGGCTACATGGGCATTTGCGCCATCCCCTCGTTCCTCGGCGGCACGGGCGACATCACGGCCTTCCTCAACCACATCGAGTACGTAGTCAAGAACTTCGGCGTGGATTACGCCGCCATCGGCACGGACATTTCCTACGTCTCCAGCCGGGCATCCGAAGAGAACAAGAAGATCACCAGCCGTCCCAGGGAGCGGAAGCGGTGGGAGAACTTCTGGCCGGAGAACGTGTTCAAGAGTGAGTTCAAGGAACCACGCTACCCCCTGAGTCTGTCATGGACCAACTGGCCCTACTTCACGGTCGGCCTCGTCCAGCGCGGCTACTCCGACGAGGACATCCAGAAGATCCTCGGCGGGAACGTCCTGCGCGTCAGCCAGGCTGTCCTGGACCATGCGGGAGTGGGGCCAAAGACGGGGCAATGACAGGTTGAGACCGATTCGCGTTGGTTGATCCAAGAGAAGACCGCAGCGCTTGGCCCAAAGCACAGTCATGTCTTTTCGTCTGTGATTTCCTCCAGCCGATCGAGGATCCGCAGGTGCCGCCGCTCATTCGCCATCGCGAAGAACACGAAGATGAGCACGATGAGGACGATCGCGAAGCAGAACAGGGTAACCACAGGCAGGAGCACCGCCGCCATCTTGAGCGTTGACTGCGGCATCTCATCCGCCGCAATCCGCGACAGCACCGCAAACGGGTTGACCAGCATCGGGCTCCACACGAACAGGCCAACGACGAGCGCCCCAAGCGCCGCAATCAGGATGACGCCGACGAGGGGCCACGACGTGGCAAGCTTGCGGCGCTTCGAGATGAAATCCCGGTCTTCTTCGTTCAGCATCCGCATGTTCCTCTCACTGCTCTGTGTTCTCTTTTTCACCCTCCACAGACTTGGACCGGCTTGAGATAGCCGCAACAAACATGGCAAACGCCATCGCTCCGGCGCCGATGAACAGCCCCGTGATCATCCCGACGGCCGCCGCGTATCGAACGATGTTCTCCACTTCTGTGAAAAAGCATTCCTTCGCGAACTCCGGCGACAGCGTCGCCACCAGCGCACCAAAGCCACATCCCAACGCCCCCGAGAGGAGCCCCGCAGCAAGGATCAGCAAAAAGTTGCGAATGCCGGCATTCATCTGTGCCATCTCCTTCGCCCCTTATCACGCGTTCCATTTCCCGGTCAGCACCCTTGATAGGATACAGACTTTGAGAAAAGAATACAAAGACCATTCTTTTCGGGTATAATTTCTCCCCATGTCATGCGGACACGGAAAGGACCCAGGTAATGAAGACGCTCTATCTTGTGCGGCACGCAAAGTCAAGCTGGAAGGACCCAGAACAGACAGACATCGACCGCCCCCTGAACAAGCGAGGGCAGAAGGACGCACCACTCATGGGAAAGGTCCTGAAGAAGGCGGGGGCCAAACCGGACATCATCCTATCCAGCCCCGCCAACCGCGCCATCACGACGGCGCAGGTGATCGCCGAAAAACTCGGCTATCCCAAGGAGGATATCGCGGAGGTGCAGGCAATCTACGGCGCCGATGTGGGCGATCTGCTCCAGGTGATCCGGCGGATCGACGATGCACACGAAAGCGCCATGATGTTCGGCCACAACCCGACCTTCCACGAGCTGGCGGAGTCCTTGACGGATACGACCATCGAGAAGCTTCCGACATGCGCGGTGGTCTGTGTGGAGTTCGACGTGGACTCCTGGGGCAAGGTCGAGCGGAAAGGGGGCGCGCGCAAGTTCATGGACTATCCGAAGAGGCACAAGAAGGAATAGTCCCTTTGCAGCGTGATCGTCTGGCCAGGCCACCCAACGGGGGACTACTGAGCCACAGCGAAAGCTGCCTCCGCCTTTTTCCCGCTGATCACGTCCGTGACGACAACCCGCCACCGCCCCGGCTGCTCGTTCCGGGCCGTCCGGATCGTGCAGGAAAACGCTCCCTTGACGGCCAGGACGTTGTCCGTATAGGCGCGGCTGAGGGCGCCAGAGGGATCGTGGACCTCCATGCGGAGGACGTGATCGCCGGGCGTTCCCTCGCTGGCGATAACCTTTGCCCTGATTTCGATGCTCTTCCCTTGCTTCACATTCGCCGGTGAGACCTGGACATCAACGCCCTTGATCTCATAGGGCATGAGGGCGAGAACGGCTGCCGCCTTGCGTGTCAGGTCGATGCGCGCTGTATCGGTCATGCCGAGATATTTCTTATTGCGAACATCGTAGAGATGTGTCTTACGGCCCACGTTGATCGCCGTCGGCTCGGCCTCCTCGCGCAGCCGCAGAATGCCCAGCACCGTGATATCGCCCCGGCGAAATGGCGCGCACTCGTAGCCCATATGCTCCGCGCCTTCGCTGCTGATACGGACGGGCGTCGGCACACCGGCGAGGTTGATGATGTTCCGGATCAGCTCGCGCGACGGCATGTTGTAGCCGAGGAAACCGTTCAGGTAGATCGCCCTGCCCTTGCCGAGTTCATGGAGCACAATGGCCGGCTCGCCGTTGGCATGGGTCGCAGTGGTCTCGACTCGTGGCGCGATCTCGTCACGCCCGGCAAGTTTCAGGCCCTTCGGGATTCGGGGCAGCGCGTCCGATGCGGCAATCGTCAATGCCGATGGCTCGATCTTGCGGCAGACCTCGTTGCGTGCGATGCCGAAGAGGTCTTCCACGCCCTTGCGCGAATTGATCGGCCGGCCGTTCTCGGTCGCCGCGCCCGTGCCGATGTCACCAACAACCGTCCCGCCGTTCTCGACGAACTTCTTGATCTCGACCAGCGCCGTGTCCGACAGGCAGAGCGAGCAGGGGAGAAACAGAACCTTGAAGTCGCTAAGCTGCCCGGCATCGATCTGGTCCGTGCCGATCCATCGCGGCGTCGCGCCCAGCTCGCGGAGCATGCGCGTCACGTTCACCCGCGATTTGAAGTACCAAGCGTACAGGCTCGTCGTGTCCGGGCCGAACGTCTTCTCCACGTCCGACCAAGCCCACGACAGATGGTCGCTCGGCTGGGAGTAGAGTACCGCCACGGGCGAATATACTTTTTCGTAATCGACAAAGATCTTCCCGACGCCCCGTGTCAGGTCGCTCAGCCCGGACTTGAGCCACGTCGAGCTCTTGGTATGCGCCAGGCGCGGATGGATGAAGGCCCAGAAGCTCATGGATTTCGCCCCGTGCCGCACCCCCAGCGACACCGGCCCCCACGGCGTACAGCCCTTGCACCCCATGAAGGCCATCCACCACGGCTTGAACTCCGCGCCCTGCTCGCTTCGGTCATACCAGATCCATCCGGGGGCGGGGCATTCCGGGCGCATGAACGATTTGCGGATGTCCATCTTCTGCCGAATAACGGTGCTCATGTCCACCGTGTCTTCCTCGAAGGCGTCGTCCTCCCTCGGCGGGCGGATGTGATCGATAATGGTAGGGTATTCGATGGTCATGTCCACATGCCGCGAGACTGTTTCGTAGTTCCAACCGGCGAAGGGCATCTGGCCGAAGGAATTCGAGAAAGCGGTTCGAAGCTCCGGGTACTTCTTCTTCATGCCCTCGCGGGTAAGCATCAGTCCGTCCAGCCACACCTCCTCCATGAACATGCGCCACTCCACCCACGGCGCGGGGTTATCCCGCTCGCGCGCCTCGGGGTAGAGCATCGGCTCGACCTCGTCGATCGATTTGAGATCCGTGCTCCATTCCTCGTTGAGACGTTCGACGGTCTTGTATTTTTCTTTGAGCCACGCGCGGAATCGCTTGACACAATGCTCGCTTGCGCAAACATCGAAGGGAGCATAGCGCGCACCGGTCAGCTCGCTCTCGTCCTCCAGTGAGGCAAGGGCCACCGGCCCGACGCGCCGCAGCCAGACACCGAGGTCCTCATACGCATCGCGGATGCCCTTCCGCACCTCCGGGTCGCTGAGACATGGGCTACGCACGTGGGACTTGGCCGTGCCCCGGCGGTTGAAGCTGAAGGCGCGTACCTTGGCCGCGCCCCAGTACATCACCGGGGCCGCCGCTTCCAGCGTCTCGAAGGTGTAGCGTCGCGGGATCACCATGCCCTCGATGCCGATGTCCCGGGCGATGTCCATGAAGTAGGGCCGGATGTAGGCGTTGCGCACACTGAACTGCGACGTGGAGGCCAGGTAGTCGTCCCACACCGGCTGGGCCTCAGGCAGATAGACGTAGGCGTCCTCCTCCAGCAGCACTCCCTTCGGACCACGGATGCTCACCCGCACCCGATTGAGCACCGTCAGGGAGTTGCCCGTGGGGAGGGAAAAGCGCTGCTCGCTGCCGCCGGCCGGGATAGTAAGCTTCTTGTCCTGCGTGGCGATGAGCCGGCCGTACATGTCGGTCAGCTCGATGTGGACCTGCGCATCGCGGGGATCGGCGGCGTTCTGAAGTTTCGCAAAAATGACGGCCTTGTCCCCTCTGCGATAGAACAGCCTTTCCGCATCCAGCGCCGTGAGGAGGAACGTGTCCTTCTCCAGAGCCAGGCCCTGTCCTTGCGGGATGGCGATCCGGGCGACGGCGGGGGTCATCGCCGAATCCACCATCGGCAGGACCAGCCGCTGCTCGCCCTTGCCGGAGGCGACCTTGATCCGCTGCATCTCCGCGCCGATGAGCTTGCCGTTTACATCAAGGATCTCGATCTTGACGTCCGTCTCCTGCTCCTTCCCCTTGTTCTCGACATTCGCAATCACGACGGTTGAATCCGAACGCCGGCCGCGTTCCTTTTCCGCCGCCACAGCCGCGAATGAAATCGGCGACGCCACATCATACGTGGCCGTCGCGAAAGCGAGGGAACGCCCGTCCGTGTCGCGGACGATCAGGTCCACAGCATGGGGCCGACCGCCGCACACATTCACCACCGGGAATTCGACCGCCGTCTCCTTTCCCCTCTTGAGGGAGACACGCTGCTCGTTCTTTTCCATTGATTCGTAGTAGTCAAGATGGTGATAGAGGGCTGCCACGATCACATCGCGGTCGACATCGGATGTCACTCGCAGCACAACCCTCTCGCCCTTCGGCGCCTCACGGGTCGTCTCACGTCTCACCGATGGCTTCCCCTCATTGGAGAGGAACCGCATGGACCCCAACACCAGGGCCGAGCCCTCCCCGATCGTTTCGAAACAAAACACCGCCCTCTTCGCCCCACGCAGCGCCCCATGCTTCCGAAGGTCATATCGTTTCGCACCGGTCGCGGCGGTCTTGGGCTGGAGCGTCGCAATCGTTTTCTCAAAATGCTTATCGGGAACAAACAACGACCATTCCTTCGCGCTGTTCACCGTCACTTCGAGGATCGGCGTTCGGTCCAGATCGACGGGGAATGTACCTGCGCCGAACCCGCGGTCCCCGTTCAGGTTTGTCTCCACAATCTTCAGGTCGCCGTCAATCTTCTCCACCTTCGCACCATACCCGCGCCATGTGTCCAAGGGATAGGTGCGCTCCTCCGTCGCGACCTTCCACACCCCCGAATCCCGGTCCAGACTGGCCCGGATGATTCGGACGGATCGCTCCGTGCACCACGGATCGGCCATGCCCTCCTCCGTCACGGCGGCCGGCCACACGGCGACGGGGGTAAGCCCCGTCTCCCGCCTCGCGGTCCACAGCACCGCACGGCACAAAAGCTGGAAGTAACATTCCCAATCGCGATAATCGACCTCCGCCCCCCCCACGCGAGGCGTCAGGCACGTAGCCTCGCCGGGGTAGGAGACGCTTACGCACCGGCCCCGGCCGCACTCGCCTACCTTGATCGCCGGCCGGCATCCCTCGGGGAGAAGGTGCAGCGGCAGAGCGGTCTCCAGAAATGACCCCTCCTCGGTCAGATTGATCATTGCGCCGGTTTTGACTGTGGCCATCGTGTTTACACTGAGAACACCCACCCCCCTCGCCGCCTGCTTCAACAGCAGGTCCTGCGCATCGGGCGGCAGCAGGCCCATGGGGACCTTGCTCAGGATGATGACGTCGTAGGTCTTCGCTCCGAGCAGATCGATGAACTCCTCGGCCGCCGCCGCATCCATCAAGGGGTACTGGAAGCCGATCAGGTCGAACTCCATGTCGAGGCGCTGGGCCAGCTCGTCGATGTCCCTCTCGCCCGGGATCGGCACGAGGCAGAGCGCCTTCAGCGGCCCGCGGGGAAGCGGCTTGGCCCAAGGAATGTGCTTGGTCTCAATCGGCTTTGACGCGATCTGGAAGCGCTCCGGGCCGCCGCGCCCGGCCAGCGATGCGCGCCCGATACGGGCGCGCCTGGGCGCACCGTCATCCGCCAGAGGGATCGCAATCTCTTCCTTCGTTCGATCTCCCTCAATCCCAATTTGGAGCGTTCCCCCTTCGGCCTTGGCCACAGGCCAGCCCCCCACAAGGCCCTTGCCATAGACAAGCTCTCCCTCCGTACGCGCCACCGCCATATCGCCCATACGCACATCGACATGCACCTTGCCCAGATCGATTGGCGAAATCAACGTGAGCAGAATCCTCTGCGCGGCTTCGTCCTCAATTCGACGAAGCGACGCGACCACGTTCGGCGACGCTCCGGCAACATCGGATACCCCGCGGATCGGCGCGATGGTGTAGGTCGTTTGCCAATCCTCGCCGCGCCCGAGCTGGACCTCGCGATAGATCCACTCCATGGTCCCCGGCTTCTGTCCGCACCAGAGATAATACCGCGCGAGCTTCTCCTTGTCGCAGAAGGCGATAACACCGCGCTGCTTCTTTGCATCGACAACCGCGATCCACCCGGCCCTCGGGTCCTCGATGAAATTGTCCGCCGTCTCCTTGCTCGCGTCGGCCAGCCGGACCACGCCCAGGCCGCCCCGCGCCGGGATGAAAAAGGCATCATTGTCGTCGGCCGATCCTCCCGCCATGGGCCGGTTGAAGACCCATGGGCTGATCGTGCGCCTGGTTTTGCCTTCGTTGCGTATGCGGAGCGTCACACGCAACGCCGGCGATTCCTTGGCAAAACGATAAGTCTTGGTGTACTTCAAGCCGACCAGTTTGGAATCTTTTGGGGCGTATGACGCCTCCACACCATCCTCGATGCGTCGCAGCGTGTAGTCGCTTCGCTCCATCTCCTTGCGCCGCGTGCGCCACTCGCGGTCGACGCACAGGCCCTGGTTCGTGGCAACCAGTTCATTGCCGGTCGCCAGGTCTTTCAGGGAGGACACGCGGCCTCCGCGCGGGGAGATGGTCGCCT
>JAADGH010000235.1 GCA_013152475.1 Planctomycetota bacterium
TGGGACCCCATCTGTTTGCAGGCTAAGGGTGTCCGGCGCCTGCTTTCAGCACACAGCCCGAAGGCGGTGTACCACCGGAGCGACGCCGGAACACCCCGATGAAAACCTAACGACCTTCATCTTATTATGACGCGGAATGGGCGGGAATTAAGTGGGGGAAGAGGTGAGACAGTGGGGTTAGTCCTGTCTGTCCCCCCATCGATTGAACTGGGCAAACACAGGCTGCATCATGTCACTGATGTCTTGCTCATCCCATTCGCTATAATATTGGCGCATGATGGCAGCGCTGTTGCCTGTGATCGGCTCCAGTTGCTCATACGTCATGCCCGCCTTGCGCGCCTTGACAATGAACCGATGACGAAGACAGTGCAAGGTGAGATCATCAGCAACCCCGGCGTGCTTCCGGGTTCGGTTCCAGAGTTTGCGAGCAGTGTCCTTATTGAACGGGGCACCCCGGACACCACGGAATAACGTGCTTTCGTTATCCTTTCTGGCGTGAAGGATGTCCGTTACATCGGGGGACATGAGAATCCGGCGGGGCTGCTTGTCTTTGCGGGTCCGCCACGTCTTGTCCGCCGATGGTGGAATCACAATAAATCCCCCGCTGTTACCATCCCACTGAATCCATTCTGCCGTCATCTGAGCCAGTTCACCGATTCGCAGACCGGTCTGTTCAAGGACAATGATGGCATCACGGAGCTCGGTATACCCCAACTCGTCACATGCCTGCACCATCGCCTCCATCTCATCGTCCGAAACGGGACGTCCTTTCTTGGGTGTGTCTTTGGCAACTTTTTCAATATTTCGGGCGGGGTTGGTCTCTATCAGCCCCAGCTTGATTGCGTAGTTGAACATCCGGTTAATAGCGGTCAGAACGTGGTTGACCGTGACGGGTGAGGCTCCTGATCTCTGGCAGATCCGCTTTTCTTTCTCGATGTCGGCGGGGGTGATGTCTGTGGCGTTCCTGTGTCCGTGGCGCCGAGCGAAATCCTTGAGCATGAATCGGTAGTGTTCATGTGTCGCTGCCGAACGCTCGTTTTTGGTGTGCTCCAACAGCACACGGATGAGATCTTGCACCGTGTTCCGGGTGTCGCCTCGGGGTCTTACCTTGCCGTCCTGGAATGCCTTATCGAGCTCGATGAATTGCCGGATCGCCTCCTTCTTGTTCGTGCCGAAGGAAACGAGCTTACGCCCCCCAGCGTAGGGGATTCGCGCTTGGTAGTAGATGCGATTTCTGCCGCCTGTGAGCCTGCGTCTGCGGGGGTAGAGACCCACAAGTCTCTTCCCGCCGAAATAGGCTTCCTTAACCGGTCTCACGGACCTGCGTTCCTTCTTGTTCGCCATTACCGCCATCCTCCTCTCCGTGAAAGCGGTGTGTACTTGTATACATACATTGTATACATCACGAGAGAGCCGTGTCAATGGGAAAACTCGATGATTTGATAAAGTGCCGGTATTTGGCGTATGGCGGGCAAATATTGGCGGAAACGTTTTTGGAAATGGTCGGGGCGAGAGGATTTGAACCTCCGACCTCTTGACCCCCAGTCAAGCGCGCTATCCAGGCTGCGCTACGCCCCGACCACGAAAGGGCGTTCTCACAACGGGTATGAAGAAACACAGCCTCCACTGTCTATCATAATAGCATATCGCCCCGCAAAAGTCAACCTGTCGTTCTCAGGAGTTTCCTGATGGTTCAGGGGGGTGGGGAGGCGCTGGCAAAATCGTGAACGGCCCCATGCAGAACACCTCATCGATCCAGATCACAGGCACATCCACCGGCACACTCCATCCGGACAACAGCATCTTCGCCGAGATTCGGTGAGCACGCAGCCCCTACGACGGCCTGTCGCCCGCCTGCCCCCTTGCGGGCATCGGCAGGAAGCTGGTGTAGGCGTCGCTCGGCAGGAAGCCGAAGTCATTGGTAACGATGATTCCGCCGCATTCGAGGTCGGTACCTTTGCCGACGCGGAACGTCATCGTGTGCTTGCCTTTGCCGACGCGAAAGCCGAAGCGCTCTTTGCCCGGCTCGCCCCTGAGCGGGGCCGTGAAATTCCAGAGCCAATGACCCGGCACGGGACCTCCGTGCCCGACGCAGATGTAGCCGAAGCGAATGAGGCAATCACCGACGGACTTTCCATCGATTCGCAGATCGAACCGTCCCCTTGTGCCATGTGGCTTCGTCTCAAAGCTCTGCCACTTCGTCCACACCACCACGTCCATTTCGATGGGCGCATCAAATTGGATTGTTGTCTCCTTCACGTCCTTCGTGCGCCACGGCTTGTCGAACTTGACGAACAGCCGATTCGCAATCGGTGGGGTGCTCACCTGGGTTGCGGCTGAGGGCTTGCTCTCATTGCCCGCGCGGTCCACGGCCGTCACGCGGTAGGTGTAGGACTTCCCCGCCATGCGCCCCCAATCCACATAAGGGATTCCGGACGGAGAGGCGACCAGGTTCTCCTGGGCCGTCCGGCACTCCGGCGACTCGGAGACATAGAGATTGTAGTGATGGAAGTCGATGCACTGCACGGGGCGCCACTGCACCCGGACGGTGTAACGCCCCGTCGCTTCGGCGATGAGACCGGACGGCACCGGCGGCGGAGTCGTGTCCGCGCCCTCGATTCCACTTGGGTTCGCCTTTGGATCATCGGTAACGACGAGCTGATCGGTCAGGACGTAGGGAATGTTCGCCATCAGCGAGAGCGTATGGCCGCCCTCCGCCAATTGCACACTGTCAGCGACCTTGGCCCACCGCCATCCACCGGCCTTGCCGGAGTGTGTCGCGGTCGAGTGGCCATCAATGGCCGAGGTCAGGAGGAAGTCGTTGTCCGAACTCTTGACCCGCAGCCACAACGCATAGCGGCCTTTGCGTGGGACACGGAACGGCAGAGAGAAATCCGCCGCCGGTTTGTCCCTGCCCAGGTTCATGGCATACAGTCCGGAGGCGGTGGTGTCGAACGCCTCCATCGCCGGGGGGTTCGTCACCGGCGCGAATTCGGCTTCGAAGGTATGGCGAACGCGCCCGGGCCATGCCGGGTCGGAGCAGACCTCATTCGACTTCAGGCCCTCCAGCCCGCAGCGCTCCAGCGATGATACGGTGTAGTACCACGGCCCGGGACCGGGTGGGGTGTCGGTGAAGGCGCATGCGCTCACGGGTGTTTTCACGATCTGCTCGAAGGGCCCTCCGCTCTGCTTCGCGCGATAGACGAGATAGCCCTCGATCTCCTTCGCGTGCTTCGGCGCGCGCCAGGTGAGTTGCACCTTCCGCCCCATGGTCTTCGCCGTCAGGCCCGCCGGTCGCCCCGGGAGCATCATGACGATGAAGTAGAAGTCGATGTCGCCGAGCATGGACGAGGCGTAGCCGAGCTTTGTTCCGTCGGGGCTCATGGCCGGGTGGGCCTCGGCCCAGTAGGTCGAGTGGCCGATGCGCGAATTATGCGAGCCAATGCGGTGCACAAACCCGCGCCCATCTGCCGCAAAGCGGATCAGGTGGATACCCGAGCTTGCCGCCAGCCAGGAGTCGTCGGCCTCCCACGACTGGTGGTTGGCCCTTCCCCGACCGAGCATCCGAATCTCGCCGGTCAGTTTGTTGACAATCTGCAGCCGTCCGCCGGGGCACATGAGCTTTCCCGAGGGGCTGTGCGCGCGGTGACCGGCCCACTTCCCCTCGCCGCCGTAGATCCGCGTGATCGTTCCGTTCTTCTTCATCATGAAGTTGCCCTCGGGGTATTCGCCGCGCTTGTAGCCGCCGTGCTCGTACTCGAACTCGACGGAGTGGTCGGGCAGCTTTGTGAACCAGAGCTGATGGATGTGGCCCTTCGGATCGAGGACGATGTCCTCCTTGCCGTCCAGAGAAAGGAGATGGATCTTCGTCTTTTGGTCAAGGGGGGCCTTCGGGAAGTACTCCTTGATGAGCAGATACTTGTTGTCCTCGCTGATGCGCCACGCGCCCGCATGGCCCTTGAACGTTCGGAGCACCGTCTCTTTCTTGTCCTTCAGCGAGTAGACCACGGCGGCCGATCCGCCCCCCTCGGCCGACTTGCAGTAGAAGAAGCGGTCCGGGTCCTGCCGGTCCCATGCAAACCAGCCCGACTTGAAGGGAAGCCGCTGCATCACGCCGGCATCGGGTGGGAGGAGGACGTTGAATCTCTGGCCCCAATCCGACGAGGAGAGCATGAGTCGCGACCCGTCGCAGTTCCACGGGCAGGCCTCCATGTAAAAGTGCCGCGTTGCACCGCCGGGGGTATCCGTGATCCGCCATATCTCGGCGCCCGTTGCACTGTCCTTGAAAATGACGCGTTCCGACTGGATGCGGTCGCCCTCCACCACCTGGGCGTACGGCTTGAAGGGCCGGCGCGCGGCAATCTGTTCCAGATGGTGGTAGCGGTGCGGCTCGGGCAATTGCGTTCGCTTGAACTCGAGACCGTTTACGCGCTCGACCTTCACGTCGTCCACGAGGATCACGCCCGCGATCTGCGAGAGCTGGATGCCGACGGCGAGCAAGGGGGCATTGTCTTCGATGCGGAAGGTAATCTCCCGACGTTCGTAGCCGTCGGTCGGCGGTTGTTCCATGCTGAACTTTTTCACGCGCTTCCCCTCGGCATCGTAGAGACTGTGGCGCATGACGAAGCGCTTCTTGCTGTTGACGAGGACCGAGTAGGTGTAGCGCGAGTGGGGCTGGATCGGGAACGGCCGGACCCAGAGCTGCGGAAACCATTTTTCCGGTGTGGTCTTTTCGTAGCGCACGTATCGCTTGCCCTCCGGCGCACCGGTGTCGAGAAGCTTGATGACGCCCTTTCCCTCCTTGTCGTTGTAGGCAAATCCCCACCCATCGGGGACCTGCTTGTCCGAAACCGCCCCCTCGAAGTTGCCGTTGGTCAGAAGGTTCCGATCTCGGAAGATCAGGTACCCCGAGCACGCGGTCTCGTGGAACGAGGATGTCGGGTTCTTCGGCCACATGGCATGGGGGAAGCCGGAGGCGTTGCTGCCGACGCGCACGAGCCAGACGACCCCCTGCCGCGGCGGCTCCTTGGCCATCGTTTTGAAGGGGATCGCCATTTCCGCGCTCCAGCCGCCCGACCGCTTCTTGGTGGCATGCTTCCAAGCGGGGTTCCACTGGGTGCGCACGTCCTTTTCCGGCGGAAGGGACGGGTCGTTGTGCGCGTCGAGGATGGCATTGTCGCAGTTGAGCATGAAGTGATAGTAGTCCTTTGCCGCCGGCGAGGTATGGATGAAGAGCTCGACGGAATCGTCCTGGAACACGCGATCATCCCGTGCGCGCTCTTGCTTGGCCGCCGGGACGTGGCCCGGGCGGGAGTGCGCATCGACGGCGACATACAGATTCGCGTCATCGCACAGGAAGCGAATGCGCATCCGCTCCGGCGCCCTTTCGGGACATGGCCCGAGGGTGAAGAAGACCGGCGACGCCTGCGCCTTGGCCCAGCATACATCCGTCAGGTCGCCGTCCACCATCGGCGGGACCTTCGTGACGCGGCACACATACTCTCGGTCCTTGATGTCGAGAGGAGCGGCCTTGTCCCCACGCGATCCTTGTTGCGGGTTCTGCTCCTTGCATCCGAGGAAAAACGCAAGCAGCCCGATTCCGACTAACATCTTCCGCATGGGTTTCCCTCCTGTTTTGGTGATGGAACGAAACGCAAGATACGCCCTAAGAGCGGTCGGTGTCAAGTGTGCGCCGGATAGTGATTGACGTCGGTGGTGGCGCTCTGCCTGGCTGACAATGCCCAGGAAAACACGTTGACATTCCCGAAAGGACCGGACAGAATGGGGCATCGGCAAGAAAGACGGCAAAGGCAATAGGAAGGTAGAAACCATGCCCAAAGATGTGATCGATAAGGAACCGGACTACACCTCGCGCGTTCCCGCATTCACCTTCGCGGACACACTGCAGGAGCAGGAGGCGCAACTGAAGGACAACCCGCTAATCCAGCGGTTCGCCGAGTCCCGTGCAGAGATGGCCGGCGATCCGCACCGGCCGGCCTACCACTACGTCAACCCGGAGGGCAGCCTGAACGACCCCAATGGGCTCTGCTTCTGGCAGGGCCGGTGGCATCTGTTCTACCAGGGCTATCCGCCGGAGGATACCCGCCAGCACTGGGGACACGCCGTCAGCGACGACCTGATCCACTGGCGCGACCTGCCCTACGCCATCTACCCCAACCCAGAAGAGAAGTGCTTCTCCGGTTCGGCCCTGGCCGAAGACGACCGCGTGATTGCCATCTATCACGGGATCAAGACGGGGACGATGGTCGCCGTATCGAGCGACCCGCTCCTGCTGAACTGGGAGAAGGTGACCGGAAACGCCGTGATCCCCCTGGCAAAGCCGGGAGAGGACCCGCTGCCCTACAACATCTTCGATCCGTGCATCTGGAAGAAGGATGGGATGTACTATGCCCTGACGGCCGGCACGCTGCGCGAAGGCCCCGGCGGGAAGCCGGTCCGGGCGGAGTTTCTGCACCGGTCGAAAGACCTGGCCACGTGGGAGTACCTGCACCCGTTCATCGAGAACGACCGCTATGGCCTGGTCGGAGACGACGGCGCCTGTCCCTACTTCTGGCCCATCGGCGACCGCCACATCCTCCTGCACTTCAGCCACATGAGCGGCGGGAAGTATCTGCTCGGGGATTACGACAAGGAGCGCGACAAATTTGTCGTGACGTACGGGAGCGACTTCAACTTCGGCCCCGTCGGGCCGTGCGGCGTGCACGCCCCTTCCGCCTGCCCCGATGGCAAGGGCGGGGTCATCGTCATTTTCAACATGAACCCAGGCAAGCCAACGCAGGGATGGAACCAGATCATGTCCCTGCCGCGACGGTTGACATTGATCGGGAAGGACCAGTTGGGAATCGAACCTGCGGGCGACATCGCATCGCTGCGGAGCGATCACCGGCACATCGACGCCATGAAGCTCCCCGCGAATCAGGAGGTCGTGCTGGAAGGCATCCAAGGCAACGCCATGGAGATCGCTGCCGAGATCGACCCGAAAGGCGCGCCGATGGTGGAGATGAATGTCCTCCAATCCCCGAACAGGGAGGAGTTCACCCGCATTGCCTTCTTCAAGAACCGAGGCTACGCACACCGGGATCGCGGCAAGCAGGACGAGAGGGACAGCGTGATCACGATCGACTCGTCCTACTCGTCGGTCCTTCCGGATGTGGGGTCGCGACCCCCTGAGACCGCCCCGGTCTACATCGAGCCGGACGAACCGCTCAAGCTCCGTGTGTTCGTTGACCGGAGCATCGTCGAGGTATTCGTCAATGGGAAGCAGTGCGTCGCTGTGCGTATCTACCCCGGCCGCAAGGACAGCCTCGGCGTGTCGCTGCGTTCCCAGGGCCGAAACGCCCAACTCAACTCTCTCAATGCCTGGGGGATGAAAAACATCTACGGGCATCAGGGACAGTGACATCAAGAGGATGATGCCGGACGGACCGGATTCAGGGCTCGGCGGGGACGTTGGCCCGCGATGTCATGCGTTCCCTCCCCAGCCACAGCAGAGGCACAGCACGATCCATCGGGTCCCCAGGAACAGCGCGCCGGCCAGTCCGGCCGTCGTCAGCATCAAGGCATTTGCCCTGATGATGTGGGATCGATCCAGCGGAACGACGGGATCGCCCAGCGTCGGCTTCTCCGACGGCTTGCCGAAGTAGATGTTCACGCCGCCCAGTTGCACACCCAGCGCGCCGGCTACGGCCGCTTCCGTCAGACCGGCGTTCGGGCTGGTGTGCTTCCGTCCGTCCCGGAACAGGACCCGCAGCGCCGCCACGGGCCGGCGCCGGAGCAGGACGGCCGCGACCGCCACGAGCGGGGCGGTCAGCCGCGCAGGGATGAAATTGACCACGTCGTCCATCTTCGCGGGAACCCACCCAAAGTCGATATACCGCTCGTCCTTGTATCCGAAGGTGGAGTCCAGCGTGTTCACCGCCTTGTAGAGCATCGCGCCGACAGGCCCTCCCAGCACACCGAAGAACAGCGGGGCCGTGACGCCATCGACCAGATTCTCCGCGATGCTCTCCACGGCGGCCCGGACCACGCCCGGCTCGTCGAGCTGGTCCGCGTCCCGCCCCACGATGAGACCGACGCGGCGGCGCGCCTCGTCCAGATCGTCGGCCTTCAGCGCTCGATAGACGTCCATGCTGTGCCGCATCAGGTCCCGCGCAGCGAATGTCATATACAACACCACAATGGAGACCGCATCGCCGGCGTACGGATGGAGGCGATACGCCCCGCATACAACCCCGGCCGTGACCAGCCCGGTTGCCAAAAACACGACCAGGAAGATCAGTGCGCCTGCAAGGCGCGGCCGCTTGACCGCCCGGCGGAAGGGCGTATCCAGGGCCGCTGCCAATCGGCCGATCCCTTGGACGGGATGGGGAAGCCACCTCGGGTCCCCGAGCAGGAGGTCCAGCCCCGCCGCCGCAAGGATTTGATACTCCAGTCTCATGCCAGCCCCATCAGCCGGTAGATCGTGTCCATGTCCAGGCGCTCCCGCACCGCCTCGGCCAGGCGCTCGAAGGCCGGCTCCAGATCATAGGTCACACAAATTTTGCCGAGGGGCGGCAGGCCGCGCCGCGTCCGCAGCCGGTCGATGAACCAACGGCGGAACTCGTCGGCATCGAACACACCGTGCACGTACGTGCCCCACAATCGGCCGTCCTGGGAGGCGACGCCGATGGTCTCGCCGTCATCGCGCTGGATGACCGGGACGGCCCCCTCTCGATCAGTCAGGCCGTGATGGATCTCGTATCCCGTCACACCCAGCCCCGACGCAAGGTGCGTCGCATTTACTCGCGTCAGCGTCTTCTCGCGAGCAAGGTGCGTCGAGACCGGCAGCAGGCCGAGACCCTCGATGGTCCCTGCGGTGGATTCGATGTGGTGGGGGTCCTCGATCCGCGTTCCCATCATCTGGAAACCGCCGCACACACCGATCAATTCGGCCGCGCCGCTTGCCGCAAGCTCAAGGAGCCTGCGATCTATCCCCTTCTTTCGCAGGTGGTCCAGATCGCCGATCACATTCTTGCTGCCGGGCAGAATGACAACGTCGGGCTGGTTCAGGTCGCGGGCCGTTCGGGCAATTCGTAGATGGACATCCGGTTCCATGCGAAGCGAATCGAAGTCGGTGAAGTTGGAGATGTGCGGCAGATCGACCACGGCGATTTCCACGCTTTCCCCTGGAGGGGCGGAGTCGTCGAAGGCGCCGCCCTTGAAGCTGACGGAGTCCTCCTCGGGCAGGCCGAGGTCGTGAAAGTGCGGCACAACGCCGAACACCGGGCGGCCTGTGTGGCGCAGCGTGTAGTCGAGAGCGTTGCCGAGAAGCTCTTCCTTACCGCGAAAACGGTTGATGACAAAGCCTGCCACCAGCGCGCGCTCCCACTCGGCAAGCACCTCCATCGTGCCGACAAAAGATGCGAAAACCCCGCCGCGGTCGATGTCGCCGACGAGCAGCACAGGCGCATTGGCATAGCGGGCCATGTTCATGTTGACGATGTCGTGCTGCTTCAGGTTGACCTCGGCCGGACTGCCCGCGCCCTCCAGCACAATGGCGTCATATTCCTCGGCCAGGGAGTCGAAGGACGCCTTCGCCTCCTTAAATGCCCTGCGCTTGTAGGCGATGTAGTTGTCCACATTCATGTTGCCGACCGGCGTGCCGCACAGGATGACTTGGCTGCCGGTATCGCTGCTCGGTTTCAGCAGGATCGGGTTCATGCGGACATCCGGGTCGATGCGGCAGGCCTGGGCCTGCACGACCTGCGCCCGGCCCATCTCTCCGCCGTCGCGGGTGACGAAGGAATTCAGCGACATGTTCTGCGCCTTGAAGGGCGCGACCCGCCAGCCGTCCTGCAGAAGGATCCGACAGAGGGCGGCCGTCATTACGCTCTTGCCGGCGTTGGAGCTCACGCCCTGAAACATGATGGCAGGCGTTTTTCGTTTTTGCGTAATCTTTCGGGGCGCGTGCAGAACGTGTCTCAACGACTGGCAGAGCCGCGCGTTCTCCTCCTCGGTACGCACGGCCACGCGGAAGAATCGAGCATCGATCCCGTCATAATTGTCGCATACGCGAATGGCGATGCCGTTGTCCAGAAGCCGCCGGGCAAGGATGGAGGCGTCGGTGTCTTTCCTGTCGATTCGCACAAACAGAAAATTGGCTCTGCCGGGATACACCGTCAGGCCGCGGATCGATTGTAGATCACAGGACAGCTCCCGCCGTCGCTGCGCAACGAATACGCGCGTGCGCTCCAGGTAGCCCGCATCCTGCAGGGCCCTCGCTCCGACGACCTGAGCGATCGTGTTCACCGACCAAGGCGGCTGGACAGCCCGCAGGCGACGGATCATGTCCTTGTCGGCAACGACACAGCCGAGGCGCAGTCCGGGAATGGCATAGATCTTCGTCAGGGAGAGAAGCACGATTATGTTCGGCGGCCGCCGGCGCGTCAGGCTGTCCATGTCGTCGACGAACTCGCCGAAGGCTTCGTCCACGACGAACGTCGTGGCGGGGCGCTTGGCCGCCAAGCCGCGCAGGCCGTCGGCGTCGAGTAGGAGTCCCGTGGGGTTGTTGGGCTGACCCAGGAAGACCAGTTCATCGCCCGACAGGCGCGCGTCGAGGTCGTGCAGATCCAGAGCAAACCCATCCTCCTCGCGGATCGGCGTCTTCTCAGTCGCCAGCCCGCCCAATTCCGCTGCCGCGGCATAGTCAACATACGCCGGAACGGGAATGACGACGCGCGAGGCCGGCAGCACCCTCGGCAGAAGGTGGAGGATCTCGGTTGTTCCGTTTCCAACGAGGATTTCGTCATCAGTCGCCCCGTACCGCTGCGCAGCGGCCTTCACCACGTTGGAGCAGTCCGGGTCGGGATAGTGCACGATGCTGCTGAGCGTCGCGCTCACCAGCGGCCGGAGCCAGTCCGGTGGGCCAAGCGGGTTGATGTTCGCCGAGAAATCAAGGATATCCTCGGCCGGTCGGCCCGTGACCTTGGCAACCTCCTTCAGATTTCCACCGTGCTTGGGCTTCGCCACGTCGCGTTCCTCCCGACAACACCGGCGAACACTGCCGACCGAGAGATCGATCCAAAGAAAAACCCCGGCCTATAGAGATAGGACCGGGGCGCCGTTTTTCATCCTCGGCTTGCGCTATGCCGGCCTCAATCCACGAAGGTCCATGCTGCGCTTTTCCCGTGGGCAGGTTTTCTGGCTTCCGGATCGTCCTACTCGCCACGCCTTCCCACCCTCGCGGGCAGTGGCTGTTGTGGCTTTCGTCTCCGGCTACAGCGACGGGTTCGCGACGGCCTCCGACCGTCTTCCCTCAAGGCCCTTTCGGGCCACCCACGCCAAAGGCTGATTATAGGTCACGTTCCGTATTCCTGTCAATTTAAATCCCACAGGGGCCACTTGCGAGGGGCGGTCATTCTGTGTGGCGGCGCAGGGATTCGAACCCCGGACACGAGGATTATGATTCCTCTGCTCTAGCCACTGAGCTACGCCGCCACGCGATTGAGAAATGGCGTGTACAAGCTGTAGGTTAGCGAATTCGCGGTGTTCCTTGTCAAGCGCAAAAGCCGCAGCAATATTTTCGCATTCGGAAATATATGGGCACTTTTGGACACCAACAGACACAATTTGGGCACCAGATGGGCACCAAAGTCTCTTTGCGAGTTTCCAAAACGCGAAAAATATGCAACCGTTTTTCTGTTCCTTCTCTCTGTTCGAACCCCCGCCCCACCCACCAACGGCGCACAGGAGAATCCCACCCCACCCCCACTTAATTCTCGCCCATTCCGCGTCATAATAAGATGAAGGTCACTAGATTTTCATCGGGGTGTTCCGGCGTCGCTCCGGTGGTGCACCGCCTTCGGGCTGTGTGCTGAAAGCAGGCGCCGGACACCCTTAGCCTGCAAACAGATAGGTCCCACTGTATAGCCATCAGGAAGGAGAGCCTATGCCCTGAAAACCATGAGTAGCTGTTAGCCCTCTCCTGCGCGCGTGCGGGAGGACGTTTCCTTGTCGGGAACCGCCTCCCCGTGTGTGGGGATTCCATTGGCGGTTCCCTTGGTTGAAAGGAGAGCCGCCATGACCCCGGCAACATCCAACGAACAGAGCCAGTTTGCATCCCTCCTACCCCGAATCGAAGGACGCCTCGAACACTGCTTTACCTGCGATCCCGAACTGAAGGAGGAGCTCATTGCCCTTGGTGTGGGTCACGCCTTCCTCCTCTTCCTCAGCGCCAC
>JAADGH010000096.1 GCA_013152475.1 Planctomycetota bacterium
ATCTGCGAGCTGGCCGGCCTGCCGACGCAGGAGGACATCGATGCGCAATCGATCGTGCCGGTCCTCAACGGTGACGCGATAGAGCATCGGACGGAGGCCATCAGCCGGATTACCAACTTCACTCTGATCCGCACACGCCGGCACAAGCTGGTCCAGCACATCAACGACACGCCTGAGCTCTACGACCTCGAAGCCGATCCCGACGAGCTGCGCAACATCGCCCAGGAAGACCGCGACACGAAGATCGACCTCCGCAGCCGCCTCCAGGCCCGCCTGTTGGAGGGGCAGTGGCGGCGGTAGGCTTGGCCGATTCACGCGGGTGTCTGGAAAGGCTGGAAAAACCGCAGGGCTGTCACCCTGGGCGGAGCGCAGGATGTCATGGGAGAGCCGCGCCCGGGTCCACCTGCTGGTTGCGGCGGCGGGAATCTTGGAAACGCTCAGACCACCGGTTCGCTCTCGATGACGGCGTTTGCCGATTGCATCTGGTGATATCCGGGAAAACCATGAAAACAATCAGGGGGTACGGATGAGAAGGCAGGAGGCGTTCCCACCGGGAGCGCCTCCTGTGCTTTTCGACATGACGATCACTTCGGCGCCTTCGGGTGCCAGCCCCACATCGTGTCCAACGGCCCAAGTCCCTTCGAGAGGGGAGCGCTGATGCGGACAGGCGCCTCCAGTCCTCGGGGTCCAGCTTCCAGCCCAGCGCGCCGAGGTTATCGTCCACCTGCTCGGGCCGGGACGCGCCAATGATCGGAGCGGTAATCCCCTTCTGATCCAGCAGCCACCGCAGGGCCGTCTGCGCCGCGGTCTTGTCATACTTCGCCGCGATCTCCTCCACGGCGTTTACCACCTTCAACGTATCCTCGAAGTTCTCCGGCTGCAGACGGAGGTTGCTCCCGCGCGGGTCATCGGGCACGTCCTCCAGTTTCTTGAACCGCCCCGCCAGCACGCCCTGGCAGATGGAGGAGTAGGTGATCACGGCGATGTTGTGCTCGATGCACAGCGGCAGCACCTTCGGCTCGATGGACCGCCACAGCAGGTTGTGGCACGGCTGGAGGCAATCGACGCGCGACGGGTCGTCAAGCTCCTCCCATTCCGGATCCAGCCAGTTCGACACACCGATGGCCCGGATCTTGCCTTCCTCCTTCAGCTTCTCCATCTCGCCGATCGTGTCGGCCAGGGGGATGTCCGGCGGCGGCCAGTGCTGCTGGAAGAGATCGATATAGTCCGTGCCCAGCCGCTGCAAGGACGTCTCCAGGTGCTTCCGCACGTCCTCCGGCCGACTCGCGCCGGGGGAGAACTTCGTCGCGACGACGACTTGGTCCCGCCGCCCGGCGATGGCCTTGCCGACCAGATCCTCCGAGTGGCCCCGGCCGTAGCCTTCGGCGGTGTCGAGGAAGTTCAGCCCCTGGTCGATGGCGTACTGCACCGTCTTGACAAAGCGCTCGTCGTCCGACGACGCCCAGCCTGCGGCCTGCCAGCAGCCGATGCACAATCGCGAAACTTCAATTCCGGTCCGTCCGAGTGTGGTGGTTTCCATTCTTTCCGTCTCTCCTCCTGTCCAAACAGCCCAATCCCTCTCTTCATGGCCGAAGATAGCAAAGGCGCGTTTGGAAGTCAACCTTCGCCGTTGACTATGCCCGGTGAAGGCAGGTAGAATCTGACCCGTACTTTGTCTCGAACGAAGGGAGAAACTCATGACCGACGTGCCGTCCTACCTGAAAGGCTATGATGACCTGTACGCCAAAGACCCCCGCGATGCCGCGCGCAAGTGGTTCGCCGAGGCGCGGTACGGTCTGTTCATGCACTACGGCCTCTACTCGCTGCTGGGCCGGCATGAGTGGGTGCAGCTCAAGGAGAAGATCCCCGTCGCCGAATATGCAAAACTGAAAGACGACTTCACCGCCGAAAACTTCGACGCCGAAGCCATCGCCGACCTCGCCGTCGCCGCCGAGATGAAATACGTCAACATCACCACCCGCCACCACGACTCCTTCTGCCTCTTCGACACGAAGGAGACCGACTTCAACAGCGTCAACTCTCCCTGCGGGCGCGACCTCGTCGGCGAGCTGGCCGAGGCCTGCCGCAAGAAGGGGCTGGGCCTGTGCCTCTACTACTCCCACGGCCGCGATTGGAAGCACCCCCACGCACCGAACAACGACGAGTGGGGCGGCAGCGCCCGGCCGGACTACGATCCCCCGGAGCCGACCTACGCCACCGGCGACGACCACGACCTGCAAATCTACCTCGACTTCATGCAGGCGCAGATCACCGAGCTGCTCACGAACTACGGCCCCCTCGCCGCCATCTGGCTCGACGGCATCGCCGTGCCGGCGTCGGGCAATGCATCACTCTTCAAGTGCCAGGAGCTCTACGACTATATCCACGCCATGCAGCCACAGGTGCTCGTGTCCTATAAGCAGGGCCTCCTCGGCACCGAGGACTTCCAGGCGCCGGAGCACAAGGCCGTGGAGGATGCCGGGAAGCCCATGGAGATTTGCACCACCATGACACCGAAGTCCTGGGGCTATCTTGCCGAGGCGGAGGGACAGCATCAGACAGCCGATCAAGTATGGGACACGATCAAGGCCGCGCGGGAGGGCAACTGCAATCTCCTCCTCAACACCGGCCCCCTGCCCGATGGCTCCATCGACGAATACGACGAAAAGACCCTCCGCGCCGTCGGCGAGCGGCTGCGGAAGGAGGGCTTTCCGGGAGAATGACCTGTCCGCGAACTGCGAAGGAGAAAGAGAGATGGCTGAAGAGAAACTGGCAATCGACGGCGGCACACCGGTTCATACCGGCGGCTTCCCCTCGGGGAACAAAGTCGGGAAAGAAGAACTCGAACAGCTCGGCGAGGTGATCGAGTCGGGCAACATGTTCTACACCAGCGGCACGAAGGTGAAGGGCTTTGCCGAGGAGTTCGCCGAGATCCACGGCGCGAAACACGCGATCACCAGCACGTCCGGCACCGCAGCCCTGCATGTCGCCATCGCCATGGTCAATCCGTCGCCGGGCGATGAGATCATCCTCGGTCCCATCACTGACATCGGCAGCGTCATCGGCATCGTCTTCCAGACGGCCATCCCCATCTTCTGCGAGGTCCGGCCCGACACCTTCAACATGGACCCCGAGGATATCGAGCGCAAGATCACCGACAAGACCAAGGCCATCATGGCGATCCACCTCTTCGGCAACCCCTGCGACATGGACCCGATCATGGAGATCGCGAAGAAGCACAACCTGATCGTCATCGAGGACTGCTCCCAGGCCCACATGAGCGAGTACAAGGGCAAGCTCGTGGGGACCATGGGCGACATCGGCTGCTTCAGCCTGCAGCAGTCGAAGCACATCACCACCGGCGACGGCGGGATCACGATCACCAACGACGACGATCTCGGCACGCGCGGCAAGCTCTTTGCCGACAAGGGCTGGCACCGCGACGCCTACGGCCCGAGGAAGTACACCGTCTTCGGCATCAACTACCGCATGAACGAGCTGACGGGCGCGGTGGCCCTGGCGCAGGTGCGGAAGATGAAGGACGTCATCACGCTCCGCCGCGCGCGGGGCGACCTGCTCAGCGAGCTCCTCGCCGACACCCCCCACGTCCAGCCGCAGGTGCTCCTCGATGGGTGCAAGCACACCTACTGGCAGTACGGCCTGCGCGTGCTCGACGACGCACCCTTCACGCCGACGGACTTCGCCAGGGCGCTGAAGGCCGAGGGCATCGGGTGCGGGCAGGGCTACATCGGCAAGCCGATCTTCCTCTGCCATGACGCGCTGCGGACGCAGACGATTTTCGGAAAATCGAACTTCCCCTTCGACCATCCCAACGCGCGGCCGGACCTTACCTACGACGAGAGCACCTGCCCGATCACACAGAAGGTGCTCGACCACATGGTGACCGTCTCCATCAGCCAGTTCCTCAGCGAGGACGACATCCGGGACATGGCCGCGGGGATCAAGAAGGTGGCGCGGTTGTTAGGGAAGTAGGAGATAGGAGTTAGGGGATAAGAATGTGGGGTGGGGCAAGGCCCGCCTTGCGCCTATCATTCGCTGATGCGAAACGCCTTCCCCATCCGCACCGTCCGCTCGGCCGGGGCGTACCAGCCCTGAGGGGCATGGTGCGACGTGTGGAGGTGGCACTGGATGCGGACGTCCGCGCTGCCGTCGGTGAAGGTGAGCAGGCGGCTCATGGGGACCATGTGCCTCTTCTGGCCGTGGTGGCGGGAAAGCGGGGCGACGTTGACGAAGGTGACGTCCCACTTCCGCTCGATGTGCGACCGGCCGCCGGTGCGGTCGTCAGGGTTGGCATGGGTGTGCGCGCCGAGCCAGAGGTCGATCGCACCGGGATGCTCGGCGAGATACTTCTCAAACGCCTGGGCATCGGGCTGGCCGTCCACGAAGTAGAGATACGACGCACCCTCCGGCCCGCCGTCGGGGAAGTAGCCGTGGTACTCGCCCTTCCAGTTGCCCTCGGCGTCCCTGACGAATCCCTCCCACGGCCCGGAGGCGACGGTGGTCTCCTTGAGCATGTGGTGGTGGCATGAGATGATGATGCTGTCGGGGTTCGACTCGACCATCCCTTTCCACCACGCGAACGTCTCACCGCTCACCGCCCCGGCGGGGTAGCCGCCCCGGGCCCCGCGGCCGACGGGCGGGCCGCCGTCGTTGCGGTCGCCCATCATGAGGAAAAGGACGTTGCCCACGCGAAAGGCGTAGCGCTCCCACGTGCCCTCGATGGGGTGCGGCCGTCTACTGGCATCGACGCCGGAGTGCTCCGTGTTCTCGCCTGTCGGATCGACCCACTTGCGGAACCACCACTGGCACGGCTCGTCCCTGCCGCTGGCGTCGTGGTTGCCGACGAGGCAGTAGAAATGCTCGCGCCTGTGCTTCTTCAGCGCGGCGAATTGCCCGACGAGGATCCGGCCCTCCTCATCATCGGGCGGGGTCTGTGTGCCGGAGAAGTCACCGAGGTGCACGGCAATGTCCCAGCGGAACGCGCCGGACTCGCTCTGACGGATGGCATCGGCCAGGCTTTCGCGTTTCGAGACGCGGAGGTCGGTTCCTACATGGCAGCAACCCGAGGCCCAGAGGCGAAAGACAGGGTCCTTTGCCATGGTGTGTCCTTCCCATGAAAAGTAGAAGCGGCATCTTGCCGCTTCATGAAGAGCCTGGAAGGCTCTTCTACCTTGGCCGTCTGCGCATTTTGCCGTGTTGCGGCGCACTCCCCCACTGCATGGGTCCGCTGAACGCACCCCCAAAACGAAGTTTGGGGGCCATGCCTGCTCTCTCGCTTCTGCGGCCGGGAGGGGGTCCTTATCCGGTCCGCTGCGTGCCGGGATCGATGTCGTCAGATCGGGCGATCCACGGGACGCGAGGGATGGAGATTCTCGGCCCGCGGCGGCTCCCCGGTCGCTTCACGGTGGATTGAGGCGGGCCAAGCCAGCAATCGGTTCGGAGGACCGAGCTGCTCCGGCGGAGGAGCGCCTTGAAGATGATGCGATAGAGCGCTTCGTCGTAGTCTGCTTCCGACACGATTTGAACGTCTCCTTGCTGAGGGCGTAATGCCTCATTGTGCTATTCCAGTTATTATAGCATATCTTCCGCACGGTGTGGTTGATTTTTTACAGTCTTTTCATTACGATGCACACCCATCGGGGGGCTACCGCACCGTCCCCGTTTGTTATGTGTGTGCCACACACTTGGATGGGCACATGGCCAAAGTAGAAGAGCCTTCCAGGCTCTTCATGAAGCGGCAAGATGCCGCTTCTACGTTGCGGGCGCCCCTACGTCTTTAAGAGCGGGAGATGATCCATGACACAGCGACCGAACATCCTTTTCCTCATGAGCGACCAGCACAACGCCTCGTGCATGGGCGCGGCGGGGCACCCGAACGTCCGCACGCCGAGCCTGGACAAGGTGGCGCAGGAGGGTGTGCTCTTCACGAGCGCCTTCGCCAACAATCCGATTTGTTCGCCCTCGCGGATCTGCTTCATGACGGGTCAATACTGCCACACGCACCGCATCCTCGGCAACAACAACTTCGAGAACGACGACACGAACCCCCACACCCTCGGCGCGCAGCTCCGGCGATACGGTTACCAGACGGCCCTCATCGGCAAGGCGCACATGATCAAGAAGTGGGATGAGGAAGCCTTCGAGCATATTCGCTATTGCGACCTGGCCGATACCGAGCGGGTCAACCCCCTGAGCAACCACTACTATAAATACCTCGTGGACCACGGCCTCGCCGACCAGTACGAGGACGGCACGCTGCCGAAGGAACACCCCTACCACAAGCAGCGCTACGCCACGGCCCAGCTCCCGTACGAACACTCGCTGGAACACTGGACCGGCGAGGAGACGATCCAGTTTCTCGAGCAGCGCGACGCGCGCCGGCCGTTCTTCATCCACATGAGCTTCGAGCGGCCGCACCCGAACTGGATGCCGGCGGCGGAGCATGTGAACCTCTACAACCCCGAGGAGCTCGTCCTGCCCGACAACGCCTTCGACTGGTTCGAGAACGAGTTCAGCGGCCATTGCGAGCTCATCCGGACGAGGGCGCGGAACCGGGCGAAGAGCGAGACCGAGCTGAAGAAAATCCTCGCGCACCACTTCGCCCTCGTGACAGTCATCGACATGGAGATCGGCCGCGTGCTCGACTGGCTGCGCGAGCACGGGGAGTACGAGAACACGGTCGTCGTCTACACGGCAGACCACGGCGACTTCGCCGGCGACCACGGGATCTACGACAAGAACATGGGCATCTTCGAGTCCATCCACCGCATCCCCTTCATCCTGAAATACCCCGGCAGTCCGCAGGGCCGGACGTGCGACGAGATCATCGAGTCGGTCGACGTCTATCGCACGCTGTGCGACCTGGCCGAGGCCCCCACGCCGGAGTGCGTCGAGGGGCGGTCGCTCCTGCCCATCGCGACGGGCGAAGAGCCGGGCCGCGACTTCGCCATCTGCGAGTGGGACTTCCCCCCGCCGCAGAGCCGGGTGAACGCCATCCGCACGAAGCGCTACCGCCTGGTTTACTACTCCCACGAGACCGGCGGTGAGCTCTACGATCATGAGACCGACCCCGGCGAGACGAAGGACCTCTGGGACGCCCCCGCCATGCGCGACGTGCGCCTGGAGCTCATGGAGCGGCTCTTCGACCAGATCAACCACTACTCCCTCAAGAGCGACTACAACCTGGACGCGAAAAAGGTCAAGCGCGACCGCTTCACCCCCTCCTACCTTGTCCACAAGAAGGCCAAGAAATGGTCGGAGCTCGAGCGGCTTATCTCCTGAGGGTGGCGCCGTTCAGCATGCCGCCGGAGAAGGAAGGAGCGGTGAAGCACGTGTGTCTTGCCTTTGCCCTCTTGCTTGGAACGAGCTGTGCAGATGTGACCCCGGTCCCTGGGTCGGACGATCTGGCTGGACGGCGAGGGCGGCGATCACGCGTGGGCTACTTGGCCGCCATCGATCCAACTCACCGGCACACGCTGGACCAGATCAATGAGCCTGTCGGGAATGGCGTCCTGCACTCCATTCAGGCCGGCAAATCGCGTCAGGTTGCGAATGCCTGTGAAATCGTGCTTCTCCCAGAGCGTGAGCGCCAGGCCGTTATAGGCCAATGAGAAGCGGGGGTCGATCTCGATGGCCTTCGTGTAGTCGGCGATCGCCCGATCGTACTCGCCCTGCCGCTGGTACACCAATGCGCGCGCGCGGTAGGCCCAGGCATAGAGAGGGTCCTGGGAGAGGGCTTCGGAGTAGCACGCGATCTGCTGCTCGGGGGCGTCGGCCATCTTGCCCCGAGTGTAGGCCTCGTAGGCCACCATGCTCCGTGTTCCACACTCCCGCAGCCAGTTCTCCTGCTCGGGACTGAGGCGCGGCGGGCGGTAGTGTTCGTAGATCCCGCTTATTGTGAGCTTCAGTTGCTCCCAGGCGCCCGCGCCTACGCTATCCAGGATAAAATACGAGGAGACAATGAACCCGGCGACGACAACCGTTAGACATACGATGAATACCATTGCGCAGTCTCCATCTCTTGAACACAACTCGGATTCCCGCCGATGCCAGGCCGAGGCCTACAGCAAGGCCGATAGCGTGCGGACAGCCAGAACCACGGCGAGCAGCACAAGGAACGATCGCACAAATCGATCCGGTCCGAAGGGGCCTTCAATTCTGGTCAGAGCGAAACCCATCTGCCAACCTCGCAAAGAATCGAGCCAAGATCGTGCGCAAGAAGGCCGAGGTGTTCAATGCACAAGGGCGGTTTTCGCACATGTGCGCAATATATGAGAGCAAGTGCTGTACCGGGGCGCACCGAGCGGGATGGAGCGACGTAATCCTCGTAAATAACACCTATTACGACAAGCAAAACCCATTGCCGGGGGCGTGCCCTGAGCCAGGAGTGTATCACAATGAGACGGCACCAGCCACACGTGCATCAATATGACACACAATGAGCCGATGGGCTTGTTTCGTACTGGTACGCTATCGTGCGCCATGGCTGGAAACTGTGTTTCGTCACGCAATAGCGCCTATTCCCTATGTGGCCCGTCGTGCAAAGGGTCCGTTTTCATGGAGGATATCCATCACAAGGATGTAGACCGCCCGGGGGCGAGCTTGGAAATGGGATTGGACACAAGGGAAAAGGAAACAAGACGCGCCCCGGGTTTTCTTGTTCCATTGGGTCCCGGCCTCAGCTATAATATTGGTGCAATAGTCGTCTTATCGATACGGGAGGCATCATGTCCGACTTGCTCAACCGAGGTATTTGGAATCATCAGCAAGGCCGACTGCAGGAGGCGGAGCGAATCTATCGAGAGATTCTCCAACAGACGCCGGAGAACCCCGACGCCCTCCATCTGCTCGGCGTCCTCATGCACCAGCGCGGCGACCATGCCCAGGCGGTGGACTGGATCAACCGCGCCATCTCGGCCGGTCCCAATCAGGCGGCCTTCCACTGCAACATCGCCGAGGCCTATCGCAGCATGGGGCGACACGACGACGCCGTCAAGCACTGCCGCGAGGCCCTGCGCCTCCAGCCCCAATACCCCGAGGCCCTGAACAATCTCGGCCTCGCGCTGCTGGACTCCGGGAAGGCCGAAGAGTCCCAGCACTACTTCGAGGAAGCCACCGCCCTCCAGCCCAACTTCGCCATGGCCTGGAACAACCTCGGCAACGCCTGCCGGGAACGGGATGACTGGGACCGGGCGATCGAGTCCTTCCGCAAGGCCGTCAACCTCGCGCCGAACCTCTACCACGCCCACAGCAACCTCGGCCAGGCCCTCCTGGAGCAGGGCAAGCTCGACGAGGCCCTCCGCCACTGTCAGATCGCCGTGAACATCAACCCGGGCTTCCCCGAGGCGCACAACAACCTCGGCAACGTCCTCCGCGAGATGGGCAAGCTGCCCGAGGCCCGCGCGGCATACAACGAGGCCATGCGCCTCCAGCCCAATCTCGCCATGGCCTACAACAACATGGGCCAGGCGGCTCAGGAGGAGGGAAAGTTCGACGAGGCCATCACCTGGTACAAACGGGCCATGAGTCTCGACCCCAACTCCGCCCGCTTTCACGCGAACCTTGCCAGCGTCTACCACGAACAGGAAAACGAGGAGGCTGCCATCGCCGAGTACGAGATGGGCATCCGCCTCGATCCCGATCACCCCGGCGCGCACAATGGCCTGGCCCACGTCTATCAGGACATGCAGCGCCACCAGGAGGCGCGGGAATACTTCGAGAAGGCCATCGCCCTCAAGCCCGATCTCGTTGGCGCACATGCCAGCCTCGGTCATCTCTATGCCGAGCTCGGTGACTTCGACAAGTCCGTCGCCTGCTTCGAGGAGGCCATCAAACAGGACCCCGACATCCCCGGCGGCTATGCCGGCCTCGCCACGCAGCTCAAAGGCAAGGTCCCCGACGAGCACCTGACGAAGATGGAGGAGTTCCTGAAGGACGAATACATTCAGGACGGCGCGCGCGCGGCCATCCACTTCGGCCTGGGCCAGATCTATGATGCCCGGAAGGAATACGACAAGGCCCAGGAGCACCTGGAGCAGGGCAACACGCTGCAAAAGAAGGCCCGCGAGAAGCGGAACAAGCTCTACGACCCGAACGCCCACACCCAATACGTGGACCGGCTCATGGAGACCTTCACCCCCGACTTCTTCGCAAAACGGAAAGACTGGGGCCACGACTCCACCGTCCCCATCTTCATCGTCGGCATGCCCCGCTCCGGCACCACCCTCACCGAGCAGATCCTCGCCAGCCACCCGAAGGTCTTCGGCGCGGGCGAGCTGCGCCTGGTCCATGACGGCATCGCCGCCCTCCCGGCCCGGCTCCGCACCAACGCCGACGACCTCGACTGCGTCGTCCGCGCCACCCCCGACATGCTCAAGGCCGTCGCCGAAGAGCACCTCCAGCGCCTCCGCCGATACAGCGCCGACGCCGGGCACATCACCGACAAGATGCCCGACAATTACCTCTGGCTCGGATGGATCGTCACCCTCTTCCCCAAGGCGAAGGTCGTCTATGTCAAGCGCGACGTCCGCGACATCGCCGTCTCGTGCTGGATGACCAGCTTTCGCATGATCCGATGGGCGAACGACATGAACGACATCGCCCGCCGCATCGCCGACCACGAGCGCATCATGGCCCACTGGGCCCAGGTCGTGCCCGACCGGTATCTGGTCTCTCCCTACGAAGATCTGGTGGACAACCCGGAGGAGGCCAGCCGGCGGCTGCTCGACTGGTGCGGCCTGGAGTGGAACGAGAAGGTGCTCGAGTTCCACAAGCACGACCGCCCCGTCCGCACGGCCAGCGTCTCGCAGGTGCGCCAGCCCATCTACAAGACATCCGTCCAGCGGTGGAAGCGCTACGAAAAGGCCCTCGGTCCGGTCCTGGAGATCGCACCGGCGCCCGAGCCGGACGACGCCACCCCTTCCGAGAAAATCTGAGAGGATTGTAGCCGTACCCTTTACGGGTGCGGGCTTTCCCGCCGGGTGCCACGGGTTGCAAGCAAGCCGTGGCACACCAGCAAAGGGGGCATCTACAGTGCTCTCATACCGTCTCCGCGATAGTTGTATCTCTCGAAGGCTCCCAGCGAAGTCCGTGCTTGCCAAACCGTCATTGCCGCCAAACGCGGGGGCCTACGAGGCCAGGCGGCGGGCAACGTCCCTGAGGAGGGGGCGGGAGGGAGGGCTGGCGATGCGGGTGGTGCGGATGGCGTGCCAGAGCAGGGCCTCGGCGGAAAGCTCGCGGGCCAGGGCGACGGTCGCATCAAGGTCCACCCCGGCCATGCACGAGGCGAGGAAGACACAGAAGTCCATCGAGGTGTGGAGGTGCAACCTTGGTTGCGGGGCGACGGCGCGTACGGCGTAATGAATGAAGGCGCGTTCGGGTCGAGGTGTTCGCAGGGGCAGGCCGCAGAAGTCGAACTCAACCGTGTCGGCCATAAGCAGCTCAACGGAGAGGCGCACTTGTCCGGACGGCGCGTCGATGACCACGCTGTCGGCGAGCAGCACATCGACGCCCTCGGCGCTCTTGAGGAGGTCGGCAGCCTTGCCCATCTGTTCGGGTTGGACGATGACCTCGAAGGGCGTCAGCGCGCCGACGCCAAGGGGATGGCCGTAGTGCTGCAGCAGGGGCAGCGTGCCGAGGAGCAGGGGCCGAACGCCCGCGTCCACCAGCGCCTTCGTATAGGCGTGGAACCTGCCGAGCGCCCGGTCCGCCTCTGCCTCCTCTTCCTTTGCGGCGGCGCGGAGCCGGGCAAGCCATTCCCCGGGTGCGGAACCTTCGAGCGCACGAACATTTCGGCAGGCGGCGCAGACGAAGCCGAGCGACGTCAGCTTCTCCAGCAGGCCGTCCCACGAAGGCACATACCCCGCGGCGATCGCGGTGGGCCGGCTCGTCGGCCTAACGAGGCGCCGGATCAGCTTCTCCTCACAGTACGTCGTGTTCCCGCGCCTCATCTCATCGCGTTTCCTTCGCAGGCGTTTGATGCCCGACGCCGTGAGCCGCCGGAGAGCGGCCATAGGGATGTGCGCGGTGCGGGCGTAGCAGGCCACAAACGTCTTGAAGTCCGCCGGCTCACAGATCATCAGGAAATACTCGAAGGCGTCGTAGAGCATCCGCATACGATCCCTGTTCGGCATGTTTGGCCGGAAGGCCGCCGTATCCAGGTCGATCATGAGCAGCCGGGACCCTTCGCTCGCTTCCAGGATATTGCCGGTATGGAGGCCCGAGTGATAGATGCCGCGCCGGTGGAGCTGGGCCATGAACTCGGCCATGTCCTGGTAAAGCTCCTCTTTCGTCTGGTCGCCGCCAAGGACCCGGCCGACTGCGGCCTCGATGAGGCAAATGCCGGGCTGGATCCACTCGTGGAGAAAGTAGCTGTCCAAGACGATCCCCCACTTCCGCCGCTCTATGGCGGCAACAGGCGGGGAGGTGAGCGGGGGGGGCTCCATCAAGCGCTCCGCGATGCGCCAACAGTGCATGGCCTTCGAAATGCCGACGATCGGCCAGACGAACCGCGAGAGCCGCTGGTGGGAGAAGTGTTTGAGGAGCACCTCACCGGGAGGATCGGGCAGCGGGACGAAATAGCTTTCATACTTGCCGTCGTGATCGCTCAGCTTCTGCGAACCGGGCGGGAGCCGGCCCTCGTGGAAGGCCCTGACGAGGTTCAGAACGCGCTGCGGCGGCACGCCGGGGCGGACCACGCCGCGAAAGGAGGCTGCCTTCACGACCGTCGGTCTGTTCTCGGTCGCTTCATCCACGGTCGCTGTCCGCGGGCGAGAAAAATTGGAGGCGACACAGGCCGGCGTAGACGCCGTCGGACCGGATCAGCTCGTCATGCGAGCCGTGCTCGACAATGCGCCCATCGTCCACGACGAAGAGCACATCGGCGCGGCGGACGGTCGAGAGCCGATGGGCGATGACGATGGTGGTGCAGGTCTCCATCAACTTTGCCACGGCCTCGCGAACGAGCAGCTCGCTCTCGGAGTCCACCTGGGACGTGGCTTCATCGAGGATCAGGATGCGCGGCCGGGCGTAGAAGGCGCGGGCGATGCACAGGCGCTGGGCCTGGCCTCCGGAGAGACGGAGGCCCGCCTCGCCGACCTGTGCGTCATAGCCGCCGGGCATCTCGCGGACGAACTCGTCCACGTGCGCCAGCCGGGCCGCCTCGAGCATTCGCTCCTCGTCGCGCTCCTCGGCGCCGAACATGATGTTGTCGCGGACCGATTCGCTGAAGAGGATCGTTTCCTGTGTAACGATGGCGAGCTGGGACCGGAGCGATTCGACGCTGACCGAGCGAAGGTCGCGCCCGTCGATCGTGATGCGGCCGGCGGCGGGGTCGTAAAAGCGGGGGATGAGGTTGACGATCGTTGTCTTCCCGGCGCCGCTCCGTCCGACGAGGGCCGCCGTCTGGCCGGCGCGAATCTCGAGGGAGACATCGTGCAGGACGTCCGTCGAGCCGTCGTAGGAGAACGAGACGTTGTCAAAGCAGATGGCCTCGGTCAACGGAGGCAACTCCTCGGCGTCGGGCGTATCGGTGATCGGGTTCTGCTCCTCCAGAATCTCGGCGCAACGCTCGATGGGCGCGAGATAGCCGTTGAGGTGGTGGCTCAGGTTGGCCATGAGTTTCAACGGGCGGTAGAAGAGGACCATCGAGCCGAGGAAGGCCACGAGCGTGCCGGCGGTGATGCTCTCCCGCGCCAGGCGCACGCCGCCGAAGATCAGCACGCCCAGGAGGCCGATGATGCTGAGCAGCGCGCCAAGCTGGGGCAGCAGAAACGACGCGAAGAAAATCCGTTTCTGCGCCTTCGTCACGTTGGCGGCTTCCTCTGCATAGTCCTGCTGCAATCGCTCCTCGGCGCAGTTGATCTTCACGATCTTGATGCCGTGCAGCGCCTCATGGACCATGCGGCTGAGCGCGGTGCTCAGCTCGTAGGACTTTCGCGTCACCTCCCGAAGCCGCCTGCCGAGAATCACGAACAACAGACCGGCGACGGGGTAGACCACGATCGCCATGCAGGCAAGCTGCCAATCCAGGTAGAAGATCACTCCCAATAGCACGAAGAACATGACCGCCTGCTCGACGAGCTGATGGGTGAGCAGGCCCAGGCACTTCTGCACGCCGTTGGCCTCGAAAACCGTGCGCGGCGTCATCTCGCCCGGCGAGTGCCACAAGTGATAGGACAGGGGCAGGCGGATCACCTTCCTGAAAAGGATGTTCCGCATGTGTTCGGTGACCGCTGTGCCGACCACGAGCGAGGCGTAGCCGGACACGAAGCTGGAGACCGACTTGAGCAGCTCCAGCCCCAGGATGGCCAGACCGAGAACGACGATACGACTTCCGGCGGTGGATTGCACGACCGTATCGAACAGCAATTTGATGATGACAAGCTGTCCACCGCGGATCAGCGACGCCAGCGCCGCGCAGGCCATGGTCACGCCGATCAGCTTCCAGTGCCGCCTTCCCTCCGGAAGGACGAACCGACGCAGGAGATCACGGGCCCTCGGTTTTTCGGGTTTCGCTTCGGCCATCTCAGGCGATTAACATAGAGAACCCAATGCCCAATGTCCACAAGTTTCTTCGGGACCTTCCTCGCTCTGGTCGATAATGCCATCCTGGCGGCCACGGCCGTGCAAACCAGCGGCAGGATCTTCTGCATCTTCCGGCACATCCTGGACTCACGTTCAGCAACAAGGAGTCTCCCTGGCGCTGCGCCGGGCGCCGCCTCGTGGTCGTCAACCACAGCCACTTTGTCAAGACAGGTTATCCGCCCCCACTCATAGGGCCCCAGGGTGATTCCCAGAGCAAGCTGTCGTGCAATATAATTTTACATTCATAGCATCTTTCCTCCAGAATAATGCACGATACTGCCGACCTCCTGAAGTCTTTAGATGTCATAACTCCTGTTGCACACATTCACTACAGCACATATCCATAAGGATATTTTCTTTGGCACACTCCTTGCTAAGTCATAGGTTGGTTGGTTAAGGAACATGACAGGAGCAAAGGGAGAAAGACGATGAGAAAGCTGGGAATGGCAATGGTGACAATGATTGTGATGGCTGTGGGCCTGACGGCAACCGATGCGCAGATGGTGATTCCGAGGCGCCACGGGGCCCTGATCGTCCGCCGCAGCGGAAACACGAACTTCATTACGCCGGTGCGGAATTACCACCACGGCGGCCGCTACTATTCGCGCTACGGCTACGGGCGCTCCAGAGGCTACCGGCCATGCTACGGGGGCTATTACCCCCGGGGCTATTATCCGCCGGTGTACTACGGATCGCCGATCTACTACACCCCGTACTACACCCCGTACTACAGCTCGTACTACAGCCCCTACTATAACGGCGGGATTTACGGGAGCTACTACGGCAGTCATACAGGCATCAACTTCGGTATCAGATTCTAATTCCTCCCACTATTCCGCTAAGAGGGCCGCTCGCACGGGCGGCCCTCGCCCTTTTTCGTTCACATCCGCTTCCCCGCCTGCTACAATCCTTTCCCACAGGAAAGGCAACTATGGTTGAAGACTTGGCAAGTTGGGTCGCCCTCCACGGCATCCCGGGGATGGGCGCCGCTACGTTCCTCAAGCTCATCGACCGCTTTGGCACGCCCCGTGACGCGCTGGAGCAGGCCACGGCCGGCGACCTGGCCCGCATGCCCCGCATCCCCGCCGGCCTGGCCGAGGGGATCGCTCAGGCCCGGGAGCGGATCGGCGACGCCGAGCGCAGGATCGAATCGCTCCTCTCCGAGGAGATTCATATCATTACCATCGAAGACGCCGACTACCCCAAACTCCTCCGGCGCATCCGAACCTCCCCGCCCTTGCTCTACTGCCGGGGCCGATTCGAGAAGAGCGACGAGACCGCCCTCGCCATCATTGGCGCCACCCATCCCTCGCCAAAGGGAAGGGAGACCGCCTACGAGTTTGGCCGGCGCTTCGCCGAGGCGGGTCACACCGTCGTCAGCGGCTACGCCCACGGCATCGACACGGCGGGCCATCTGGGCGCGGTGGAGGCCGGAGGGCGAAGCGTCTTTGTCCTCGCCGAGGGAATCCGGCAGTTCCACCCGCGCAAACGCTTCCCGGATACCCACGCCCTCGCGGCAAACGGGGCAATCATTTCGGAGTGCCTGCCCGACCAGGAGTGGACCTCCGTCGGCGCGCTGGCGCGCAACCGGATTACGGCAGGGCTCAGCCGGGCGGTCTTGGTCGTCGAGGCCCGAGAGCAGAGCGGAACGATGGCCACGTTCAACATCGCACAGCGGGAAGGCATTCCCTGCTTCGTTCTCGATTACCGGAATCCCCCGCCGACGGCAGCGGGCAACGTTCTTGCCATCGAGCGGGGAGGGATTCCCATTCGGTCGTACGCAGAGATCGACAAAGTCATCGAGGTATTGAAATCCGATGAATGGTGAAACGACACTCGACCTTTTTCCTCAGTGGGTTCAATGGGTATGAAGCAAGAGTAACCATTTAGCCAAGTGGGTGGCGGGGCGTCATTCCCGCTTTCGCGGGAATGACAGTGCCTTTGGGGGATTCAAATGTCGACCACTACATTTGGCTAAATACTTACCAGCAAGATTAGGAGTAGGAGGGTTCCGGTATGCGCATAGCAGTCATCGGTCTTGCGGGAGTCGGGAAGAAGCATGTTCAGGTGTTTTCCGAGATCGCCGAGCTGGCGTGCGTCTGCGATCTGAATGAGGAGGTGCTCAACGACACATCCTCCAAGTTCGGCCTGAAGGGATACGCCGACGCGAAGGAGATGTTCGAGGCGGAGCAACTGGACGCCGTGAGCCTTTGCACCCCGCCCAAGAGCCACGCGCCGCTGACGGAGATGGCGGCGGCGAAGGGGGCGAGCATCCTGGCCGAGAAGCCCATGGCCAACTCCGTCGAGAACTGCCGGAAAATGATCGACGTGTGCAAAGACGCGGGCGTCACGCTCATGATCGCGCAGAAGAAACGCTTCGTGCCGACGGTGGCCCGGCTGAAGGAGCTTACCGAAGGCGACCTCGGGCCGATCAAGTTTCTGCTGCATCGTTACCCGCACCCCGGCATGTCGCAGAAGGACTGGTTCTGGTCGGCCGACGACGGCGGCGGGCCGATCCTGGAAAATGCCGTTCACGCCGCGGATACCATCCGGTTCCTCTGCGGCGACGTGGAGCGCGTCTATGCCGAGGGCAGCACGGCCTTCGCCGAGCACCGCGCGCCGGTGATCAACTGCGCGGTCTATACCGTCCGGTTCAAGAGCGGGGCGATAGCCAACGTGGGTGCAGGGATGGCGTCGTGTCCGGGGTTCTCTTTCGAGGATTTCTATGCCGCCACGGACAAGGGGGTTGCCGAGGTGTCGGGGCCGTTCGACAATGCTGACACGATCCGGTTTGCTTTCCGCGAGAACCCCAAAGACGTCACCGAGGAAAAGGTCGAAGGCGCCGATCCGTTCCTGCTCGAGATGCAGCATTTCATCGAGTGCATCGAGCAGAAGAAGGAACCGCTGACGAGCGGCTACGAGGGCATGAAAGCTGTGGAGCTTTGCCTGGCCGTGAAGCAATCGGCCGCCGAAGGAAAACCCATTGACCTTGCATAACGGATAACCCCCATGCCCCAACCCGCCAGCCGCCGTCATTTGTTGCTGCCCGTCACGTTCTTCTGGGTGTTCTTCGGCCTCGCGTCGGTGCAGCCGTTTGTGGTGCCGTACATGCGCGAGGAGTTCGGCGTGTCCGAGCTCGGCGCGATCACGGTGCTTGCTTCGGTTTATCTGGTGTTGGGCATCGCCCGGTTTTTTGTCAGCCATGTCATCCGGCGGATCGGGAAGAAAGCGACGATCCTTCTCGGCGTATGCGGGTATGTGCTGTTTCCCGTTATCCTGCTCTTCAGCCGGGGGTTCGTCTCCGCCATGTTCGCGTCGCTTTCACTCGGCATAGGGGGCGCGCTTCTCTGGACGGCGAGCAGCGCGCAGGTGCTCGATGTCTCGGAGAAGGAGGCCTACGGCCGGGCCTCAGGCATCCTGCAGTTCTTCACCACGTCGGGCATTCTGTTCGGGACATTTTTCTACGGCTTCCTCGCCCGGAGAAGCGACGGCCGGTATGCGCAGGCCCTGCTGAAAGCTGTGAGCCAACTGGCCGGTGGTGTCGAGATGGATGCCAGGTATGCGGTCGTCTTCGCCACGGCCGGGGTGCTCGGTATCGTCGCCCTGGCGAGCGCGGCGGTCGTCCCCCGCGTTCGGACGGAGGTCAAGCCGCCAAGATTCGGGGAGATGTTGAAGTTCATCACGACCAGGGAGCGCCTCTTCGCTCCGGTGATCCTCATGATCCAGTTCGGCACGTACGGGATCATGCTCACGATGACGAACCAATACGTAAAGGGGCAGCCGGGCGGAGAGGATTACTGGGTCAAGGTACACGCCTGTTATCTCGGCGCTGGAGTTGCCGTGTCATACATCGCCGGGTGGATTTCGGACAGGATCGGCCGGAAGAACACGTTGTTCGCCTGTTTCGCCTTCGCCGCTGCCGGGCTGTTTGTGTTCTCGTTTGCGCGGAGCTTCCCGATGTTCGCCATCGCTGCGGGCATGCTCGGCGTGGTCTTCGGCGGCGTGCAGCCGGTGGCGCTGGCCTATGTGGGCGACATCTCCACCCCGGAGAACCGGCCAAGCGTCCACGCGTTCGTCTATGCCTGGCGGGATTTCGGCCTGGTGGCCACATGCTATGTGCGCCTGGGTTTGTCGAAGCATGTCAGCCCGCAAGTGTGCTACGTGGCCTTCGGCGGGTTATTCGTTGCCGTCGCTGTGTGGATGTTCGTCTCCGCCCGTGTGGAGGCGCGCCGCGCCGCTACTCCGCCCACGTAAACACCACGCCGAGGTACTCGTCCTTCTTTGCCTGCAGACCGTCGTAGGCCTCCTGGGCATCCTCGGGAGAGAGCACGTGCGAGATCAGGCCCTCCACCTTCAGCCGGCCGCGCCGGAGGAAGTCCAACAGGAGATCATAGTTTTGCTGGATGCACGGCCCCCCCTCGGGGGTCGGGAACTTCGGATAAAGCCACTCCAACGCGCCTTTGATGGCCACGCCCCGGAGGTGGCAGTCGCGCAGCACATCGCAGGCGTCCACCTTCGACCGGCCCCTTGGCGACCCCAAAAGAACGAGCTCGCCTCTCTTCCTCGCCAGGGCCATGGCGTCGGGGATGAGGTCGGGCAGGCCGATGGCGTCGACCACACACTTCGCCCCCTCGCCGTTCGTCAGGGCCTTGACTCGGTCAGCGGCGCTCTCTTCCGCGGGGTTGACAAGATGGCGCACGCCGCACATGCGGGCCACCGCCAGGCGCTGCTCGGAGACGTCGAGCCCGATGACGCGCGCCCCCTGCAGGTCGAAGAGTTGCGCCGCGAAGTTGCCCACCAGGCCGAGGCCCTGCACGACTACCGCGTCCCCCATCCGGAAATCCGCCACGCGCACCGCCGTGATCGCCACGCCGGCCATCCTCAAGAGCAGGACATGATGATAGTCCACATCGTTCGGAAGCTTGAGCGAGTTCGTCGCCTTCAGGTTCGCCAGGTGGATCGACGCGTGTTTCCCCAGGGTGAACATGATGTCCCCCTCGCGGTAGTCCTCCACATTCGAGCCGGCCTTCAGCACACGCCCCACGCTGGCATAGCCGGGGCGGAAGGGATAGTGGCACCAGGCGTTCGGGTCGTGCACGCCCTCATCGAGGGCGCTGAAGATGGCCCCCTCCGTGCCGGGGCTGATGAGAGAGCAGAGGGTCTGGATCAACACATGGTCGGGAGGGACGCGAGTCTCGTCGATCTCGAAGTCCTCCAGGACGACTTTGTTCGCCTCAGGAATGCACAGGCGTTTCCCCTTCATTGCCATTCTCCTTATTCTGTTCTTTGATGCCGATGATCAGCAGTGCGACACCACATATTACCTGAATCACGGAAGCCAAGACAAGCACATTCATCCCGATCAGCTTGAGGAGCCCTACACCAACAAACGGTCCGAGGATGCCCCGGATACCGGTGAGCGACGTGTGCACGCCCTGGTAGGCGGGCACCTGGCGCTCGGGCGCAAAATACATGCTCCCTACGGCCCAGACGATCCCCCCGCCGCCAAGGGCGATGCCCCAGAGCACCATGGCCCCATAGACGGGCATGATGGAATCGCTGAAGTAAATAATCAGCGGGCTCGCGCAGCCGATCATGACGAATGCGCCGCGGATGAGCATGGGGTTCCACCGGTCGATGTACATCCCCGCGACGAGCGTGGTCAGAACCACGAAGATCCTCGGCAGGAATTGCATCGCCACGGCGTACTGGGTGTACGTGACCTTCAAGACATCGGTGAGATAGAGGATGACGACCATGCGCGCCATGTGCGTGGCGAAGGCCGAGGCGCTGAACAGGAGCTGGAAGACGCCGAACTTCGGATTGGAGAAGAGGACGCCGAATGTCTTTACCAGCGAGAACCGTTCCGGCACGTGGTTGTCGAGCCACTGTTCGCGCCGGACCTTGATTCTTGAGAAGACCGCCGCCGACACCATGCCGGCGACGCCCGCTGCGACAAAGAGCCAGTGAGCGTGTTCGATGTACCGGTCCATGAACCGGCCCGCGAGGAACGCGGCGACCGCGCCGGTGAGGAAGAGTGTGGCGCGGACACGCCCGACGATCAGGCCTCGGCAGTCGTCAGGATAATTGGCGCGGATGATCCCCGCACGAACGGGAGCGGTGAGCATGGAGATCGAGTAGGCCACAAGCATGACGATGGTGAAGCTGAGCGAATTACTGGCGAACGCCGCCAGGATCACCATCCCCCTGCCGATCATGGCCGGCCAGAAGAAGAAGGGCATCTTGCGCCGGTTCGAGGCCAGGTGTCCCCAATAGATCGACCAGAGCATGCCGGCCGCCGGGGCGGCGAGGATAAGCGCGACCTCCGTGTCGGTGGCGTTGAGGTACTTCCGGGCGAAGGCGATCGCCTGCATGATGATGCCGAGCTGGATGCCGTAGAGCCACGCCGCGTTCATGTCGTATTTGAACGTGGGCCGACTCGTGAAGGGGACCCTCTGTAGCAACCGCATGATCGCAACCGCCAGTCGCAGCAAAAAATCTTATCATAGCCGTCCCCGCTCGTGCAGTCAACGGAAATAGTGCATTGTTCGTAATGTCTCAGTGACGGGTTGAGAAGCTTGTATCGGTTCCCGCCCCGATCGATCGCGATGATGCCTCGACCCTTCGTCGCGTCGGACGCCACGTCGATAGCCTTCAGAATCTGGGTGTTCTCGCTCTCGAAACCCGGCGACAGCTTCCATCATCAAGCCCTTCCCCAGCCCCTGTCTGGCCCGGCGCGGGGCGGCGTTTCCGCTCACCCGCGCGGGTGGTAGAGCTTGTGGACGGATTTGAGGCGCTCTTGATCGACGTGCGTGTAGCGCTGCGTGGTGGAGATGTCCACGTGCCCAAGCATTTCCTGGACGGAGCGCAGGTCCGCCCCGTGTCCCAGGAGGTGGGTAGCGAAGGAGTGGCGGAGGGTGTGGGGAGAGACCGTCTTGTGCAGGCCACACAGGAGAACGTATTTTTTGACAATCCGCCAGATGGTCTTTCGATGCAGGGGGGTTCGCTTTTTCGAGAGGAAGAGCACATCGCAAACGGGCGCGGTCTTCGGGAGCAGGATCGGCCGCACAGTATCGCGGTAGAGCGTCACACACTCGATGGCCTTTTCGCCAAGTGGGACGATGCGCTCCTTCGATCCCTTGCCAAAGCAACGGACGTAGCCGTATTCGAGGTTCACGTCCTGCAGCCGCATCCGGCCGACCTCGGATACGCGCGCGCCGGTAGCGTAGAGCATCTCCAGGACGGCGGCATCGCGCAGGCCCAGAGGGGTGGTGCGGTCGGGGGCCTCCATCAACCGGTCCACATCCTGTGGGCTGAGGACCTCCGGCAGGCGGGTCCACATGCGCGGGGTCTCGAAGGTGGCCGCGATATCCTTTGCGATCTCTCCTTCGGTATAAAGGAACCGATAGAGCATCTTGATGGCCACAAGGTACCGGGCGATGGAGCTTACCGCAATCCCCCGGCCCTTCTGGTCCATCATGAACTGGACAAAGTTGTCCCGCGTGACCGTGCGGACGGACCGGCCCTTGGCGAGGAGAAACTCGACGAATTTCTTGAGGTCGGCCCTGTAGGCCGTCAGGGTGTTTTCGGCCAGGCCGCACTCGACAAGCAGGTAGTCGAGGAACGCCTCTATTTCGGCGGGGAGCCGCTTGCGATCGTCGTTCTCTTGTCCAGCCAGTTCCGAATGAATGGGAAGACCTCCTTGGGGGCCCGCCGTCCGATGATCAGGTCATCGTGACCATAGTCGATGGAGTCGCCGTTGGCAAGGCCAAAGAGGCGAAACGTTTTGTCCTTTGAGGAAACGCGATGATAGACCTCCCGCACCCCCTCGCAGTCGCCCATGTTATCCACCTTGCCTGCGATCAAAAGAATGGGGATCTTGGTTTTTCCCACTTCGGCGGTATAGTTGAAGGAACCGTCCATGGAAGTGAACTCACCGGTCTTGGCGAGGACAAGGGTCTGCGCGATCATCTTCGGCGGGAGATCTTCCGTAGCGTGGAGGTAGAGAGCCATGATCACGGGGAGAGCGACGTTGTCTTTATTGTAGAACAGTGTGTCGATGGGCGACTTGAACTGGCTCAGCGTGGCCGCGCCGGCGATGGCCTGCCACCGGTTGTTGACCATTTTCATCACCCCCTGAAACCCGGGAATATCGCGGAGGATGTTGTTCGGGGGGCGGGGGATTATCATCGGCGAGCCGATCGCCGCGAAGCACTGGATTTTTTCATCCCCGAATTTCTCCAGGTAGCCGAACATGATCATGCCCCCGAGGCTGTGTCCTACCCAGGCGACCTTGTCGCGGCCGGTTTCCTTTCGGACGAGATCGACCGCGGCAGGCACATCGTACTGGATATGCTCGTCGGCGCACCAGTCAAGATTGCCCAGCTTCATCTTGGCCACTTCGCGAGGTCTGACATCCGGCAGGCGGACAAAGTCCCATACCGGCTTTGCGCTCTCTCCGGCGCCGCGCAGGTCCACCACCCACGTGTCGTATCCCGCGTCGCGGAGGTAGGATGGAAAGTCATGCTCGGCATCGAGGCTCCAAAACCGGCCGTTGTACCCCAGGCCGTGGCAGAGGATAACCGGCACGCGACCGCTGTCTGGGCCTTCGGGTTTGAATCGGTGTATCGCGATCTCCCACCCGTCATTCGTTTCTGCGAAATACGTCTTGACATCCTTTCCTCGAGCGAGGAGCGGGATATGGATGGTCCCCCGGTCCTTGAAGGGGCAGCCCGAAAGCGTTAGGAGCAGAATACACGGCAACAGCTTGTTCAGGAATGCGTTTTGATCCATCTCACCAATATCTCAAAGTATTGCGACGTATCCGGCTCAAACTCGAGCATGTGGTGTGCGCCGTCGAACGTTTTGATCTGTTTTTCCCTGGAGCCAAAGCGATCGAAGATTCTCCGGTTCCTCTCGTTGTCCACAATGTCGTCATGCCCGGACAGCATGAGCAGTGTCGGGGCATGGATGCGCGGCGCGACCTTTTTCAGCAGCCAGTCCAGCCGTTTGCTCTCCGCCATGAGCCGGGCCGTGGCCTGGTCGAGGCGCATGGGATCGTTCTTGATGAACTCGATCCTCTCCGGGTTGGATGTAAACCTCTCCGCCCGGTCAATGGGAATCCGAAACAGGCGTCTGGGCCAGACGAGGGAACAGATTCCGATGGATACGCACTCCGCGCGACCCGGCCGCACCTTCGCCGCCAATCCCGGCGAGGAGAGCATGAGCGAATCCACCAGCTCCGGGTGCAGGCCCGCCAACGCAGCGGCCAGTTTGCCGCCCCAGCAGACCCCGAGCAGGTGCATCCTTTTGCCCGGGTCCTCCGAGCGGAGTTGTTCGACAATGACTTTCAGGTCGTCGAGCAATTGCCTGCCCCCGGGTGCGTGACCGCGGTCTTCTTCGTTCAACCCCGACCCCCGACGGTCCACCGACACGACACGCGCGCCGTTCCGGGCCAGGTGTTCACATGATCCAGCGAACCATCCGCTGTGGCTCTGGATGCCGTGCAGGTTCACGACGAGGGCTTCATACCCCTCAGGGCGCCATTCGCGATAGCGCAGCGTCCTTCCGTCGGATGTGGTGTAGCTACCGATTTCCATCGTCACAAGTCCACTTCCGCGACTCGGTCGGCGTGTCTCCTCAGCGCGTCCTCGTCAAGCGTGACGCCAAGTCCGGGGCCTGGCAGCAGGTCCGCCCATCCGCCGAAGCCGAAGCGGACGCGCTCGTTCGTAATGTCCTCCGAGAGCAAGTGGCGTTCGTAGGAACCCTCGAGATGAACCAGGCCGGGGACCATCGAACCGAACAGCCGGCCGGCGGCCGAAAGGATCCCCGTTTCCCCCACCTGGCACCCAAGCTGACACCGGATGCCGTGTTCCTCGGCGTACTCGGCGATGGCAAGGGAACCGGTGAGGCCGCCGCACTTCGACAGCCGGATGTTGAACAGGTCACACTCCCCCCGCTCCGCGGCGCGCTTCGCGTCCTCCATCGTGCAGAGCGACTCATCGAGCATGATCGGGATATCTGTTTTCTCGCGAAGGGCCGGCAGGTCCCCGTTCTGCTCCTTCGGCAGAGGTTCCTCAATGCAGGAGATTCCGAGGGGGGACAGCGCATGTAGCGTTTCTTCCGCTTCATCAATCGTCCATGCGCCGTTGGCATCGGCGCGGATGTCCACCTTGCGTCCCAGGACCATTCGCGCCGTCTTCGCTGTGGATAGATCCTCGCCCGGAGAGATGCCCACCTTGATCTTGACATCCCTGAATCCGTACAGCCGCATCTTGAGGGCGGAGATGAACACCTTCCACCGTGAGCCCGATCCGATGACGCCGCTGTATCGGGAACGGAAGCCGGGAATCGGTCCTCTCTGCAGCAGATCGGGGATTGGCTTGCCCGAGGACTCACTGGCAAGGTCAAGCATCGCAAGTTCCACCGCGCACCGTGCGGCATTGCCCTTCACCAGGCTGACCAGCTCGCCGCGGATGAAATCCATGGGGTCGGCGGAGGTCAGCCCGTCAACGATGGCGAGCGCGGCGGCTTCGATCTCCCGAAAGACGGAGTCCGACGTCTCGCCGGTGACATACTCGCGAGGCGCGCCTTCGCCGAGGCCGACCGCGCCGCCATCGGCCATAAGCCGCACGACGATGCTGTCGGAGCACGTTCGGCTTGCCATGGCGTGGCCGAACTTGGTCTTGAACGGGATTCGAACATGGAAGATGTGAAAGCCCGTCAGTTTCATCAGGGACAGCCCATTCGGAAAACGAGCGGGGCGAGCACAACCTCTCGCCCCGCTCGGGACAGCGTCAGCAACAGGAAACGAACTTATTTCTTTTTGTTTCCACCACCAAAGGGCCAAAGCTTTCTGAGGTCCGGGAACAGGTCCTTCGGGAAGTCGTACTTCTTGTTGCTGATGTCGAAGTCCTTGTCGGTCAGTCCGACATTCAGCTTGACGTTGGTGTAGGTGTACAGGCCAATCAGCCGGTGGTCCCAGTCATACCCGACCACCTTGACGGGGATCATGAGTTGCTTGTCGATGTAAAACACGCCCATGTAGACGGGGTATTCCGGCCGCTGCTTCGTGAACATGCGACAGATCACGTGCACGGGGCGATTGTTCCAGACTTCCTCGCCGAGATAGCTGATCAGGATCTCGTTGTTTTTCTTGCCCAGCTCCGTTTTTTCGACGATCAGCCGGATGGCATTGTGGAAGCCCGCCTGGGTGATGGGCCGGCGGCTGAGCTTCAGCGCCTCGGCGCTTTTCGGAGCGGTGCGCTTGCTGAAGTTCAGAAAGCCGACGCGCTGGTGTCCGACCACATCGTTCTCGTATTTCCCCTCGTGGTAGATGACCTCACGGCCCTTGTGCGGGTTCTGCCAGATCATATAGACGCTGAACGGCTTGTACCGGAACTTCATCTCCACCGTTTCCTTCGGCCGGAGCTCACCGTTCATCTGTTCCTGCTTGGAAAAGACGGCGGTGAAGTCTTTGACCTTGTTACACGCCGCTTTGCACTCGTAAAGCAGTTTCATGGGGTCCGGCGCCGCCTGGGCGCGGCCGGGCGCGCTTGCCATCAGCATCCCGGTTACCACCGCCAACCATCCCCATTTCACCCTCTTTCTCTTTCCCTTTCCCATACCTTGCCTTTCTCCCTCAAACGTGTCCTACGGTCCTTGCTATCCTCTGCCAAACCAACGTGACAGGTGAATCGTCTTCACTACATCGATTGCCTTGTGCTTGCAGTGCTCATGACAACAGAAACACGAGAAGCACTTCGCGCGGTCGAAGACCGGATACGGATCCAGCCTGATCGCCTCCGCAGGGCAGACCTTCGCGCACAGGCCGCACTGCTCGCATTCGCCCTTCCGCAGCCTTGGCTGTTTGACCACGAACCGCGCGTACGCGCGGCCGACGGCCGTAAGCAGCCCGCTCCGAAAGATGAGCGACGGCATCTTATAGTCCGAGACGACCTCGAAATCCCCTTCGATCTCGATCTTCTTCGGGTCGTTCTCCCCCAGGTCCCGCCGCTTCGCCACATTCAGGTGCGGGATGCTCTCCGGCGCCGCGCCCATCATCATCGCCATCGTCGCATCGGCGACGACACAGTTGTCGCTCGCAATAAGCTTCCCCACGCCGCGAAGCCTGCCGCCCGACGGCCCCATGCCCTCCATGCCCACGATGCCGTCGATAATGGCGAAATCCGGCGGCCTCACCTGGAAGACATCCACGACGGCTTCGCCAAACTCCGCGTTCGTCCGCGCCGCGCTGTGCAGCCTGGACTTCTGCGCCCCGACCAGATAGCCATACGTATTTTTGACCGCTCCCGTGATTCCCGTCACCAGATGCGTCTTGAACTTCGCCAGCGAGACGACGAGGTCGGCCTCAAGGATCGGCTCCGACACCAGCAACCGCCGTGCGAATCTCGATCCGGCCTCGATCTCCGCCGGACGCTCACCGAGGTTCGTGAACACATCCGCGCAGACATCATAGATACCGCACGTCATCGCGCAGCGGATATTCGATCCCCGGCTGTAAATGCCCGGATTGTCGCCCACCATCACCCGGCCGCCCCGCCGCGCCACCTCCGCCACCACCGCCTCGACGACGGCGGGGTGGGTGGTGATCCCGCGCTCCGCCTCAAACGGACCGAGGATGTTCGGCTTGACCAGCACCGAACGCCCCTGCACGTCGAAGCCGAACGCATCCAGCGCGTCCGAAATCGCCCCCCGCAGCCCTTCGCTGTCCCCGTAGGAGGCGTTGCATACAATCGCTCTGTTCGACACGGGGCCTCAATCTGCCCGTTTACCGGAGAACATAATAGCCGTGCCCCACCATATCAAAAATTCGTTTCTCGTCAATGGCGTAGCCTGCCTGTTCGAAGATTTCCTCCCACTCGCCGGCGGTCAGGATCTTCTGGTTCGTCAGGTTGTGCAGGAGATGGTGCTCCAGGAACGCCGTCGGGCGCTTGCGCAACTGCTCATGGGGCTGCTTGCAGAACTCCGCCACGAGCAGGTGCGTGTCCGGGAAGGTCTCTTTCATCTCCCGGAGGAGCGCCACGATCTTCTCGGTCCCGTCAAAAAGATACTCGTGAAAAACATCCACGGCCGTGAAGGCGTCCACCGTGGGCCAGTCGCTCTTGCCTTTTTTCAGGTCGAACATATCGTCGACGAAGACGGAGATGCGGCCGTCCATGTTCGCCTTCTGGATTTCTTCCTTCGCAACGTTGACGGCCTTTTCGTCATAGTCGAAGCCGTGGCATTGGATTTTCGGGTCCTGCTCGCAGAGAATGATGAGGAACTCCGCATCGCCGCAGCCGAGGTCCATCACGCTGCCGTACCCATGGCCCTGAATCATGTCTTGGAGTACGGGAAAGGGAAGCTGCCGCCCGAGCTCGCCGCTGCCCTTGGCCACCATATCGCTCAAGCGGAAGACCTCCTTGCCGAAGGCCTTTTCGTTCCGAAGCATGGGCAGAAGGTTGAAGAGGACCTCCTCGTATCCGGCCAGCAGGTCGAAGAGCCCGCGCGGCTCTTGCATGAAGCGCTCGCCGCGGGCGTCGAGGCCGTACTTGCCGTCTGTCACCTTCAGGACCCGGATTCCATCCAGGTAGTCGCAGATCGACAGGAGCACATGGGGACTCAGATGGTGCTTTTCGGCAAACTCCTCGATGTCGACCGGGCCGCTTTTCCTGATCTCGTCGAGGAGACCCGTCTTCAGGAGCGACCACAGGACGGCCGAGGTGCAATACCCGCGGACGTAGGGCAGGGCCTCCTCGTGACGCCTATACATTTGCAAGAGGCGTTTGAACCCGAAGAGCCTGACGAGACTGAGTATCTGGCCTATCGCCACGTGTTATTTCCTCGCCGTAATGATCGTGTAGATGTTCATGGGCGTGGTGAACGAATCCATCTCCCCAAACCCGGCTTCCTTGAGGAGGCGCATGGTGTCTTCCCCCGTTCGGGTGTGGATATGCCAGTTCAGAACACGCCTCAAGAACCGAAGGCTGTTGTGGTAATCCACCAGTCCATGGGTGATGATCGCGCCGCCGGGAGCGAGAGCTTCGCACATGGCCGTGAAGAGCTCGCGCACCTGCTCATCGCTCAGGTATTCGACGATGCCGATCATCTTGACGATGTGGGGCTGGATGTTGATCGGCAGATGCTTCTTGATCTCCCGGGCGTCGCCCTCGACGTAATGGACCTGGCGGTCGAGGCCCCGTTTCTTCGCCGCCTCTTTCCCGTATTCAAAGGCGCCGCTGTCCACGTCGACCAGATAGGCCGTGACGGCGTCTTTGTCGATGCCGGACAGGACGATGCCCTCCTGGATGTTGGTCCCTGGTCCTGCGCCAACACCCACCACACAAATCTTGTCGGTGTGTTCCTTGTATTCGTTGATGAGTTCGGCGATGCGCTTCGTTACGTATCGCTTCCGGTTCCGCAGCGCCATGGGAAAGGGGTTGTATCGGCAGGCCATGGCGTCGATGGAGTTCTTCGGCTCTGCGTTTTCGTAGACGATTTCCATGGCGCGCCATCCGCCGGGGCGCTCCATGGACTCTCTGGCCAACGGGCTGCCGCTCCACAGCATGATCTTTTTCAGGACCCAGGGGTGGCCAAGGAGGTTTTTCCAAGGATTGGTCATGACCTTCACAAAGTTCCGCCACGGGGACAGCACTTCGTATTCCACACCATCAACCTTGACAAACTTCATGTGACCACACCCGGGGGAAATTTCAGAGGGTACTCTCAAAAAACTCGGCCACGTTCTTCGCATACTCGTCCGGCGCAACGGTCGCGCTCTCGTTGTGTCGCGCGTGGGGCACGATCCAGAGCTGCTTGGGACCGCCCGCCCGGCGGAAAAGGTCCTTCGCCTGGGGCATTCCCACATACGTATCTTTGGCGCCGTAGATCATATAGAGCGGCTTGGGAGCAATCCGCCGCGTGCATGACTCCACGGAGGGATACGTGCACTTGAGTCGCTTCTGGACCCTCCTTCTGCATACCAGCCCCAGCAATGCCCAGAACCAGTCCGGCAGGTTGCTATAGACAATCCGTGGACCGGCATAGATGCATACCCACTTTTTCATGTACTTCTCGAGAGTCAACTCGGTCGAAAAGGCGCTGTCCACAACAACGGATTTCACGGCGTCGCACTGGCTTGCCACACAGATGCTCGACCCCGCTCCACGCGAGACGCCGAAGATCCCAAGATTTGCCGAATCAACATCGGGTCGAGTCTTGAGATACTCGATGGCCCCAAGAGTGTCTTTGATCTCCTTGTCGGTAACCCACTGCCTCGGTTCGTATCCGTCGGTCTCGGGGCTTGCTCCATGACCCCGGAAATCAAAGGCAAAGAGGTTGAAGCCTCTCTCCACGAGGAACTTGCCGTACTTCGACAGAGAGTGCATGTCGGCGCCATACTCATGGCAGAAGAGGATCGTTTTGCCGTTTCCCTTAGCGCCCTTGATAAACATCCCCGTCAGCGGTGTCCCGTCCGTCGCCTTAAACTTTACCTCTTCGCCTTCCAGGCGCTCCCCGGCCGGCGGGGGGCGCAGGATCTGGCCCTCCTCAAAGATATTCACAATGATCGGCATGTAACGGACAACCACATACATCCAGAAACCGACCACGAACAGTGCAATGCCTGCGATGACACCGGCAACGATCCAGAACCACACTTCTCCTACTCCGCAAACCGCCGAATCACCAGCGCAATGTTCTGCCCGCCAAACCCGAAGGAATTGGAGAGCGCAACGTCCACCGCCACCTCACGCGCCTGATTCGGTACGTAGTCCAGGTCACAGTCCGGGTCTGGGTCCTGGTAGTTGATCGTCGGCGGCACGATGCCGTCGCGAAGAACAAGCGTACACGTGATAATCTCGACGGCTCCCGCCGCCGCAATGAGATGGCCGAGCATGGACTTGATCGAGCTGATGGGGACCTCGTAGGCATAGTCCCCAAAGACGCGCTTGATGGCCAGCGTCTCGACCTTGTCGTTGACCACCGTGGATGTCCCGTGGGCGTTGATGTAGTCCACATCCGCCGGCGCGACGCCGGCATCGGCCAGGGCCCCTTTCATGGCCTCGATGGCGCCGCGTCCATCGGGGTGGGCGTCGGTAATTCGGTACGCATCGGCCGTGCTGCCGTAACCCGCCACCTCCGCGAGTATCTTCGCGCCGCGTTTCTTGGCGTGGGACAACTCTTCCAGGATCACGATCCCCGCGCCCTCCCCCAACACAAACCCGTCACGGGAGAGGTCAAAGGGGCGACTCGCCCCTTTCGGGTCCCCGTCATAGGTCGAAAGGGCCGTCAGCAGGTTGAAGCCCGCCATGCCGAGAGGGTGGATCATGGAGTGGGTCCCGCCGCTGATCATGATGTCTGCGTCGCCTCGGCGGATGGTCTCCGTGGCCTCGCCAATGGCCTGACTACTTGCTGCGCAGGCGGTCAGACAGTTGGAATTCGGCCCGCATGCACGGAAAAGCGCGGCCACATGGCCCGCCGGCATGCTCGGCTCCTGCTCCAACTCCCGGCGTTCGTGGAAGGTCGCCTGGCCGCGCTGGCAGAACTCCGCCACATCGACGGCCTCGTTGGTCCATGCAAACGCAATGGCATTGACAAAATTGTCAAAATCGAGCTGGCCCTCGCCGGACCCAAGGTACACACCCACACGAAAGGGGTCGAGCTCTGCGCCGTTCAGCCCGCCGTCTTCCCAAGCCATCTTGCTGGCGGCAACGGCGAACCTCGTGTTTCGCCCGGCGTATTCGAACCGGGCGGGGTCATCCACAAAACGACACACGTCAAATCCCCGCACCTCGCCCGCTACCTTGGTGGGGTATTCCGACGCATCAAACAGCGTGATGTAGTCCAGTCCCGACTCCCCCCGGAGCAGGGCCGGCCAGTTCGTCTCGATGCCAATTCCGAGGGGGGTCACCATGCCCATCCCGGTGATGACAACTCGATTAGCCACAGCAACACATCCTATTCAACGAATCGTCTAACGGCGATCGCCGCGTTCTGCCCGGCGAAGTTCGATGCCGTGCAGAGCGCAGCATGGATGTCCGCACGCCTTGGCCCCTGGGCCACAAAATCCAGATGGAACCCCTCGTCGGGATTGTCGCAGTTGAGCGTCGGAGGGATCAAACCGTGGCGGATGGCCAGGACGCACGCGATCATCTCTACGCCCCCGGCGCCGGCGCCCAGATGCCCGATCATGGATTTGATCGACGTCACCGGCACGCGGGAAGCCCCCTCGCCGAGCAGGTCTTGAATGGCCTCCGCCTCCAGCCGGTCATTCTCCCTGCTCCCGAGCCCACACGCACAGATGAGGTCGAGGTCGCCGGCGGACAGCCCGCCGTCGGCAAGTGCGCGACGCATGCACTCCGCACGAGCGCGGTCGACGCGTTCCCTACTCGACGCGGCGGAGGCGTCGCAGGTGGTCCCGTACCCGGCGATTTCAGCGTAGATCGTGGCCCCCCGCTTGCGGGCATGCTCCAGATCCTCGATGACCAGCAGGCCACCGCCCTCACCCAGCACCGCCCCGTCGCGGTCCCGATCGAACGGTCGGCACGCCCGCTCCGGCTCTTCGTTCCTCTCGGAAAGCCCGCCGAAGAGGATATATCGCACCAGGCTCACGGCGTTGAGCTTCGACTCGGCCCCGCCGCAGACCATGACATCGGCGTCGCCGCGCTCGATGATGCGACAGCCCTCGCCAATGGCCTGGGTGCTGGCGGCGCAGGCGGTCGTAATGGTATTGGACGGTCCCCGGGCGTCGTGGATGATGGACATGTGGCAGGCGAGCATGTTGGGCAGATACTTCAGCAGCCAGAGGGGGAACAGATATTCCATGCCCTCGGCGCCGAACTTTCGGATGTCGAAGGCCCCGGAATCGTCTCGCGCGTGCGCGACGGCCATGCCGAGCTCGTTCACATCGGAGCTGATGAGCCCGGCGCCCAGGCTGACCCCCATACGCTCCGGGACGACGGCCTCTTTGACGCGGGAGTCTTCAACGGCCATGGCGGCGGCGGCGACGGCCATCTGGATGTCGCGGGCCATGACTTTGAGGGCCTTGCGCGGCTTCACAAAGTCCTTGGGCGAGAAGTCCTTGACCTCCCCGGCGATCCGGGTTCGACAGTTGGAGACGTCGAAGGCCTCGATGCGGCTGATGCCACAGCGCCCGCTGGCGAGGCCCTCCCAGAATGGCTCCTTGCCGATTCCGATGGGGGAGATCACGCCAATCCCGGTTATAACAATACGGCGGTTCATTTTGATTCGGCGGTTCCGGCCAGTGCCTTGTCGACCCCGAGCAGTGCAAGGAATTGCTTGGTAAACACAAAATTGTCCGCCCCGGCGTCCATCTCCGACGTGTCGAGGTTGGCGAAGAGGATCGAGACGTCGGCGAGGCGCTTCCCGTTCCGGTTGGCTCGTCCCGTCACGCGGCAGCCTTCTTCCCTGTCCTCCACAATCTCGACCTCGAGGATGAGTTGGTCGCCCGGCGTCGTCATGTCGTAGAACGTGGCCTTCTCGATCTTGGCCAGGATGACCATATTCTTGAAGTCATGGCTCAGGCCCGCGAGCACCCCCCCGGTCTGGGCCAGGGCCTCGATGATCAGTGAGTTGGGCATGACAGGAAAAAGGGGAAAGTGATCGTGAAGATGGTCCTCGCCCATCGAGATGTTCTTGATCGCTTTCGCGTACCGGCCCTTCTTCAACTCCAGAAATCTATCAACAAATATCCAGCGCATGGAATTCCAGGTCCGTAGGGTTAGGCCTTTGCGGCCAGTTTGTCTTCAACGTACTTGACCATCATCTCCACGGTGAAAAGGTTGCCGATTTCGGCGACGTTCGGGTCCTGCTCGAAGTCACTCAGGTCGGCGTAGGGCAGGCGCTTCCGCAGCTCTTCGAGGCCCTGTTCGGTCATCTTTCCGTCTTTCACGAACTCCGGGCTGGAGAGAAGGCTCTCCGGAAAGAGCTCGCCGCGGGGGATTTTGATGTCGAACGCCTTTTCAAGCCGGAAAACGATATCGAGAAAGTCGATCGATTCGGCGCCGAGATCGGCCGTCAGCGAGGCCTTCATCTCGACTTCGTCTTCTTCCACACCGAGGGCCTCGACCAGGCACTCGGTTACCTTTTCAAAGACATCATTCGCATCAGCCATTCCAACAAGCCTCCGTAAAACAGATAGATGTGGAAAAACGTCACATTTTCACCGCCACGGTCATGCCGCCGTCCACCGGGATGACCTGCCCCGTAATATAACTCGCCGCATCGGAGCTCAAGAACACCACCACGTTGGCCACGTCGGCCGGTTCGCCGTACCGGCCGAGAGGGATTCGTTTCAAGAGCTTCTCGTCCATCATCCCCCGCACGTTGCTGCTCATCTCTGTCGCGATCATCCCCGGGGCCACCGCGTTGACGGTGATCCCCTTCGACGCCAGCTCCACGGCCAGGGCGCGGGTCAGCGCGTTGATCGCCCCTTTCGAGGCCGCATAGTTGCTCTGCCCCCGGCCGCCGCGCAGTCCGGCCATCGAGGAGATGTTGATGATCTTCCCCGACTTTTGCATCATCATCATGGGCGCGATCGCCTTCGTGAAGTTTCTCACGCCGCCGAGGTTGGTCTCCAGCACGGTATTCCATTCCTCGTCGCTCATGGCGATGAAAAGGTTGTCCCGGATCACGCCGGCATTGTTGACCAGGACATCCACCTTCTCCATCTTCTCCACGGCGAAGTCCACCACCTTCTGAACCGCCTCCGGGGCTCGGGCGTCCCCTTGGCAGGCCCATGCCTTGCCGCCTATCGCCTCGATCTCGGAGACCACTTCCTTCGCGGCGGCTTCGTTCTGGTTGTAATTCACCACGAGATTCGCGCCTTCTTTGGCCATGGCCAGACAGATGGCCCGGCCGATCCCGCGCGACCCACCGGTGACAATTGCTTTGCGACCTTCCAGTCTCATTCGCTCTTCCTTCTTGCGCTCAGCCGCGAAGGGGATGAACCCCTCGCATCAGGCTGTTGCGATGGAGTAGATTGAATTTCAATGCGATCAATGTGCGCAGCCGAGCCCGCCGGTTCGTGAACGCCTCTCTCACAAACAGCCGCCGAAATATGCTCGGCAGTGAATAGAACGGCCTGAAGAACTCCCACAGCCCCGCATCGAGCACCTCCGGTGACATCTTCATCGGCTGAAATATCGTTTTGTCGCCGCCGTAGTTCGACCAATCGTAGCTCAACATGCGCCCCTCTTTTTTGAACCTTTCGAATAGCCTCGTGGCCGGTCCTGGCGTCAGAATGAATGCATAGGCGATCGGAATCTTCATCCGCGTCAGGAAGTTGCGAATTTGATCGAACACTCGCTCATCATCGCCATCCAGCCCCGCGATCATACTCACCATGGGCATGATGCCTGCGTCCCGAATCGCCCGGATCTGCCGCTCGTATTCCCCGACCTTGTTGAACTCCTTGTTCACGGCGCTCAGGCTCTCGGGGTTCAGGCTCTCCATCCCCACAAAGAGGGAAAAGCATCCTGCATCCGACGCCGCCTCCAGGACCTCGGGGCTATTGCCCACCGTCAGGCTGCACTGACTGCCCCAGATTATGTTCAGCGGCTTGAGCGCGCTGCACAGCTTGATGCAATACTTGGCGCTCGCCGCGATGTTGTCATCGATAAAGAACGTAAACCGGCGGCCCGTCGCCTTCACGTCGCGCACCACGTCGTCCACAGGACGGAAGCGGTACTTCCCGCCATAGAACTCCGTCACCGAACAGAAGTCGCACTGGTTCGGGCACCCGCGCGTGGCTTGAACGGGAAAGGCCCTCAGCGAGTAGTGCTTCCGGTCCAAAAGATCGTATCTCGGCACGGGCAGTTTGGACAAGTCTGCCGGCTCATCGGAACAATAGATCTTCTGCAGCTTTCCCCGCTTGACGTCGTCGATGATATCGCCCCACACATTTTCGGCCTCGCGCCTTACAATCGCGTCCACATGATCGAGCGTCTGCTCCGGCACGTTGGTCGCGTGGAACCCACCCATTACGACGCGCCGCCCGCGCGCCCGAAACCGATCGGCGATCTGATACGCCCGGGGGGCCTGCGGGGTCATCGCGGTGATTCCCACCAAGTCGCAGGACGTGTCGAAGTCGATCTCCTCGGCGTAGTCGTTAACGATCTCGATGTCCCAATCCGGCGGCGTCAGCGCCGCAATCAGCGGCAGAGCCAGACCCGGATAGGGAAGCTTGTGACTTTTGAAGATCTTTCCCCGGCGATCAAAGTGTGACGGCTGAACAAGGAGCAACTTCATGGTTCGGCCACTACCTCGATCGCTTTGACCCCTCCGAGCTCGGAAAATTTCGTCTTCGCCGCCTCAATGATCGTCTTGTCTCGATCCGTCAGGGCCCCGTCAATATCCCCAAGATTAAAAAACTTCAGGTCGAGCTGTGCCTTCACCACTACGCTCCCATCCACCCTTCCCTTTCCGCGAAAACGAGCCGTGCTGTCTTCGACCTCCAGCAGGTCTACATCGATCAGCAACTGGTCACCCGGCGCTACAAATTTCCCATAGGTGACATTCCTCGCCTCGCACAGGACGACCATGGAATGAGAGAAATTCTGAGTCACTCTCAGCAACCACGCGGCGGACTGGATCATGGCCTCAAGTTGGAGGACGCCCGGCATGACGGGATTTCCGGGGAAATGGTCTGCCAAGTATTCCTCTCCGCGCGAGAGGCATTTCACGGTCTTGATATTCTTGTTTTCCGTGATCGAAGTAATTCGGTCGAGCAACGTGAAATTCATTCTCCGTCCTCAGCAGAAGCCCCCCGGGGCCCAGCCGGACCTCCTGTTGCGCCACAGTTATGGAAGCACAACATTTTACCGGAACTGTCGGGTTTTTCAAGCCTTTTTTGGAAAAGCTCGGGGGGGAAAAGAGAAAAGGCGTCGGGGGCCCTCTCCCTCGTTCTCCATCCGGTCAGACCATCGCGTTCAAAATCTCGATCCCTTGCTCGATCGTCTCGTTGTCCGCCGCGTAGGCGATTCGGAAATGGGTGTCCCGCTCGGAGAACACCTCGCCTGGGATGACCAGAAGGTTGTTCTTGATGGCTTCGGCAACGAACTCCTGCCCTGTGCCACAGGGGACCTTTGGAAAGGCATAGAACGCCCCTTCGGGTCTCTGGAGCTCGTACTTGTCCTGGAGCCCGTCCCAGATCATGTCCCGCTTCCATCGGTACTCGTCCACATAGTTCGACGTATCCAGATTCAGTGCCTCGATCGCCGCATGCTGGGCGAAGGACGGGGCGCAGACGAAGGAGAATTGCTGAAGCTTCGTCATCTCCCGGATGATCTCCTCCGGTCCGATGGCAAACCCAAGGCGCCAACCGGTCATGGCGTGGGATTTCGAGAAACCGTTCAGCAGGAGAAGCCTGTCGCAGCGTCCTGCCGCCGTAACGGGCGGCCCATCGTAGGTATAGACGGAGTAGATTTCATCGGAGATGAGAAGCAGGTCGTGCCGTTGGGTAAGATCGATGATCTCGTCCACCTCCGTCTCCGTCCAGACCGCGCCGGTGGGGTTGGCAGGGCTATTGGTGATGAGGACCTTGGTCTTGGGCGTGATGCATGGCTCGATGCGTTCCGCCGTCAGCCGGAAGTCCGGGTAGGTATTCACAAAGACCGGCTTCCCGTCGCACAGGTTCACAAGGTGCTTGTACATCACAAAATAGGGGTCGGGGATGAGGACCTCATCGCCGGGGTCAATAAGCGCCAGAAAGGCCAGGAGGAGCCCTCCCGATGTGCCCGAGGTGATCAGGATCCCCTGTCCGGGGGGTGGGCCTTTGGGAAACACCTGCGCCATGACCGCCTCGCGGAGCTCGGGGATTCCTTGCGTGACGGTGTAGTGGTTCAGACCTTGATTGATGGAATCAATGGCGGCGGCTTTGATTTCGGGGGGGATATCGAAATGCGGCTGGCCGATGCTCAGGTTGACGGGGTTTTCCATCTCCCGAGCAAGGTCAAAAACCTTACGAATGCCGGAGGAATCCAGCTTCCCCATCCGGCGCGCGATCATTCGCACCTCTATGGTTCTTCTTTCTCGCCGGTCTCCGCGGCTTCAGCGCCTTCTGCAGCTTCCGCGGCTTCCGCTGCGGCCGCTGCGGCCTCTTCCTTTTCCTTCTTTTCGGCGGACTTCGATCGCCGTTTGGCCTTCATGTTTTTCACCTTCGGCAGGCCGAAGAGGGAATTGCCCTCCTCCCACCGCTCGTCTTCCTCCAATACCGAAATCCGCTCGGATCGGGAAAGAACATTTCGATGCCGCACGAGCCGCTGTTTCGAAACCAAGCTCTTGTCAAGGGACATGAATCCTTACCTCGTGTCTATCGTTCCAGCTTTATGAAATAGCAACCTTTGAATTCCTTCTGCTTCTCGAAATAGCTCCGGGCGTGCCGCGCAGCCGTCTCATTTGGCGAGCTCCAGTATCCGATCCGCACACCGTAGGTCTTGCCCGTTCGAACGATCTCCGTGTCCCAGTTCACGGACAACGTCTTCGCAATCTCCGCAGCCTTCTTCTTGGGTATTGCCGAAATCAGCTGCAGGCAATACATCTTCCCGGATCGGCCGGGCGCCCCCGGCTTCTCTGCCGTCGGGGCCGGCGCCGGCCTTGAGGCCGCCTTCGACGACGGCGTCATATCCAGCGCAGGAACGCTGTCCAACGACCGCTCCTCCGCCTTGGCCGCCAGCGCAGGAACAGTCCCCTCCGCCGTCACTTCGTGCGGGACTTTCCCAGGCCTCCGCGCGTACCGTATTCCAAGGCAGAACGACACGATCAGCAGCAGGGCCAGAAGGGACATCGCCAAAACCAACCCCGTATGGCTGAACGCAATCGTGATCGTCCCCGGCGTTACTGCCACCTCGGCGTACTTCACCCGGGGCGTCTGCGGCACGGCCGCCGGCTTCGGCATCGGAGCCGACGACGCTTCCTCCTGGGGTGCGGGCGGCTTTTCGGTCTCCTGTTCCCCGGCATCCGCGCCCTTGAACACCTCAAAAAACTCCTGAGGGTTCTTGACTTTAGCCATGTCTAATCGACCTCCCTGCAGAGGCATAGCGCACCCGCCGCGCTCGACTGCAAACATGAATCATATCAGAATCCGATGCGCCTGTCAAGCACTTTGCCAGACACCCTTCCCCCCTGGCGGACCAGGCGCTGCTCGTCCCGTCGGCGACGTGGGGTACATGGAGACAGCCCCTCGAATCGAAATCGAGGGGCTGTCTTGCTCTTGAATCCGGCTCAGTTGTCCAACAGCCGGAGACTCTTCAGCGAAACGCCATCGGCCCGCCCATTGGGCCCTCGGAACGGCACACCAAGGTACCATGACACACCGACGCCGCCGCCCAAGGGCAGAAATTTCTCCTGCTCGTTGCTCTCGTCGACCCGCCCGATAACGGCGCGGACACGGGCGTCGGCGCACAGCCCGCTCAGGCTGAAGACCCTCCCCCGGGAATACACCGTGAAAAAGTTGGACTTGATGTCGATGATGTTGCAGTACCGCATGTACCACTCGAGCTGCTCGGTAATGTCACACGCCACATCGTCCAGCATCAGCCCCGCCCCGCTGTCGTCAAAGTCTTCATTGCGCACCCGGTATGGGCGGCCATTATCATCGGGTTGAATCAGCACAAGGTCCGCATCCGCACTGAACGTCTCGAACGCATACCGTGCAAAGAACGGCTTTGACAACCCGCTTCGTTCGGACACATACCACGCAACGCCGCTCCCCCCGCTCACCTTCACCCCCTGAGGGCGATGCCCAGGCGCAGCTTGAAGTCGACAGTCCGCATCAAGACTGCCCGGGTTGGATACTTTCTCCGGGTTCACATAGGCGGCGGTAAGGACCGATGCCTCGCCCCCGGGGCCGCTCTGCATGAACGTCTTGCGAACCAGATCGCCCCGCGATGCGACATCCGGGATTTCCCCGAATTTCATCATGCCCGCCGCACTGGGCGCGGGAAAGCCCATAATATCCTCTGCACAGCGGTAAGGCCGATACTTCACGATCTTCGCTGCGATGCCGCTTGGGAACGCCGCCTGCAGCACGGGACTCGATGCCGTATTGATGTTGATCTTCGCGCGAACGCCCGGCACGCACGCCAGCGGACGCCAGTTGCCCGGGTCGATCGGCACCGCACCGCTGCCGGTGCTGTCATACGGATAGCTTCCCCAGCCCATGGCGACATGAGACCCGATGGAGGGCAGCCCCACCCGGAGGCCCAGCAGTGTGTACAGCGGGTTCACGCTCGGGTTGAGTACGTGGCACAGGTGCGGCCGCGGCGTCAGGTTCCGCCACGGATGAATCTGAAACCGATAGTTCTTGGTAAGATCCACCCGACCCCACTCGAAGGCAGGCACAAACCCCAGCCAGCCCACCGAGGGGAAGGGACCGTCCCATACCATGGGCGCAACACGTTCGTCCTTGATAAAGTCCTTGTTCATGTCTTGCGCATCGCGCCGCGTCCCGATGCTATAGGGATTCATGTACTTATACTGTGTGTTCACACAGTTCATCGTGGCCTGCTTTGGGTCCTTGAAAAATGCCTGGGTGCCATGGTCCCGCAACTCGGTAGATAGGTTGGTTTTGGGCTTCCACACAGAGTTTTCGGGCACGTCAGGATCGTAGAACCGTGCGGTGT
>JAADGH010000098.1 GCA_013152475.1 Planctomycetota bacterium
AACAGCAGAAAGGCATGACCGACCCCGATGGCGATGAGCTCTTCCTTCAATTCGGGATCGCAGGTAAAGCCCCGTTCGAGACGTCCTTCGATCCGGGGCAGGAGGGATGCAAACAGGCTCTGTTCGTTGGATGTTGCCGGTGTCATGGGCGGTTCTCCTTTCAATCAGGGGAACCGCCAATGGAATCCCCGCACACGGGGAGGCGGTTCCCGACAGGGAAACGTCCTCCCGCACGCGCGCAGGAGAGGGCTAACAGCTACTCATGGTTTTCAGGGCATATATTCTCCTTCGGATAGCTATGCAATGGGACCCCATCTGTTTGCAGGCTAAGGGTGTCCGGCGCCTGCTTTCAGCACACAACCCGAAGGCGGTGCACCACCGGAGCGACGCCGGAACACCCGGCTGAAAATCTAACGACCTTCATCTTATTATGACGCGGAATGGGCGGGAATTAAGCGGGGGAGACCCTATGCAGGGCTACACTGTGGGATTGACACTGCACGACCATCATCCCGAATCTTGTGAAAACTTTGTGAAAGAATCGGGCAAAATTTCGATCAACTGGCGTGACATCGGTCGATCATGGATGATTCGAGGTGAAGTCGCAACTATAGCCTCCCAAAATGGTTGCATCATAAGTTACTACAGTTAGAAAGGTTACGGAAACACAAGGTGAGAATCCCCCCCTCTCCGCCAGAAGAATAACGAATTCCGTAAGTTTTGCAATTGGCAAGGCTTGCGGAATTTGTTATTTTAAGAAATGGCGTTTGTGAAAATTTCTAAGGGGTACAGCGATGGACAGGAGGCCGAGCAAGGACACGGGGAAGACCAAGTCAGATACTCTGGGGTATGACCGAATCGAGAGGGTGGGGTGCGTCAGTATCTACAAACGGGGGCACATGTACTCTTTATACTACAGGGAAAACGGCCATGATGAAGGACATCCAGTTCATCCTGTCCGTGAGCCGCATTCTCTTCAACTACGCAAGGAAACGCCGGCATTTCCCTCCCTATACGGAAAACCCCTTTGTGGAATTCCCCACCGACAAGCTCAAAGCGGGAGATTAAGACACGGCGCCAATGCTCACATCCGAAGAGCAGAGGCGGTTCTTCGAGGAGTGCGGTGACTGGCAATTCGGGATCTTCGTCTTCCTCGCGACGGAGGGCTTGCGGGTAGGCGAGTTGACCCATTTGCTCATATCCGATCTGAATCTCGACGAAGGGGCCTTCGCAACTTCCTGCCGAAGGGGTTGTAGGCGGGACACGTGAAGGGGCTCAGGACGTGTTGCCGAGTCCCTGGCCGCGCTGGCGAGGCCATAATCGGCCCACAGCGAATCAGCTTCCCAGATGGCTGACAGAACGTGGCAGCCGGGAGTAATCGACAGTGAGACCTGTTTGGCATCACATCGCTTTGGCCTTATGGGCCGCCATTTGCCTCCGCGCGTACGGCCAGGAAGGGGAGGTTACGCACAAGGCCGTTGAGGACACCTTTGTCCAAAAGAAGCTCCCGGACAGGAACAACGCGAAGCTGAAGACCATCATCGTCGATGGCGGAGATAAGAAGATGGGGGACAAGGGGTATGCCGTGATCTTCCTGAAGTTCCGACTGGATGGCGGCAGTCCGATCTGGACGAAGCTGCGCATGAAAGTGAACACCGGGGGGCACTCCCAGAGCAGCGATGCCGGGCGGATTCATCTCGTGACGGGAAACTGGGATGAGAAGACCGTGACCTACGCCAACCAGCCGGAAATCGGCAGGGAAATCGGGCAGATGGGAAAGGTCGAACAGGGTGAAACGATCGAGCGGAAGCTGGATGTCGACCTGGCCGGAATAAAGGAACTCAGTCTGGCTATCGTTCCGTCGAACAACGATGGCGCCGTGTTCCTGTCGAAGGACAGCGGCACTCCTCCTGAATTGGTGGTCTTCTATGGGACCTATGCCGTGGTCAACAACGGGCCGCTGAAGTTGCCCTTCACCGAGGGATCGCGAGGGCTCGTTGCCATCAGCCGGAAGGGCAAACGGGTCGGAACACTCGGCAGCGCAGTTGCCCAGTTCGAGCGAAAGGGCATCGGCTACAAGGGAGCGGGCGTCGGGATTGCGGAAGCGAGTGTCGTCAAGCGCGTGGCGGTCAAGGTCAACGAGCCGCAGCGATGTGTCATCGACGTGACGGTCGCGCGAACCGAATCGGTCGAGATGGGCAGACGATTCGAGGCAACGTACGAGTTCACCATCTACGCCGGGCAGGAGTGGTTCGAGAGCAAGCTGCTCTCGGTAACCAATACAGATGATGTGGCGTACGAGCTGCGAGGGCACTCGTATCCGCTCCAGCCCGACGCCGAGGCGAAGCCGTGGTGCTTCCCGGTCGAGTCGGTTGCGGGATGGATCGGGAGCAATTCGATTCTTGGCGCGATGGTCAGGGGGGGCGGCGATGTCACACTCGGTCTGCGTCTCGTGGATGAAACGCCGGATGGCGATCTCACGCAACGCCTGCGCGCAAGGCTCGCGCCTGGCGAGACCTGGTCGGGGGAGGGGCGCGGGGTGATCGTCTTTGCTGGCGAGGGAGAAGAACCCCGCGTGATGGTACGGCAGTCAAGAAAGATACGAGAGATCCTCCAGAGCCCGGACCGGTATGTTACGGGAACAATCCTCCTGACCGAGCGCAAGGGCGGCGCCGACGGGCCGGGGCAGGAATAGAATTTGAGCGCTTACGCCGCGGATCACTCCTCTGTCCGGAGTTCGATGCCACAGAGCACGGGCATGTGCGTCGGCGCTCCGGACCTGACACGGGAGCGCTTCAGGGCGATTCTCAGAACGTCCTTCACGCGAACGTGGGTGAATTCCCTGGCGACGGCCTGATTTGTCCCGCCCGCCTCCTTCGCGATATCGAAGTTCTCAAGCACCTTCTTGCCCTGAACCACAACGTCGAAAACACGCTGGCCGGCCGCCAGACCGTGTGGCTCCGCAAAATGGAGAACGACTGTGTACGACTTGGGGGTCTTGTAACTCCCCACAGAATCCTCGGGTTTTTCGGTAAGGTGGTGAGTGATCGGGTTGTTGTCGAATGCATGAACGGTCTTGCTCGCTTCTTTTCTCGGCTGCAGGAACGGCCGGAGCGTGATGGTCGCCTCCCCCTCGATTCCTGAGGCAGCAACCCAGTTGAGGGGGGTGGGGGCCTTCGCGCGCGGTTGACTTGCCAGACGCGACGTGTGGCAGCGGAATGTCTTCACGTCTCTCGACTCAATGCTGATCGGCACGTCAGGCGAAGGCCCGCCCACGCTGGGGTACTCAAGCCACAGTGTGCCGTCGCGGGCCATGCGGTTGCCCGGCGCACCCAAGTTGATCCCCACGCGCTTAACGGGCGTCGGCTTTTCGACATCGGGGTAGGCGTTGAAGCTCCACGCCTCGACGCAGGGGCTGTCGACATCATTCTCGGGCATATGGACCAGGGCCAATGACGTCTGGTTTTGGTAGGCGCACGTACACGTGCGCGTGTAGTCAGGCGCGTTCAGGACGCCGTTCGCGGGGATGAGATTCGACGTGCAGCCGGACTTGAAGCCCCCGATGCTGATCGTGCCCCGTTTTCCCTTGAGGTCCACATAGCAGGCCGATGCGGAGCGGAATGTCAGGAGATGTTCGCTGGCAATGGCCGTATTGCAGCCCTTGAAGCGTACCCACGTCCACGGGATCGTCTCCCCGGTGAGAGGGTGGGTGGAGGTGATCTCTTCTCCCGTCAGGAGATTGAAGGCCCTGGCCGGCGTTGCCGACGTATTTCCCCCGCCGGTTTGCGTGATGAGCATGTCATGATGGATTATCAGCGGGCCGGAGTATGTGTCATCCTTGTCCCACAGGACGCGGCCATCCTTCGCTCGGTAGACAATGATACGGCGGCCTACTTCGTCGAGGGCGCGGTCCCCGGCCCGGCTTCCCGCCTGGACGAGCAGGTCATGTTCCGCCGAGTAGCTCAGCCACGTGCCGAACACGTTTTTCGTCTTGCTCCAGACCTCGCGCCCCGTCTGCGCGTCCAATGCGACGAGACGCGCCTTGTCGGGAACGGGCAGGCCGCGCCGCACCGCGCGGCGGACAACCACGTCGGGCTGCCGGTCGATGAAGAACACCTTGCCCGCCCCGCAGACGATCGTGTTGTGCCGGATGGCACATTGCGCTTCCTGTCGCCAGAGGACCTTGCCCGAGTGGCGGTCCATAGCCACCAGGCGCTTGCTGGCCGTCCGGTCGGTGGTGGCCTTTCGTCCGGGTGCGGGTCGTCCCTCGAAGGGCAGGCCATAGTAGCGCGCGAGCAGTTGCTGGTTCAGCTCCGCCAGTCCTACGTCGTATTTCTTGAGGGTCGTGTGGTTCCGCAGATACGCAAGAATTTGTTGCTTCAACTCAGCGGATTTTCTGTCCCTTCGCCCCTTTGCCTTTACGGCGTCAGGGATTTTGTCCAGCATATCATGCTCGTAGATCATCTTGTTGAGGTTGTTGAGGATGAAGGTCTTGTCGTTTTCCTTTCCTTTCTTCTCGACGAACTTGAAATCGCGCCATGCCCGAATGGCCGCGACGACCTTCTTGACCTGTTTGCCCTTCCAGCGCCTGAAGGACCCGGCGGAGAAGCTCGGCTGCCAGAAATAGAGCGGACGGACGGCGGCGATCAGCACGTCGCCGCTCGTTGTGACGAAGTCCCACTCCGGGGAGTCCTGCTCGCGGTCGGTTGGCGCGATCTTGAACTTCTTGATGGTCTTTCCTGTTGCGGGATCGAGACGGAGCCCCGCCCGGCCGTGGGCCACGTAGATTCCATCCTCGAGGGAGACGTAGTTGCTGCCAATGGCGTTGGCCCCGGCCTGGTGGCTGGTGGAGTTGTAGTACTGCCCGATGCCTTCGAGCGTTCGCTGCCACAGGACGCGGCCGGTGTACACATCGACGGCGCGCAGGATGTCCGGACCTTCGATGAAAAGCCGCCCGCCCACGACATGCGGCGCCGGGCCGTGGCCGTGCCGGGGGAGGATGCCTGCATGGGACGGCCCGCCGAACCAAAGCAACCCGAGCGGGGCCTGCACCCGTTTGTCTTTCGACATGACACTGTTGGCCGCATCGGCGTATTGATGCGTCCAGTCCGCCGAGCCGGACAGGGCGCCGACGCGCTTGAGCAAGGTGAAGCCGCCGGCTTGCTCCACACTTCCGTTTTCCAGACCGCAACCCCTGACGTTGTTCTCAAAGGCCGCCCGTTCGCCTTGGCTTAAGGAGAAGCAGACCATGCCGCCATAGGGACGAAGCGAATGGAAGACGCGCTTCACGAAGGCCTGGCCCTTCTTCAAGCCTGCCGCTTCCAGGTCTTCCGAGACGATGAGGCCGGCCAGGTAGGGGGGCAGGCGCACGGCGCCGACATCACCAGCAAAGGCCGAGGCGCGCGTCCCATACAGGCCGGCGGCGTCGAGCCGTCGCCGCAGGGCCGCGATCTTCCCGGCGTCGGGATCGAGTGCGATGACACGCAGTTCCGACGCCCGAACCAGCTCTTCGACCAGGCGCCCACTGCCCACGCCCAGTACCAGGCAGTAGCCCTCCCTCACACCCGTCGTGTCAAGTATTCGTTTGGCCTCTCGGGTCCATTTGTCGCTGCTCCTTGGTCTTGCGGGAGCCGCCTGCGTGTGCGTCCTTGCCCTGGTTCTTTTGGAGCCGTAGCAGTAGATGCGCCCCTCTTTCGTAACGACAAACAGCTTGCCGTCCGCGGCGAGCATGCTCCAGGGGGTCCCCTCGATCTCCGTCTGCCAGGAGATCTTGCCGGGCAGCACGGGCGGCGATCCGGGTTTGCTTTTCGAAATCACGGCGATCTCTGACCGCGTCGCAAGGTACGGATCAAGCGAGAAGTCGCTGCTCCTCAGGCTGATATTGTGCCCCTCGATGCACAGAACGTTCTTGCCGTCACGAAGCAGCTTGGCCGTACGGATGGGGAAGAATTCATGGCCCGTTGCCTCGTGTCCCTTGAGCTTCGAGGCGTTCTTTCCGCGACCTTCACCGACGCCGATCCGGAGGATTTCCTTGCCGTTGAGGTAGGCGATGAACGCATCGTCGTAGTTGATCATCAGGCCCAGGTCCTTCGGCACGCTCTCCTTGTCCGCCTCGAAAGTCTTACGGATGTAGACGACGGTGTACTTCCCCCGCATATCGTTCAGGACGGTTGCGTCGTCATGGTCTCCGTAGCCAAAGCCCGCCCGTCCCGTCTTCCAGGCGGAGGCGTCGAAGTCCATCGCCGTCCAGTCGCCTTTGGGATGGCTGCCCGCCAGATACCGCCAGTCACTTCCCTGGGGGATCAGCTTCTTCGGTTTGCTGTCTTTCTTGCCGGAAGTCCTCTTCGCATGGGGCGCCTGCCTCTCTGCATTGCTCTGCCGCGGCATCTGCACCGCGGCAACAAAGCCCGGCCCGCCGCAATAGATGCGCGACCCCGCCTTGATGAAAACCTTCTCCACGGCCCGTTCGGTCTGGAGCTCGCACAGGCAGTCCAGCGCCCAGCCCTTTCTCTTCTTGCCGCGGCGGTCCACAGACCCCACCGCTTTCAGTTCCGTAGAGCATATGCGAATCCTCCCCTGATTGCCGAGACCGATGAGCGCGCTGCCCGAGAAGACGGATACGGCCGCGTCCGCAACATACTTCCCCTCGGAAAGGGAGTACATGGCGCCGCCGTTGATGAACTTGTCGCCGGCCGCCATGACGTCGTAGCCGCCGCGGCGGTCGTTAAGCCAGCAGTAGAGGAATTCTCCCGTGCGTCGATCGTATACGCCCGGGACGGATCTGCCCCCCGCCACCAGAAGCCTGTCCTCCGTGGCGACCATATATCCCTGCGGCGCGACACCGGCGAAGGCCGGACTGGAATGGGGCTGCAGGAGGAAGTCGGACCCACTGCCGCTGTTCGTCCATACCACCTTGCCCGTCTCGGCGTCGAGGGCGTGGATGAACGTCCCCATGAAGGGCCAGATGCTGGCGGCGAAGTAGACCGTGCCATCATAGAGCACCGGCGCTCCTCGCGCGGGCCACATCGAAACCAGACGTCTGTTGCCAAGCACCTTGTGCCCCGACGGGCCGCCTCGAAACTTCCAGAGTAGTTTCCCGGTTGCCGCGTTGAGACAGTAGAGGAAGCCGTCGTCGGAGACGAAGTACAGTTTCCCCTTCCAGGCGACCGGGGCGAATCGAACCGGGCCATCGGCATAGGCGCGCCATTTCTGTTCGCCGGTTTCTGTATCGTAGGCCGTTACGCAGTCGCTGACCATGGACGGCACGAAGAGCAACTTGCCCATGACGACGGGTTCGTACGAGACGTCGAATTGCAGCTTGGGCTGCGTCTCCGGCCAGCAGGGGGCGGGGGTGGGGAGTTCCAGGACCCATTGAAGGTGGAGTTCCCTCGGCAGCTCCTCCGGGGAAGAGGCCGAGCGGTTTGCATCGCACCGCCACATGGGCCAATCGCCGGCCATGCACAGTTGGGGCAGTAGCGCCAGGAACAGGGCCGACAGGCAGATTGCCAAGCCGCGGCGCGCGGGCCGCATGGTGGGTCGCTTTCTTTCGAACATCTATTGCCTCCTCCTCAGGTACTTCCGTCTTGCCTGTTCTTCGACGCGCGTCTCTCTGGCGCGAATGGTCGTAGTCCAGAGACGACAAATGAATGGGCCGTCGGTAATCCCTCTTCCGTGAATCGCCATCGAATAGAGAGAGGGTGTATTCGTCGCGAGGATGTACTGGACGCGATCCGCCGCGAACAGGTGAGCCGGCCAATCGGCAAAGGGATTCGGATTCGCCGCTTTCGCAGAACACTCTTTCTGATCGAAAACCCATAAAATCTCTTTCGACGAGAAATCGTCCTCAAAGATCCGCTCCCCTCGCTTGCATATTTGCATCGGGATTTCCTTGGACTTCTTCTTGGCCTGCACATCCGGCACGGAGAACATGAACCGCACGAATATGATCCAAACGAACGCCACAGCGGTTCTCATGTCTTCCCTCCTTGTTGTCTGTCTCCCACCACGAGCATGCAGGACGGGCCATTGGCCCGCCGCCATTCTTTGGCGGGCGGATCGCCCGCCCTACGTTCGGGAAGCAATGAAGCGCTCGACCACTTCGCGTGTCGGCAGGGACGGCTGGGCGCCGAAGCAGGTGACGGCGATTGCGCCTACCGCGGCGGCGTAGTGTGCGGCGTCGAGCAGGAACTTGCCCTCGGCAAGCGACACGGCCAAGGCGGCCGTGAAGGCATCGCCCGCGGCGGTTGTGTCCACGGCCTTCACCTTATGCGCCGGGACGTGGGTCATGTCGGACGCGGTAGCCACAAGACAGCCTTCGTCCCCCAGCTTGAGAACGACGGTCCCGATCCCATTGTCCAGGAAACACTTTGCGGCGTCACGGGCGGAGTCCAGGTCCGTCACCCTCCGGCCGATGAGCGCCTCGGTCTCGCTTTCGTTGGGGGAGAGGATGTCGGCCTTGCGCAGCAGCTCCATCGGGACCTTCATTGCCGGACCGGCGTCGAGGACGCTGGTTACACCCTTTTCCCGCGCCGTGTCGAGCGTGCACTCCACCGCATCGAGGGGAATTTCGAGCTGAAGGACCACGTGGCTTGCCTCGGCCCAAGCCGCCTCCGCGCTCCGAACGTCGTGGGGTGTCACCTTCCCGTTGGCGCCGGGGGCGACGACGATGCTGTTCTCGCCCTGGTCATCGACGAGGATCAGGGCGACCCCATTGGCCTCCATCTCGTCGATCTCGAGATAGTCCGTCGTGACCCTGGACTCCTCCAGGGCTTCGACCAGGGCGGAGCCGAAACTATCGCCGCCGACTCGGCCGACCATGTAGGTCTTCGCGCCCAGGCGCGCGGCCGCGACGGCCTGGTTCGCGCCCTTGCCGCCGGGGACGGTCTGGAAGTCGTGACCGATGAGCGTCTGGCCCGGCCCGGGTATGTGCTCGGCTCGGACAACGAGGTCCATGTTCAGACTGCCAACGACGAGAATGGTAGGCGTCATCGCTTGACCCCGATCTTCTCGAAGATCTTGAACGTGTTGTCGAGGCAGATGCGGCTGGCCTCTTCGCCGGCCGCGGAAAACGCCGCCCCGCCGGGCCTGTCCCGCGCCTCCTCGCTCAGGGCCGCTGTCGGTCGCCAGTGCGTTTCGAGGGAAACGTAGCCGGCGTAGCCATCGTCGATGAGGGCCTTGAAGTGTCCAGGGAAGTCGATGTCACCCTCGCCGATGGGGACGCACTCGGACTTGCCTGGGGCGTCGGCCCGCTTCGAGTCCTTCAGGTGCATGTGAATCATCCGGTCCTTGATCGCCGAGTAGCCGTCGGGGAAGGGCGTCTCCTCCACGTCCTCATCATAGAGGCAGTTGCACGCGTCCCAGATGGCGCCAACGTGTTCGCTGCCGAGGTCGTCGAGGAACCGCTTCAGGACCTGGCCGGTGCCGATGTAGGTGCTGGCTTCGTTCTCGATGCCGATCTTCGCGCCGGTCCGCTCCAGGAGTTTGACGGGCTCTTCATACTTGTCGAGCATCTGCTGCCACACGTCCTCCGCCTTGCCCCGCCGCCAGAAGGTGAACCCGCGGACGATGTGGCAGTCGAAGGATTGGGCCAGGTGGATGCAGCGTTCGAGGATGTCGATGTGCTGTTTGTATCCGTCGTCGGAATCGATTTCGCATTTAAAAAACGGCGAGGCGACGCTGCAGATCTCGATGCCCGTGCCATCGAGGATTTTTTTCATCTCGGCGATGTCGTCGTCGCTGATGTTCTGCGGGGGTTTATCCCACACGCTGCGGATCTCGATGCCCTCCAGGCCGTACTCCTTGCACAGGTTGACGACCGTCTGAAAGTCCTGCGACACCTCGTCGGTAAACACACCCATCTTGAACATGGTCATTCCTCGCTGCTACACGGTCACGTTCAGAATCTGTCCAACCTGTTCGGTCACCTGCCCGATCTGCTCCTCGGTGAGCTGGGGATTGTACACCGCGATTTCCCCTTCCTCGCCCTTTTGCTTGAGGACGAGGGCCTCGCCCTTGTCGTCATACCGGATGTCCTCGAGCTTGAGGATCTTCTTGCGCATGAGCAACAGGGCAAGCACATAGCGGAAGTTTATCTTCATCGGGTCGGTTTCGCCCTGCAGCCGCTGGAAGAAGTTCATCACGACCTCGTCATCCACGATTTTCCGCTCTTGCTCCCGCACCGGAACGCGCGTCTTCCAGAAGGAGAAGACCGGATCGTTTTCACGGCCGTTCCAGCATTGCAGGCAGTAGTCGCGCCGGATGAACTGCCGATCCTCGTCGTAGAGGGCGGAGAAGTATTCCTCCTCCTGCTCGAAATCACGCGAGCACTTGCTGCACTTCAGCTCGCCGCGTTTGATACTCCAGTCACTCATTTATCTTTTTGGTTCTCCCTATATTGAAGAAGCCGCTCTTGACAGGCGGTTTATGATTTCCTCGCAGACCACCACCACGTCCTCGACGGACAGGTAGTTGCCGATGCTCGCATCGAACACAAAATTTGCATTGGCGGGGAATTCATCATCGCCCCGCCAGACGACAATCGTCACGGGCACCTCCGGAAACGCAGGGAACGTCATCGCCGCATCGCCGTACTTTGCCTTCCGGCCGCCAAGGTCCATACCGCACTTCAGGAGCAGAGACGGGTCGCCGCCGAACATCCGGATAATCCGCGAGACGATCCGCCCCCGGAACGGCCCCTCGTAAAACTTCGCGCCGGGGACCTGGGCGAAGCCGATTTCCCTCCCCGTCCGCGGCGTGCCGTCGCCGTGTGTCAGGTAGTGCAGGATGAGGGCTGCCATGCGGTCGCTCGCCGGCTCCCCGTCCTCGGCAACGACCCTCTGTTCGGTGCGTCGGACGGCATACGTCTCATTCAGGAATCGCACTGACACGGCCTCGTCGCCGGCCGGCTCTGCGCCCGTGTTCGTCACGACCTGGCGCAGGCCCCTCCCTGCGAAGTCCTGCCACGCGAGCTCCGACGCCAGCTTGATGTTCTCCTGCTTCTTCGGAGGCTGGGGCATCGGGCGGCTCACTTGCTGATTGCTGCGGCAACCTCGGCGAGGATCGCCTTGGCTTTCGCTTCGGCCTCAGCGGCGAGGCGATCGACCTCCTCGCGCGTCTTGCCGACCAACTCTTCGTCCTTGAGATAGGCCAGGTTGATCTCGACGTTGAGCTTCGCCCCGCGCAGGGCGGCCTCGGTAAGGATGGCGGCCACGCCCACATCGCTGATGAGGTTCTTATTGCCGATCTTGCCCAGCTCGGCATAGGCATCCATCAGCGATGCGCACACGCGGAAGGACGTCAAGGGCGCGTCCATGGCGACGACCAGCGCCTCCTGGATGGCGGCGGTGCGCGCCTTCTTCTCCTCGTCACTCTCCTTCGGCATGGCGTAGGCGGCGGAGACCTTGCTGTAGGCGTCCACATCGGCCTGGACGAGATCGAGCAACTCGTTCATCGACCTTTCGCAATCCGCAAGAATCTCGCGCACGCGCGGCTCGACGTCCTTGTACTTCTTCTTGCCCACCGTGAAGTTCGCCACCATGCATCCCATGCTCACGCCCAGCGCCCCCACAAGGGCCGATACGCTCCCGCCCCCCGGCGCGGGCTTGTTCGATGCGGCGTCCGAGACATACCGGTCAATGCTCTCCTGCCGATAACTCATTGCGCTTTCTTTTCCTCCGCCGTCCCAGGTATGGACACAGTCATTACGTAGTGGGTGAAATACTTCTCCGCCACCCGTTTCACGTCGGCCTTCGTCACGGCCAGGATGCGTTCGGTGTGTTTCGACTCGAAATCATACCCCAACCCATAGAGTTCGTTCAAGGCCGCGGTGGACGCCTGGTCGGAGTTTTTCTGCTTGGAGAGCTGCTCCTCAGTGATGCAGATGCGTTTGGCGCGCTCGAATTCGTCATCGGCCACGTCCTTTTTCTTGATTCGGTCGAAGACGTCGAGCATGACCTTTTTCACCTCGTCCACCTTCGCCGGCTCGCAGGCGGCATAGGCGCCGAAGTAGCCCGGCTCGACCCCCAGCCAGTTGTAGGCGTGCACCACATAGACGAGCCCCTTCCCGCGCAGCTCGTCGTGGAGCCACCCGCCAGGGTAGTTGATGCCGGAGATGACCGCGTCGAGCACCTCCATGGGGTAGCGGTCCTCCACGTTGTCCAGCGTCATGCCGGGAAAGCCGATGTAGATCACCGCCGGCGGCACGGGGGACTGGTCCGTGAACACTTCATTCTCTTTCAGCGGCGGGCGGGCGGGCTCCTCGGGGACCCGAAGGGCGTCGTTTTTCGCAAACGCGGCAAACTTCGCCTTGACCTCGGCCAGGGCGGCGTCCGGGTCGATGTCGCCAAAGATGGCCAGGACCATGTTATTCGGCGCGCAATACTCCTTGTGATACGCCACGAGGTCGGCGCGGGTGAGCTTGGAGACGGACTCGATCTCGCCGCCGGGAAGGAGGTGATAGGGGCTCTTTGGGTCGAAGAATTTTTTTCGGAAGAACGTTGCCGCCGCCGACTGCCACGAGTCGCGGCGCCGCTTGATGCCGGCGATCATGAGCTGCCGCATCTTTTCGATCTCGTCGTCGGGGAAGGTCGGGTTGGTCAGGACATCGGCCATCACGTCGAGTCCCGTGGCAAAATCCTCCTTCAGGACGGATACATTGCAGAAGAACGAGTTGTTCCCCGAGCTGGCGCCGATGCTGCCGCCCATGGAATCGAAGGTCTCTGCGATGTTGTCGGCCGTTCGGGTCTTGGTTCCCTTCACCAGCAGGGCCGACATGAGGCGGCAGATGCCGTTGTTTTGCTCCGTCTCCAACCGCACCCCGCCGAGGGCGTAGGCCTGCATGGCGACAATGGGAATGCTGGGGTTCCGCTTGAGAAGGACGCGCAGGCCGTTGGGCAAGACTTCCTTGCGGATTGCGGTTTCCTTCGCCGCTGCGGCGGACGCGGCCTCCGTCTTCTTCGGCCGGGGGGGGCGGACGACGGCGACGCAGAGCTTATCGTCGGAGAAGTACTTCCGCGCCACGTCGCGGATTTGTTCCTTCGTCACCTTCTCGATCCCGGCGATATACGTCTTTGTGAATTCCGGGTCGTAGGCGCTGAGCATGTTGCCGCCGATGTCGGACGCCTCGGCTTGGGCGGTCTGTTTGCCAAAGACCTCCTCGGCCTTCTTCTGCTTGATGGTTTTGGCCAGCTCCTCGTCGGTCACCAGTTCCTTTTGGAGCCGGTAAATCTCGGTGACGATCTCCTTCTGCGCGGCCTCGAGCTTGGCCGGATCGAGCTGGCACATAACAACGAACCGGCCGCCGTCGTACGTGCCGGGCGTGTAGGAATAGGTGGTGATGCTGTAGACGAGCTGCTTTTCGTCCTTGATCCGCTTGACCAGCCGCGAGCTGTTCCCGTTGGACAGGATGTAGGACATGACATCGAGGGGGTAGAGGTCCGGGTGGCTGAGCATTACCGTCCGCCAGCCCATGGTGAGGTAGGCCACCTGGACGTTCATCTCCTCCTCGGCCTCTCGTTTGGCGAGTTGTTCCGGCTCGACGGGCATGGCGTTGGGCGACAGGCGCCGGGGCTTGAAGTCGGCAAAGGCCTTTGTCATCTTCGCCATGACCTGGGCGCCGTCGAAGTCGCCCACGGCGACGGCGATCATGTTGTTGGGGATATACATGCGGCGGTAGAACTTGAGCACATCATCGCGCGTAAGGGTGCGGAAGACATCCAGGTAGCCGATCGTCGGGATGCGGCAGGGGTGCACCTTGAACAGGGTCTGCACGGACAACTTCTGGAGGACGCGGTACGGCTCACCGTCGCCCTTTTCGATCTCTCGCTGGACCACCTTGAACTCGCGGTCGAACGCCTCCTGTGGAATGGTTGCGTTCATCACCCAGTCGCTGAGCAGGTCGAGCGCCGTGTCAAAATACTCTTTCGTTGTGTTGATGTAATAGTTGGTGTGGTCGCTGGTGGTGTAGGCATTGGTGGAGTTGCCGATGGAGGCGATGAGCTTCTCGCTCTCCTTCTCGGTTCGTTTCTTGGTGGTCCCGCCGTGGACGAGGTGCTCGATAAGATGGGAGATACCCGCGCCCAGGTATCTCCCCTCGTTGATGCTGCCCACGCGGACGTAGATGCGCAGGCTGACCACGGGGGCGATATGGTTCTCCTTCACGAGGATCGTGAGCCCGTTGTCGAGCGTCTTCTGGAGGACCTTGACCTCCTGGGCAGAGGCAAGGCATAGACCGACGGTCAGAAACCAAATAACGAGGGGGAAACGTTTCATAAGACTACCTCTTGACGGGATTTTTCAGGCAACCAATGTTCTGGATCTTGACCTCCATCACGTCGCCCGGCTGGACCGGGCCGATGGCGATGGGGATGCCCGTGGCGATGATGTCGCCGGCGTTCAGCGTCATGGCCTTCGATGCGGAACTGAGGAGGTGTTGCACATCCAGGGCCGATTGGCTGGTGCTGGAGTGTCCGCGCTGTTCGTCGTTCAGGGCGAGCTCGATATCGAGGTTGTTTGGATCTTCCACATTGTCCACGATCCACGGCCCGACGGGACAGAGGGTGTCGGAACCCACCCCCTCCTTGCCTTCCGGGTCGCGCAGGGTCGCGTCGGTCAGGCAGGTGTAGCCGAAGATGTATTCGTCGGCGTCCTCCGGCTCGATGTTATGGGCGGTCTTGCCGACGACGATGGCCAGCTCGCCGCCGTACTCGATGCGGTCGGATAGGTCGGGGTAGTTGACCGGCTCGCCCGGCCCAATGGCCACCGTGGTCGACTTGGCAACGAAGGAAGGGCCGTCCGGCGGGCTGGTATCGCTGAGGCTGATGCCGATGATCTTCGACGGCTCGGTGGGGCTGAGCAGACGGACTTTGTCCAGATCGAAGGTCTCGCTGGTCACGCTGAACTGCTCGAAGTAGCTCTTGTCCAGCTCGCGAATCGTATTCCCTTCGACGATACCGTATCCCGTGCGGCCGTCGACCTCGAAACGAACGAACTTCGTCATGGATTCTCCAGCAATATAGGGCAGGCGAATCGCCCGCCCTGCGTCTGGCCCGTTTGCGTCTGCTTCGCGGCTTGCAAGCAAGCCGTGCCACCCGGATGGGGTTAGCAATGTAAAAGCGGCATCTTGCCGCTTCGGAAGAGGCCGGAAGCCTCTTCTACGTTATCTACTTCGCGTTCGACAGGATCTCGTAATACTTCTCGATCTGGTCCTCGTAGCCTGCCGGGGCGTTCTCGCCCTTGGCCTGGATCATCTCATCCTGCAGGAAGTTTGGCAGGCCCACGCTCCGGTCCTTTTTGATGGCGATCTCGCCCTTGAGAAAGGACTGCGAACCTTTCAGCCCTTTGAGCAGGATGTTCTTCTTTCGCGTCACGTAGCGATACCGCCCGCTCTTCAGATCGTCCTCCACGCCCTTCATTATCTGAATGGTCTTGTCGAGCGTATCGGTGGGGTAGTTCATCACCTTGAAGCCCATGCGGAGCCGTTCCGCCTTGTTGCGCAGGTCCGCCTGGCGGCCGGCCAGGGCCCCCATCTTCTGCGACACGTCGGGCGGTACCGGACCTTCGAGGCCCTCGCCCCCGGCGCCGCTGATCTTGCCCCCTCCCGTCGCGCCGCCGGTGGGGTCGGTGCTTGTGTCGTTCACGACACCTTTTTCGAAGGCGTCCGGCGTCAGGCGGGACGGCGTCCTTCGGCCGCCCTTGCCGACAGCGCTATCCCCAACAAACTCACCGGACGATTTTCCGCTGCGCCCCTCGCCGCTGCGCCCCCCGATCTCGCTGTTGTTCGGGAGCGTGTTGCCCGTCACACCCTGGGCGCTCATGTTGCTGATGGGGCCGTCGGCCGTGCCCCAGCCCGCGCCCTTGTCGAGCGAGTCGGCCCAACTGCTGGACACGTCCTCGGCGTCCTCGAAGAGGTCATCCTCCTCCTCGATCAGGTCGCCGATCAGGTCCTCCAGCTCCGACGGCAGCTCGGCCATGGGCGTTTCGTAGTCCTGCAGCGGCTCCTCCATGGACCACTTCGTCCGGTCCGGCTCGTCCAAGAGCCACTTCTCGATGTGCGTCGTCATCGTTTCCGCCAGCTCGGCCCCGGACTGCTCCGCGGCGACGGCGATTTCCGTCGCCTTCTTCGACAGCGCCCCCTCGGCGATCTCGACCTCGCTGTAGATTTCGTTCAGCTCCTTCAGAAGCTGCGGGTTCGAGAAGTCCTGCTCCGGCACCTTGCTCAGGTCGCTGTGGGCCTCCTTGAGGAACGTCTCCCACTTGTCCTCGATGCCTTCGAGCTGCTTCAGCTTCTGCTCGTCATCCGGGGTGAAGTCATCCACCGGCGTTTTCGTCAGGTCCTCCGTGGCGTCGATGACCTTCTTTTGATCCTCGAGGAATTCCTTCAGTTTGTCGCGTAGGTCCTTCAGCTTCTCCTCCACATCGTTGGGCAGGTCGTACCCTTCGACCTCCTTCTTTTCCCCTTTCGCCTTCTCTTCCAGTTCGGAGATCACGCCGAGGATCTTCTCGAGTATCTCGATGGCCTTGTCCTGGGATTTTGTCAGGGCCACGATGAGATGCCTGGCGCGCTCCGTGTCCTTCACCATGCCCAGGCCTTCGATCGCCTGGATGGCCGCAACCATCTCGTTCCCCGACAGGCCGTAGAGGATGTCGCGGATCTTCTTCTCTGTGGTGTTCTTCACGTCCATCTCGGCGGCGATATTGAGGACGGCCTTGCGGATGGCAAGCTGTCGCTGCTTCAGGTCGCCCAGCGCCTTCGATGAGTCGGCATAGACAAAACCCGGCATGAGGAAAAGCACCAACACCGCCCAGACGGAAAGCGCCTTCATCACTCTCATTTCTTCTTCCCTCCGGCAGGGGCGCCGAGCAGTTTGCCCGCCTGCTGCCGCGCGTCCCGCTGCTGCTTGAGGACCTCCTGGAGCTTTTTCTCCCAGAGTTTGTACTTCGCCGTCTGATCCCGCCGCTGCTGCTCGATGTCGATCAGCTTGACGATAAACTTGTCGGACGTTGCCGTGTTCGGCCCCGGGTCGGGGCGCGTATCCACCATTTCGACCCAGTAGGTCAGCTCGTCGCCGGCCTTGAACTTCTCTTTCGGAAACGGCCAGGCATACGTGATCGACACATTTTTCGGGTCGGCGAAATCCGCCCAGTTTGCGACCTCCGTCTCCTCGGCCGTCTTGCCCTTCTTCATCAGGAGGCGAGCCCCGGCAATGCCGAAGTCATCCGTCCCCCGCACCACGATCTGCATCTTCCCGCCCAGGGGCGCCTCGCTGTCCTTGCCGGGCTCGTGGATCACCACCGTCGGCTTCCCGTCCGGCAGCGCCGTAACGAAGCGCTCCACGGGATCCTCGTTCCTATATCCGTTCTTGTCGGTCAGATGAATCCGGTACCCATAGTCCCGGTCAACCGTCAGCCCGCCCGTCAGGATCGTCTGGGCCACGCCCACGGTGAGCTCCTTTGTCTTCCCCCCGGTGACCTCGACCGTTCCCTCCCGCAGGTCTTTCGTCGCCTCGATTCGGAGCTGGACCTTCGTCCCTTTCACCGCCTGAATCGCCCCGTCGGAGTTTTCCACCTCGACCGGCTCCAGACCGGTGTATTTCGGGAACCGGTAGCTCAGCCCGATCCGCTTCACCGACGGGCGACGGACGATCGTGACTGTGTATTTCCGTGACTCCGTGCCTCCGATCTCCACATAATACCGGAGCGATGACCGAACCCCCGGCATCGTATAGGAATACACGCCCCCCCCCTCCGGCGACAACGGATACCCCCTCTTCCGCCCGTCCTTGGGCGTGAAAAAGACAAAGGCGTCGTATTCCTCGCCGCCCTTGCCGGCGATTTTCGCCTTGATCGTCAGATCGCTGCCGGCGAGCAACTCGCAGTCCCCCGGCTCGACCTTGCCCAGAGCCACCCGGCCCATAGCCGGGATGTCCGACGTCGGCGCAAGGATTCGAGACAGAGCGTTCCGGAACCGCGCCGGCGATGCGGCAAAGAAAACCATCAGCGCGAGACCGAGCGCGCCGACAATTGCCCCGCGCTTGATACATCGGGATCGATCGACGCACGCATCGAAGTCAATCCCCGCCACGCCCTGCGCCGCCTCGATCATCACCTCGCCCACCATGGACCGAGACTGGGCGAGGGGATCCTTTCCGAGACGGACAGTGTTGATGACCCGATTGCTCGTCTCCGGAAAGGCGGCTTCGATCTTTAGAGCCACTTCCTCATCGCTGGGGATAGCGAGGATCGGCTTGAAGACATAGACCACGACCGCCCATGCGCCTACCCCCACCAGAATAACAAAAAAGGCAATCCGAATCCACGCGGAAAAGTGAAAGAGACTCTCCAGGAGGACGAGCGGGAGGACCAGGGCAAAGAGGAGAAGGAGAAACGTCAGGAGGCCTTCGGTGATGGAGGTGTTGCGCCAGAGCCGTTTTGTTCTTCGGATTTGGAAAAGGATTTGATCATGGCTCTCGGAGCGCCACATTCCTGCCCTCTATTCTCGGATCACGACCTCCGTGCCCCGGGGCACGGCGTCGAAGAGATCCTCAATATCCTTGTTGTTCATGCAGATGCAGCCGTTGGACTCGGCCTTGCCGATCCGCTCGGGAAGGGTTGTTCCATGAATGCCGTACCCCGCGTGCTTCGCTGTTTCCTCGAACCCCATCCATCGGGTGCCGAGGATGTTCTTTTCGTCTCCAAAGGGGTACTTCTTGCCGTCGGGCGCATACCACGGCGGCTTCTTGATCTTGGTCTTGATGACGAACGTTCCCACAGGCGTTTTGTTGTTCTTCCCGATGCCCACGGGGTAGTCCTTTAGATACCGGTTGTTCTGGAGGACATAGAGCCGAAAATCGCTCTTGTCCACCAGCAGCTTGATTCGCCCCTTGGGGATTTTCAGGCGCTCGCGCGCACGAATCGAGCTCTTCTTCTTGTTGTTTGCCCACCGAATGAGGCCCGGTGTTGTGCTGAACTTCCTCGATATCCCATAGAGCGAATCGCCCGCCTGAACGACGTAGAATTCAGCTTCCTCCTCGCAGTCGCGAGAGAAGAACAGCTTCTCGTTGAGTTTGATCAGCGCATTGCGCGCCGCATCACGCTCCGCGTCCGAGGTTGCCGTGAGCAGCTTCCGCGTGAGCTTGCCCCACGCCTCCAGCTTGTTCCCGTTCTTTAGCATCTCCTCGATTTCGCTCACCGACTCCTTCGGCGCCTTCTCGATGTCCGGCGTCTTGACGCCGGTGGCGATGGACGCGGCGGAGTCGCTCACCTTGACGGGGGGCTGTTTCTCCTCGCCGGTTTCCGGGGCGGGCTCTTGCTTTTTCCCTTTGGACGCGGCGATGACCTTGGCGACATCGGGGGGAAGGCGGGTCCCTTCGCTGGCCTTTTCCTTCTTTGGCAGCCACTTCTGCACCGGTTCCCACTTGGCCAGCTTCTCGCGCGCGAGATAGATCACGATCGCGAGAAAAATGAGAATGACAACGCCTTTTTTCATAATACGATCCTCATGCCACAGTGGTGGTGGTGGAAAACACCCATGCGCGCAGGGAACGATTCCCATTTTGTTTTGATTTTACCACGCCATCCGCTCATTGTCAATCCCAACCGACCGAGGAGTTTCCCCAGGACACCGCCCGGGTTATGGGGACACTCCTGTTACATTCTGTCTTGAAAGCCGATTCCCGTCCCGGTATGATTCCGGGGTCGAGTTGACTCTATGCCGGGAGGTCTATCCGGAGGCAACCATGAACAGTCGCGCCGGCGCGATTGCGGTGGAGGCGGAAGGCGATGTCACGATCGTGCACTTCCGCGAGAACCAAGTGAAAGGAGAGGAATATACAAGACTTGCCTCCGATGAGCTCAAGAAGCTTGTCATTGAAGCCGGGGGCAAAGTAATCGTCTCTCTCGGCAACGTCCGGTTTATCTCCAGCGCCGGTATGTCTACGCTGCTCCTGTTCAGCCGGCTGCTTCGGTCGGTGCAGGGGCAACTGAAGCTCTGCGATATTCAGCCGCTGGTGCGGCAGGTTTTCGTTGCGGGGGGGTTCTCGGACGTCTTCGATATCCACGACACAAAAGCGGATGCCTTGGCGGCATTCGCACAGGAGGCCTAAGGCGTCTTGGGGCCCCTGCGCGCCGATGCCATCCTGCCGAAACTCCTCGGAGCGACCCCTTGACAACCGGGCACGATCCCTGCTAATGTGGTGCATGTCGTGCTGTGTGGGGGGGGCGCGCGGCTGGGCCTGTTTCTCTCGGAGGAAATGGCCGGTATGCCTGTTCCTGTCATCATCGGCGTAATTATCGTGGCCGCTGTTGCGGCCATTGTCGTGATCCTCGCCCATGCCTCGCGCAAGCGCCGGCGCATGATCCGGGAGACCGTCCTCAGGGAGCTCCGCCGAAAATCCCTCGAAACGTTCAACCTGGACGGGTGCGCGCGGGACATGGAGGTCCCGCTTGGCGAGGCAAAGGCCGTCGCTCGAGATATCTACCGGGACTTCTACCAGAAGTGCGCATCCGACGGCGTGCTGACCGAGGCCGAGCGAAACGATCTCGCCCTCCTGGCCGACCGCTTCGGCATGAACGAGATCGAGGTGCGTCATATCGAGCAGCGCATCTCCGAGGGGCTCTATCGCCCTCTCTTGGGCGGCCAGGCGAGCGCTGTGGCCCTGCCCGACTCCGATCTGCGCTCCCTGCAGGCCCTGCGCAACAGTCTTCGCCTCCCGGGGCGCGGGGCCGTCCAGGCGCTGGAACGGCGGGCCGTCGAGGTCTATCGAAAGACCTTCAGCGACTTCGCCAGCGATGGAATCCTGGAGGACCAGGAGATCGAAAAGCTCCAATCCCTCGCCGACGAGGTCGGCCTGGATCAGGAGCAGGCCCTCGAGGTTATCAAGGAGGACGCCCTGCGTTTGATCGCTCGGGTCTACGCCTTCGCTCGCCAGGACCGGGTGCTCACGGAGGGTGAGGAGGAGGAAATCCAGCGGCTACAGAAGGTGCTGAACATCAAGGACGAGGAAATCGCCCACATCAAAGACGAGACCGCGATGCTCCGCCGCGGCATGGAGGTGCGGCGGGGAAAACTCCCCTCGGCGGAATCACCCATTCCCCTCCCGGGCGACCAGGCGTGCCACTGGGTTGGCAAATGCACCTGCAAGTCCGAGGGGGAGACGGTGCAGGGGAAGCTCGTTGTCGGACACGAGCAGTTGTTTTTTGCATCGGGCGACAACGCGGACTTTGATGTCCCGTATGACAGCATCAAGAACGTTGTCGAGCTGCCCGATGGGGTGCGGATCGAATGCACTCGCGACAAGGGCAGCGGGGACTATTCGATTGGGGAGGCCGGCATCGTCATCGAGATGCTGCTTCATCTCGCGGAGAGCCACGGCGTGAGCGTGGAGAAGTTCGAGGCCGAGGCCGCCCGCGATATCCCCCATCACGTGAAGCTGAAGGTCTGGGACCGCGACTTCGCCCGGTGTACGAGTTGTACATCGACCGAGGACATCGAGTTCGAACTGATCACGCCCACCTCGGAGGGGGGCGAGGTGGAGGCGGACAACGTGCGGCTCATCTGCAAGCGCTGCCGGGCCAAGCGGCGCAAGAAGGATTAGCCCACCTTCACCACTTCCACAAGCAACGCCCAGACGATCAACGCCGCGATGATCGTGACGTACATCCAGATCACGTAGACAAACCACTTCTTCCGCTTGTCCACCGAGGCAATCGCCACGCGCGCCCCCTGGATCTCCGCCTCGATGCGGCTGATCTCCTGCGCCAGTTGCCCGATCTGCGCATAGATCTGGTTCGCCCCCTCGTCCGGGATGTGGAGGGCGTTCACCGTCTCCCCGAGCTCGCGGAAGATCGGCCCCTTGGACCGGTTCAGCGCGGCGAGGGCCTGGTTGAGTTTTCGGACCTTCACCTTTTGAAGGGCGGTCTCCGCCTTGCGAATGTCCCGGTCCTCCGAGAGGGACTGCTGCTCGATGGCATGGATCGCCTCGCGCCTCTCCGCCTCCTGCTGCTCGATGGCGCGCAGCCTGTCGTAGATGGGGCTCAGGTCGCGATGATGGAACTGAAGGCGGCAGGCCGCCTTTCCCAGGTTCTCGAACAGGCGGCTCCGGCGCTGCTTCAGCGACCGGAGGACGCATTTGCCTTTCAGGATTCGGACGGAATATCGAAAGAGCTGGAGCCCGACGCGAAAGGCCTCTTCCAGCCGGATGGTGGGGGCCGGGAGAGGCTTGGCGCTCGGCCGCGGGTGGGGGTCCTCCGAAGGCTCGGCCCCCATCATGACGAGCGGGACGTCCGGCGAAGCCGTCCCGAGATCATGCGCCGAGGGAGCGTCTGCCGGAGGAGGGCCCTGCTCGCCCTGCTTCTGCCACGACCCCAGAGCGAGGCCGCAGTAGTTGCACTTCGACGCATTCTCGGGGACCTCGTGGCTGCAACCGGGACAGCGTTTCATGCCTTCAAGGGCTCCTTCACTCGAACACCTTCGTTCCGTAGGGGATGAGGGGTTTCTTGTACTCCGCCTCCGTCATATCGGCAATTTTCCACGCCCCGCCGATTTTTTTCAACTGGAAAAACTGAACTTCGTTCCGATCCTCGAACACCCACTCCACCTTCACGCGGATTGTGCCCTCGTCCAGAGTGGTCTCATCCGAGAAGGCGATCCCCCGCACCGGCTCCGCGCGCCGGCGAAGATAGTCGGCGAACCCGCCTTTCATCTCGTCCCGGGCCTGCTCCAGTCTCTTCCGCAGACTCGGCGCAAAGCAGTTCAGATACGCCGTCACATTCCCCTTGCGAGAGTAGCGCGACATGTTGCGGATGCAGTCGATGGCCGCCGTGCCCGCCGACTTGCTCTCGCCGCAGCCGATCAGCCACAGCGCCGCCCAGAGGCCCCAGCCGACGATGATCGCGCGTGTCGGCCTCATGGCTTCGATTCGATAATGCCGAGGTCCACGGGCCCGCCCTTGTCGTCGGAATCGACGATCACCTTCTTCAGTTTCGGGAGGACCTCCTCCATCGCCTCGATATAGAGCCGGAGGGCCGTCACCTCCTTGGCCTGTTTGTACTCCCCGTACAGGTCGTCGAACCGCTCCGCTTCGCCCTTGGCGACCTCGACGCGGTCGTGGCGGTAGGCCCCGGCGTCGTTGAGCAGGGCGTCGGCCTGGGCCTCAGCGGCCCGGATGCGGTTCTCGCGATCGGCCTCGGCCTGGTGGATCAGTCGCTCCTTTTCGGCCTTGGCGCTCTGCACGTCGTAGAACGCCTCGGCCACCTCACGCGGGGGCGAGGTCGCCAGGAGGTTCACCGCCGTCACGCGAATGCCCGGCTGGTGCAGGGCCATCTCGCGCTCCAGTTCCGCGCGAACGTCGTTCGCAATCGTCACCCGCGCCGCGCCCACGAGGTCGTCCACGTTCACCGACGATACCGCCCGGGTCAGGCAGCTCTCCGCCTCCGTTCGCAGGATGACCACGGGGTCGCGCGCGCCAAAGAGGAACGCGATGGGATTGCCGAGGGTGTATTGCACGGACATCCGCAGGCGCATGATGTTCTGATCGCCGGTGAGAAACTCCGACGCCGCCGGGTTCGCGGGCCGCCCCAGCAGGGAGTCGGCGGGCTGGTAGCCCACGGTGATCGTCCTCGTCTCCGTAGGCCGGACCCGGTTCAGACGCGTGATCGGCCACGGCAGGCGGTAGTGCAGCCCCGGTTGGAGGATCTCCGGCACCGGTTTTCCGTCGATCACGGTGAACGCGACGCGGCCGAACCGGCGAACCACCCCCGCCTCGTTCGGTCTGATGACGCAGATGCCCGAGCAGAGATAGGCGAGGAGCAGGAGGGCGGTGATCGCACGGATCACCGTTCGCCCCGGTCTCCGAATCTCGCCGGGTTGCTTCTTGCGTTGTGGTTCGGGATCGGTCATTTTGCCGGTTTCGTCTTCGGTTTTTCCGGTTTGGCCTCGGACTTCGTGGCGGGAAGCTCCCCGCGGCTCAGGAGCTTGAGCAGCTCCGAGTTCCCGGAAAGGACGACGGTCGTGTTTTCATTGAGAAACTTTCGATACGCATCCAGCGTTCGGACCAGTCGATAGAAGTCCGGGTCCTTGCTGTGGGCCTTTGCGTAGATGGCCGTGGCATTGGCGTCGGCCTTGCCCTTGATCTGCTCGGCGTCGCGGCGGGCATCGGCCAGGATCTTCTTGGCCTCGGCCTCCGCCTTGGATACGATACGCTTGGCCTGGAGCTGCCCCTCCGCCCGGAACTGGGTTGCCTTCGTTCGGCGCTCTTCACGCATGCGCTCGAACACGGCCTTCTTGTTTTTTTCCGGCAGGCCGATGCGCTTGATCCGAATGTCTTCGATCTCCACGCAGAGGTTGTTCCGGGCCACCTCACGGCAGGCGAGCAGAACGGATTTTTCGATCTCGTCAATATCGACGTCATCGGGATTCGTAGAGGCGAGGGCCGAAATCTCGTGCCGGCCCAGCGTCGCGGAGATCTTGCTCGCTACGATCTCCTGCAGCCGCCGCTCCGCCTCGACCATGCTGCCGTTCACGGCGCTGAAGAACTTGCGCGGGCCGTCCAACAGGGCCTTCTTCTCCTCGCCGGTTGCCTTTTCCGCCATCGCGGGCGAGTGGAGACCCCGGATACGCCAGTTGACGAAATAGTCCACCACCACATTCGACCCGACCCCGCTCTTCTTTTCGGCCGTGGCCTTGGAGCCGAGCAGGCATTCCGCCGGGCTCGGATCAAAGGTCTGGAGGCGTTTGTCCAGGCGAATGGCGGAGTACCACGGCATCTTCATGTGAAGGCCCGGCTGGTAGATCGGGTGTCCGACCACTTCGCCGAAGCGCGTGACCATCACGTACTCCGTCTCATCCACCGGCAGCACAACCCGCCAGACGGCGATCAGGACGATTGCGATCGCGACTAAGATCGACAGTTTCTTCATCTTCGTTCCTCGTCGAAAGTGTTACTCCGGCACTCGCTCTTCCCGCTCTGTGGGGAAGCGGTATGTCGGCTCCGGCTGCTCCTCCCGGGTGATCTTTCTCGGCTCGATGGTGATCCCTCTCTGGCCGAACAGGTAGATCTCATACTTCCCTTTCCGGCTCTGGTCGAGGATCACCTTCCGCAGCGGGGCAAGCGAGGTCTCCACCGTTTCCATGAACAGCCGAAAGCCGGTCACCTCGGGCGCCTTGGCATAGGCCTTGCGGATGAGCGCAAAGGCCCCGGCGCGTCCCTCGGCGAGATTCACCCGCTCGCTCTGATAGGCCCCCGCATCTTCGACCAGGGCGGTGGCCTCGCCCTCCGCCGTCGCCACCGCCCGGATGGCAGTGGCCTGCCCCCGGTTGATCATGGCATGCATCTCTTCATATGCGCTCGACACCGCCCGGAAGTCGGGAACCACATCCACCGGCGGATGCACGTCCTGCAAGAGCACCCGCTCAATCCTGACGCCGCAGCCGTACTCGTCCACCAGCGCCTGCATCCGTTTCGCGGTCTCTTTCTCAATCTTCGCTCGTTCGCTGGCCAAGAGCGACATCAGCCGCGTCTCCGCCACCACCGAGCAGATGGCCCGCTGCGCGCAGTCACGCAGGCACTTCTCCATATTGGCGATGTGGAAGACATAGCTCACCGGGTCCACGATCCGATAGTGCAGCACCAGCGTCGTCTCGGCCAGCACCTCGTCGCCGGTAAGCATGGTGGCCTCGTCGTTTTTTTTCTTGTACCAGCCGGCGGTGTGCTTGAGGCCCCATTCATAGGCCGTGGGCTGCGCCAGCGTCTGGCCAGGTGCGACGGTCGTCCGCCGAAGTCCGACTTCCAAGGGGTGCACCCGACCCACGGCCACATTGTCCACCCGGCCCATCGGCCACGGCAGGCGGTAGTGCAGCCCCGGCGGAGTCGGTCCGCCGACCATCCGGCCGAAGCGCCGTTCGATCCCCACCTCTCCGGGCTGGACGGCATAGAACCCGCTCAGGGCGTAGAGCAGCACGAGCAGGACCGCCAGTCCCTCTGCAATGGCCGCGCGTCGCTGCCATGCGCCGCGGCATGCGCCAGGCAGGTCCTCCTGGGAGAAGGCCTTCACCCGCGCCACGATTCTCCCGGGTCGCGTCTCGTAGAACCGCCCCGCAACCAGCAGCCGAAGCGAGTTCAGGCACACCAGCAGGGAGCTGACCTGATGGAGGACTGCTGCGATGACCGGTGTGGCCCAGCCCGTGGCCGCCGCCAGGACGCCGACGGCGTTGAAGGCGAGGGCGAACCAGAGGAGGTTCGACTTGATCGTGGATACGGTCCGGCGGCTCACGTCGATCGTCTCGGCCAGGCGCGACAGGTCGTCGGTCGTGAAGACGATGTCCGCAGCGTTCATGGCAATGTCCGTGCCGATGCCCCCCATGGCGATGCCCACGTCCGCCGTTGCGAGGGACGGGGCGTCGTTGATCCCGTCGCCGATCATGGCGACCTTCCGTCCCTCGGCCTGCATCCGCTTGATCGCCTCCACCTTCTCGCCGGGGAGCAACCCGGCGCTCCAGTTTCGGATGCCCGCCTGCCGGGCGATCCTCGCGGCGGTGCGCTCGTGATCCCCGGTGAGCAAGGAGATGTGCTGGATGCCGGATGCCTTCAGGTCCTTAACCGTTTCGCGGGCCGCCTCCCGGAGCGTGTCCTCCACGCCGATGGCTCCGACCAGGCCATCGCCGTGGGCCACGAGGACGACCGTGTGGCCGGCTTGGGCCATGGCGTCCAGCGCCCGGGCAGCTTGCGCCGGGATATCGATCTCGCTCTGTTCCATGAGCTTCCTGCCGCCGACCAGGAGCGGCTTTCCGTCCAGCTCCGCCTTCACCCCCAGCCCTGGCAGCGGGGTGAAGCCCTCGACGGGCGAGATCGGCGCGCCCTGTTCTTTCGCATGGGTCACGATCAGTTCGGCGAGGAGATGCTCCGAGTTCTGCTCGACGGAGGCCGCCAGCGACAGGACGTCCTTCTCGGCGCCGTCGCCGAAAGGGGTGATCTCGGCAATCGTGGGCTCGCCGCGGGTCAGGGTGCCGGTCTTGTCGAAGACGACGGCGTCTACTTCCCCGGCGGCCTCCAGGGGAATGCCGCCCTTGACCAGGATGCCGCTCCGGGCAAGTCGTCCCAGCGCAGCCACGACGGCGGTGGGCGTGGCCAGGATCAGGGCGCAGGGACACGCAACGATGAGGACGGAAACCGCCCGCACGATAGAGTTAACCCCCTCGCCGGCATACCTCTTCGAGATGAGGTAGGTCAGGATGGCGATGGCGATGACTGCGGGGACGAAGAATTTGGCGTATCGATCCACGCGCCGCTGGACGGGGGCCTTGCTCTCTTCCGCCTCTTCGATCAGGTGGATGATCTCGGCTAACTTTGTGTCCTCGCCGACGGCGGTCACCTCGATCTCCAGGCGGCCCGGGCCGTTGATCGTGCCGGCGAACGTGTCGCTCCCGGTCTCCTTGGTCGCCGGCATGGACTCGCCGGTGATCGGGGACTGGTCCACCGAGGACCGGCCCTGGACGACGTCCCCGTCCACGGGGATGCGCTCGCCGGGGCGGACGATGACGACATCGCCCCTCGCTACGTCCTCGATGGGGACCCTCTTCTCCTCTCCGTCGCGGCGGACGCGGGCCTGCTCGGGGGAGAGGTCTAAGAGCTTGCGAATGGCGCCGCGGGTGCGATCCACGGCGAAGATCTCGAGCCCCTCGCCGATGAGCATGATAAAGATCACCTCGGCGGCGGCGGCGTATTCCTTGATAACCAGGGCCGCGACCGCGGCGATGGCGATGGCCAGGTCGGCGGCGATCTCGCGGCGGAAGAGGCCCCGGATGGCCTCCAGGAAAATCCGGTAGCCCCCGATGAGAGTCAGGAAGATGGCGACGTTCCAGCCCCGAATCTCCCGGAAATAGGCGAACCAGGCGGGAAGGAGCTCGGCGAACCGGCTGGACGCGACAACGTTCAGCAGGAGCAAGACGCCGATGGCGGCCGTGAACCCGATGTGAACCTTCAGGTTTGTTTCTTCGTGTTCAGTGTGTTTCACGGGGCTAACTTACAGCTGCTCGATGTGGAGGCCCTTCTTGCGGAGCCGCCGGGCGTTCTCGCGGATCATCTCCTTGACATTGATCGGGTCTTCGATCCCGATCAACAACTGGTCCTGGTCGGTGGTGTCGGTGGGGGTCTTGGCCAGCACGTCGCCCACATTGAAGGCCCGCTGGATGATGTTCTGCTTTACAAGCACATCGTCCACGCGGATGAGCTCGGCCTCATCGATGGCCTTGCTCAGGAAGCCCCGCTCGATGAAGAGGCGCTCGGTGGTGATGCGGTACTTGAGCGTGAGCTTGCGCTTCAGCACCTTGACCAGGAGGACGGCGAAGAGGATGAACCAGATGGCCAGCTCGGCATAGCCGATAATCCGGAGACCGGAAAGGTTCTTGGCCCAGATGACAATGAACAGGATGAGGAAGATTATGCCAAGGGCAAGCAGGCCCACAAACCAGTGCCCAAACGCCTTCCAGGACGGTCGTCCCTCCCACAGCTTCCCCTCTTTCTCGTCCGCCTCTTCCCTCTGGTCCTCCCTGTCGGCAAGTTGCTCGATGGGCGACTTTTCCTCGTCCGTCTGCGCCTGCTCGGCGCTTTCGCCTATCTTCGAGCCGCACTTGTTGCAGAAATCGCTGTCGTCGCTGATGGTTGCGCCGCACTTCTTGCAGATCATGGCCGTTTGCTCCTTATGGCACGGGTTTTCACATCCGGAGACAGGTCCCCATAGAACCCCTAAGATTATAGTTTCTCATACGCCTCGGTGCGAGAAAAATCCCGCCAAGTGGCTGAAAAACCTGCCCCGCAACCGACAGGGCCGGCCAGAGAATCGTTGACACGGAAAAAGCGCAGGGGGTAAAATAAACGAGGAGGTTGTTGTCTTTTCAGATGGGAGGAATTGACATGAAATTGCGGGCGCTGCCGCTGTTCCTGGGGATCGCCATCGCCTTCGGGTGCCGCACGGAGCCGGCGAAAACCGCAGACCTGAAGGGCAAGAAGGCCCTCATCATCATCGCGAAGAAGGGCTACCGCGACGAGGAACTGAACGAGTCCAGGTCCGCCCTGGAGAAGAGCGGCGCGGGTGTCACACTCGCCTGTTCGTCGCTTGGCACGGCCACGGGCATGCTCGGCGGCACGGCGGAGCCGACGATAGCCTTGAAGGACGTGAAGGTGGATGACTACGACGTGATTATCTTCGTTGGGGGCGTCGGCGCGGAGGAATACTTCGACAACCCGAAGGCCCACGAGATCGCGCGGGAGGCGGCGAAGAGCAAGCTCCTCTGCGCCATTTGCATCGCGCCCACTACGTTGGCCCGGGCCGGGGTGCTGAAGGGCAGGAGGGCTACGGTGTTTTCGTCGAAGAAGGGGGAGTTGACCAAGGGGGGCGCCGACTACACCGGCGCAGCCGTGCAGGTCGACGGCAACATCATCACGGCGAGCGGTCCCAAGGCAGCCCGCGGGTTCGCGAATGCCATCATCGATGTCTTGAGCGCGAAGTGAAAGGGAGCCTTGCTTTACTCGGTTGTCCATTTCCCCTCTCCGGAAGTCATTGAGGCCGTTCGCCGCTACCAGGAACCCTATGTCGGAAGCTTCGAGGTGGACATCGCCCCCCACTTCACGATACACACCCCTTTCGAGTCCGGGTGTCCGCCCGGGCGGTTTGCGGCCATTCTGGAGTGTGTCTGTGCGGAGATCGAGCCCTTCCAGGCCCGCCTCGTGGGGGTTGACTCGTTCCAGGGAAAGAAGTTTGTTCTCTTCATGAAGCTGGCCGAGGAGTCCAGGATGTTTCGGCTCCAGGAGAAGATCGACGCGGCCATCACGGAGAAGGACTGGGACGATGTGCTCGGCCCCGGCACAATGCCTCGGCCTCATATAACCATCGGCTTTTTCGAGAAGCGGGAGGAATTGGAGCAGGCCGAGGCGAAGCTGGCCAACGAGAAGATCGACCTCGCCTGGACCGTGGACGCCGTCGATCTCATCGCCGAGGTCAAGCCGTCCATCCTCAAGTCCGTCGGGACGTTTCGGCTGGGGGGGTAAGTCGGTATGCCACGGCTTGCTGGCCAAACCATGCTCTCGGTCGCCGATTCAAGCCGCCCGTGCCATCCCCCTCCGTCCATCTGCTATCCGAGCGCCTCGACGACGAGGTCGCCCACCTCGGTGGTGGAGTAGCCCATCTTGCCGGCGCCGAGGTCTTTGATCTTTGTGGCGGTGAGGTCCATGACGGCCTGCTCGACCTCGCTCGCCGCCTGTTCTTGTCCCAGGAAATCGAGCATCATGCCCACGGCGCAGATGGCGGCGAGGGGGTTGATGACGTTCTTGCCGGTGTACTTCGGGGCCGAGCCGCCGATGGGCTCGAACATGGAGACGCCTTCGGGGTTGATGTTGCCGCCCGCGGCGATGCCCATGCCGCCCTGGATCATGGCGCCGAGGTCGGTGATGATGTCGCCGAACATGTTGGTGGTGACGATGACGTCGAAGAATTCGGGGTTCTTCACCATCCACATGCACGTGGCGTCGACGTGGGCGTAATCGGGCTTCACATCGGGGTATTCCTTCTGCACTTCCTCAAACGTCCGCCACCAGAGATCGTGGGCATAGGTGAGAACGTTGGTCTTGGCGCAGAGGGTGAGCTGCTTCTTCTTTCGTTTTTGGGCAAGTTCGAAGGCGTAGCGCAGGCAGCGTTCGACGCCGAAACGGGTGGCCAACATCTCCTGTGTGGCCACCTCGTGGGGTGTGCCCTTGCGCAGGAAGCCGCCGCCGCCGAAGTAGAGGTCCTCGGTGTTCTCGCGGACGACGATGAAGTCGATGTCCTCCGGGCCTTTGTCCTTGAGGGGGCAATCGACGCCGGGGTAGAGCTTGACAGGGCGGAGGTTGATATATTGGTCCAGGTCGAAGCGTAGCCGGAGCAGGAGGCCCTTTTCGAGGATGCCTGGTTTGACATCGGGATGGCCGACGGCGCCGAGATAGATGGCGTCCACTTCCAGAAGCTCTTTGAAGACGGAGTCGGGGAGGACCTCGCCGGTTTTCAGGTATCGGTTGCCGCCGATGTCGTATTCGACGGTTTCGTATTGAAAGCCTTTCTTTTCGCTGATGGCCTTGAGGACCTTGAGGCCCTCTCTCACCACTTCCGGTCCCGTGCCATCGCCGGGGATGACTGCGATCTTGTGCATCGTGTTGTTCGTCCTTCGTGTCAGGGGTCTCTACTCGCTCTTGCGCGCATACTTCGACGGGTCCGGGAAGCCGGCGTCGGCGTCCTCGACGAGGACCGGCAGTTGCGGGTCCTCGGGGAGGGGGTCGATGTATTTTTTTCGATACGTCGGCGTCTGCATGCGGCACGTGGGGTGACGGTAAGAGAAGTCGGGGTGGCTGACCATCTTGTCCCAGATGGCCTGGATGGGCATCTCTTTGATGTTGCCGAAGGAGACGGGGTTGAAGTCGCAGGGGTTGATATCGCCGTAGGCGGTCATGTAGAACTGTGACGCCGCGCCGTAGCACCCCTCGCCCGCGGGCGAATTGATGTGGGCCATGACATTCACGCCCATAGCGTGGCTTCGGTCATCGCGGAAGCGATGGCCGAGATCGATGACGCGCTGCTTCTCCTCCGGGCTGAGGATCTTGGACGTGTCTTTCAGGAACCGGCCGGAGGGGATGCAGTCGAAGATGGTGACCTCGTGGAATCCCTGCTCGACCGCCATCTCCAGGAGTCGCTCCGTGTCGCCGTTTTCCATCGACTCGTGGGTGGCGTAGGTGGAGATGCCGGTGAGGATGCCGTGCTCCCGGGCGCGGGCGGCGCCATCGAATGCCTTCTGCCAGAGGCCGGGCACGGCGCGCCACTCGTCGTGCTGCTCGGGGTGGGGGCTGTCGATGGAGATGTTCAGGCTGAAGAGGCCCGCGTCGGCCAGTTCCTTGCATTTCTCTTCGGTGAGCATGAATCCGTTGGTGAAGATCATCACGACGGCCTTGGATTTGTCCACATGGGCCACCAGCTCCGGCAGGTCTTTATGGATCACCGGCTCGCCGCCGACGTAGATGATGAGGCTTGCGCCGAGCTGAAGGGCGCCGTCCACCACCTGTTTGATCTCTTCGGTGGTGACCTCCTCGCGGTCTTTGTCAATGAAGGGGTCGGCGCTGCAGTGGATGCACTTGCAGTGGCAGCGGTGGGTGATGGCGAGGTTGGCCGTGACGGGGTAGGCCTTCTTTTCGATCATCATCCGCAGTTTGCGGGTGATGAAGCGCATGCCGGCTTCTGTGGGGTGGGGCGGGTTGTAGAGGTTGAAGACGTTTGCGCCGTCCTTTTTTGCGATCACCTTCAAGGCGTCGAGCTTGTCGAAGAACTGCTCCAGATAGGGGCCGAGAATCTCGGCCCAGGCGCCGGTGGCTCGGCCGATAATTTTGTCCCCGTCCATTTCCGTTTCGACGTTGAGAAATTCAAATTTTTTCATGGTCAGCCTTTCTGTTACGAACTTCCTCCCCGCTCACATCTTCAACCCGCTCGGCGGCTCGATGTCGGCGGCCTCCATGGACCGGCGGATGGAGTCGATGATGGTCCGCGCAGTCTTGACGGTCTTGATGCCCTGTTCACCCGGGACAACGGGATCGGTTCCGTTCCGGATTGATTCCACAAAGGATTCAATCTCTTCTTTCAGCGGTTCGTGGTCGTCGATTTTCACCTTCTCGCGGCGGAGCAGATCGCCAAAGACGAACCCCACCAAGTCGGCGATGGTCGAGGCGTCCAGCTTCGAAATGTCCAGGGACTTCAACGTGAGTTCCGGCGACTTCGTGAGCATCACCGCCTCGCGGCCCAAGAGGTCGATCGAACAGTAGTTGTTCGGGGAGAAGACGCGAATCTTCCGCATGGATTTGATCGATACCCGGCTGGCGGTCACGTTGGCCACGCAGCCGCTTTCGAACAGGATTCGGGCGTTGGCTACGTCCTCATAGTCCGAGAGGACGTTTGCGCCGGCGGCGTCGATGCGCTTGATGTCGGACTGGATCAGGTGGAGGATGATGTCGATGTCATGGATCATAAGATCGAGCACGACGCCGATGTCCGCCGACCGGAAACTGAACGGCGCGAGGCGATGGGCCTCGATGAACTTGGGCGACCGGATGCGCTCCTGGATCGCCATGAAAGCCGGGTTGAAGCGCTCCACGTGGCCCACCATGATCATGGCGCTATGTTTTTTCGCTATCGCGACAAGCTCCTCCGCCTCCTCCACGGACTTCGTCATGGGTTTTTCGATCAGCACGTGCACGCCGCGTTGGAGCAGGTCCTTGGCGATGCGGTGATGATGCGCCGTGGGAACAGCGACGGAGGCCATGTCGATGACGTCGGCGATCTCCGTGTAATCGGTATGGAACTCGGCCCTGCATTTCCGGGCGATCTTCTTTCCGGATTTTTCGTCGGTGTCTACCACGGCCACGAGCTTCGCATGGGGCAACTGGTGGAGGACGCGGGCGTGGTTTTTGCCCATATGACCGACGCCGATGACTGCTGCTTTGACTTCCTTCATAACGACCTTAGTGCTTCCGCATGGATTCGAGGTACCGGCCTTTGGGACCCTTGGCCATGTCCCGAAGGAAACGGATGAGGTAGGCGACGTGCTCGTTTAGGCCGGACCCGTTCTCGATCTGTTCGAAGGCCTGTTCGCGGGTCAGGTTGGATCGGTAGATGACCCGGTGGGCCTTTTTCAGCGCCTCCACATCTTCGTCGGTGAGGCCGTTTCGACGGAGGCCGATTTCGTTCACGCGGCAGGGGGTGCGTCTTTCGCCTTCCGTGAGCATATAGGGGGCGACGTCCTGGACGATGCTTGTGAGGCCGCCGACAAAGGCCATTCTGCCCACGCGGACGTAGTGATGCAGCGCGGCGGCGCCGGCGAAGACGACATGGCTTTCCACCTTCACGTGTCCCCCCAGGAGCACGGCGTTGGCCATGACAATCGCGTCCTCCAGATGGCAGTCATGCGCGACGTGGGAACAGGCCATGAGGAAGTTGTTGTTGCCGATGACGGTCTTGCCCCCGCCGCCGGCCGTGCCGGTGTTGATGGTGACGAACTCTCGGATGACATTGCCGTCGCCGATGATCAGCTCGGTGTCTTCCCCCTTGAACTTCAGGTCCTGCGGTTCGGACCCGACCACTGCGTTGGCGAAGATGCGGTTGTCCTTGCCGAGGGTGGTCCGCCCGGTGATGATAGTGTTGTGGCCGACGGTCGTCCCGCCGCCGATTTTCACCCGCCCATCGATCACGACATTTCGGCCGACGACCACATCGTCGGCCAGCTCCGCGTCGGGGTGAACGTACGCCGTCTTGTCGATCTTCATCCGGTGACCCTCTCGCTACTTCTCGATGATCTCTTTCGAATATCCTGCGTTGAGCGCGCTGATCACCTCGTCGGTGATGTCGACATGGTCCGAGGCGAACAGTACCGTGCGTTGGTTGATCTTGTAGAGCAGCTCGTCCATCGTCTTGCTCTCGACCTCGACGTTTTCCCATTTGATAATGAGGTCAAACCCGTTCTGGCGCCCGTATTTCTGGACGGCCTCCACGACCTCCGTGTAAAGCCTCTGCATGATTTCCCGCGTTCGGGTGGCCATGTTGCCGACGGTGACCCGGGTGAAGGACTGCAGATCGACCTGCCTTTTCTCCAGGTCGGCCTCGCGCTTCTTTCGGGCGTCGCTGCCGAGTTCGAGGAGCTTAATCTCGTCGGTCAGGCGCTTGATCTCTTTTTCTTTTTCGTGAATGACCCTCGATTTCTGCTCGCGCTGCGCGCGGAGGTCATTCTCCATGTCTCGCTTCTTCTTGTAGTTGTCATAGACCTTGGTGACATTGACCACGCCGATCTTCGGCGCGCGGTCCTTGCCGCAGGCCGTCCGGCAGACCAAAAGGCCCGCCAGACAGACGGCAAGGGCAACCGCCGCACAGGACCATCGGGTTGTGAGGAACATAGTGGATACTCCTTTCACCGCTTTTGGATCAGAACCGCATCCCGCCGCCGATGTTGAAGCTGAAAAGCTGCTCGCTGTCGAACGGCTGGGACCGGACCGGGAAGCCCCAGTCCAACTCGATGGGGATATACCCCAACTGCGGGAATGTGAGCCGCAGCCCGATCCCGGCAGAGGCGCGGGTGGTGGAAAAATCCACGTCGCTGACGAACTCGTTGACATTGCCGGCGTCGAAAAACCCTACGGCGCGGATCGTCTTTTGCACGATGGGGACCTCGTATTCCACCGTGCTGAGCCATCGCACCTCGCCGCCGATCTGCTCCCGGATCACGGGATCGATAGGCCCGATGCCCCGGTAGCTGAAGCCTCGCAGCGACGCTGCGCCCCCCGGACCGCCGGCGAAGAACCGGTCGAAGATCGGCACCTCGTCCCTGTCCAGGGAGTCGATCACCCCGGCCTGCATGCCGACGGACAGAACATGGTCCCCCCACTTGGGGATGGTAAACAGTTTGTGGTACCACTTCAATCCGATGTCGGCCTTGATCGTGTCGACATCGCCGCCGAGGAACATGCCCGCCAGCTCGACGGAGGGCTCGATCTTCACGCCCTTGGTGGGCCAGAGGACATTGTTGCGCGTGTCATAGACGACCCGCAGCTCGAGGCTGAGGCGCGTGGTCACCCCCTCCACATCGAACACATCCGCCGGCGCCCATTGTTCGTGAATGTCGCGGATATCGATCTGCTGGGCGCCATAGGTAAGGCCCACGCGGAGGTTGCGCGTGATGCGCCGGTCTACGCTCACGCTGCCGCCGATGCGCTGCTCGTCGTAATCCTCGCGCTGGTGGTCGTAGAAATACGAGGTCATGCCGAACCCGTAGGGCGAGTCGAAGGCCGAGGGCTCGCGGAAGGACAGGCTGTATTGGGAGCGCTCGGTGCCCGGCTGGGCGGTCAGAGAAAGGGTCTGGCCGCCGCCGACAAAGGCGTTGCCGCTGACGAAGTCGCTGAAGCTCGTCGGGAGGTCCAGCAGGTTGAAGTTGCTCTGGCTGAGGGAAAACTGTCCGATGAGCCCGAGGTTCGAGCTGATGCCCGCCCCGAAGCTCAACTGGCCCGTCCGACCTTCCTGGACGTTGAAGACGGCCGTACGGTGGAGGGGGTCGGAGCCCGGCTCGATGTCCGTCTGCACGGGGGGCGTCTGCTGGATGGGGTCGTAGCTCTCGAAGAGGCGGGTGTTGTAGATGCGCCGCTTGCTCTCTTCCATCTTCCGGGTGTTGAATCGTTCGCCGGGATAGAACGTGACCTCGCGCCGGATGACATGGTCCTCGGTCTTGGTGTTTCCACGGATGTCGATCTTTTCGACGTAAATTCGCTGCCCTTCGGTGATGGTGAATACGATGTTGATCTTCGCGGGTTCCAGGCTCAGCGGCGTGCTGATGCGGACCTCGGCGTCGATGAAGCCCTGCTCGCCGTACATGCCCTTGACGACCTTTTGGTCCCGGTTGAGGTTCTCGCGCACGAAGGGCGCCCCGCTCTTCAGCGTCAGTCGCCTTCGGATCTCTTTGTCGGTGAAGAGCTCGTTGCCCTTGATCGTCACGGTATCGACGTAGTATCGCTCACCCTCTTGGACAAAGATGGTGATGTAGAGCCTCGTCTTCTCGTCGTTGTACTTGAGCTCGCGACCGACCTCGACGTCCAGCCAGCCGTTCGCCTGGTAGAAGTCCTTGATGGCAAGCAGGTCCGACTCGAGAACGCTTTCGTTGTAGATGCCGTCGTAGAAGGGCCACACCCGGCGCCGGGTCTTGATCTTGCCCATGAGCTGCCGGCGCGAGAAGGCCTTGTTGCCCTTGATCGACACCTTCCGAATCCGCAGCCTCGGCCCCTCGGCGATGACGAAGGTGACCGTCACCTGTCCGTCGGTCTCTTCGCGCTTGGAATCGACCTCGGCGAACTGGAACCCCTCTTCCTTGTATTTGTCAACGATCCGTCGCCTGGCGGAGATGATGGAATAGGGGCTGACGAAGCTCCCCTCCTTCAGGTCCGACGCCTCGCGGAGTTTCGCTTCCTTGATTTTCTTGTTGCCGAGAAAGATGACCTTCGCGATGATGGGCCGCTCGGCGACGGTGAAGACGACTTTGACGCCCACGTCTTTCGGCTCGGTGCGGGCCTTGATGTCCTCGAAGTACCCCAGCGCCCAGATCCGCCCCATGTCCTGGTCCACCACGTCGGAGCGATAGGGCTCGCCCACGCGGGTTCGGATGGCGGCGCGAATCTTCCGCTCCGGAATGCGCCGGTTTCCTTCGATGGCGATCGCCTTCACTATTCTCCCTTCCGCCTTGCCCTGGGCGAGCAGGGGCAAGGGAGCAAGGGAGACGAGAATGCACACGACAAGAAGCGGCCGAGTGAAAGGGCTCATTCTGTGCGAATCGCTCCATGGGAATTGGGGTGCATGATCAGAAAGGCTCCGATTCTTCCATGCCGGGGGCTTCAATGCCCGCATGGGACTCAAAACGAACGAACTGCGGAAGGAACGTCAGCTTGATCTTGCCCGTCGGTCCGTTGCGCTGTTTCGCCACAATGACATCGGTCACCTTGTCCGTCGGCCCCCTCTGCGGGGCTTGGATGGACGCGTCGTCCTCTTGAAGAATCTTCCGATGAAGCAATATCACCACGTCGGCATCTTGTTCCAGCGATCCGGATTCCCGGAGGTCCGAGAGACGCGGCTCCCGTCCGTCCCCCTGTTCGGGTCCCCGGTTCAACTGCGAGAGGGCCAGCACGGGGATATTCAGCTCTCGGGCGAGCGCCTTGAGGCCGCGGGAAATCTCTGAAATCTCCTGCTGCCGCCCGTCCATCCGGCCCGACTCCATCAGCTGGAGATAGTCCACAATGATCAGGCAGATGTCGTGCTGGGCCTTCAGCCGCCGGGCCTTGGCCCGCAGTTCCAGCGTGGACAGGCCCGGCGTATCGTCCACAAACATGGGGGCCTGGCTCAGGTCGCCCACGGCCAGGTTCAGGGCGCTCCAGCCTTCAGCGGGCAGCGTGCCGGTGCGCATGATATGGGCGTCCACCTTCGCGTGGGCGCAGAGAAGCCGCAGGCCGATCTCCACGCTGGACATCTCCATGCTGAAGAGGGCGACGGGCAGTTTTTCGGTGAGGGCGACGTGCTCTGCGATGTTGAGGCAAAGGGCGGTCTTTCCCACACTCGGCCTGGCGGCGAGGATGATGAACTCCGCATTCTTCAATCCGGTGATCTTATTGTCCAGATCGGTGAAGCCTGTGGGGATGCCGGTCATGCCGCCCCCCTGCAATTGATCGATCCGGTCGAAGGTCTGCCGCATGAGATCGTCGATGGATATCGCGTCGCGGGTCAGCCCCGTCTGTGTCACGTTGAAGATGAGGCTCTCCGCCTTGTCGAGGACGGACGAGCTGTCTTCCGTGTTCTCGTAGGCCATCCGCTGGATGCTGTTTGAGACGCTGACCAGACTGCGAAGGACGGCCTTCTCGCGGACAATTTCGGCGTAGTGGTCGGCGTTCGCGGCGGAGGGCACGCTTTCCAGAACGCGGGTGAGGTATTCGATCCCTCCAATCTTGTTCAGAAGGTCCCTCTTTTCAAGCTCTTCCTGGAGGAGGACCAGGTCGAGGGCCTGTTTATTGTCGTAGATCTCGACGCCGGTTCTGTAGATACTCTGGTGGGCGGCGGAGTAGAAGTGCTCGTGCCCGCGCTCCCCAAGCACATGGAGCACGTCGCTGATGCATTGGTTGTCAAGAAGCATGGAGCCGAGCACGCATATCTCTGCCTCCTCGTTGTGAGGGGGGACCCGATCGATCGGTTCCTGTTTCGCCATGTGTGCACCTTGACTGGGCGGCTGCGGGGACCGGCCCTCCGCGGTCACTCACTTACGACCCAGACCCTGCAGACGGGCTCGATCTCCTCGCTGATGGAAATCTTCACCTCATACACACCGAGCTCTTTGATGGGCTCCTTCAGCGCGACCATTTTCGGCGTGACTTCGATCCCATCCTTGGCAAAGGCGTCGGCAACCATCTGCGCCGTCACCGAGCCGTAGAGATGGCCCTCCTCGCTCGCCTTGGCGGCGATCGTGACGGACACCTCGGCCAGACGCTCGGCGGCCTGGACGGCCTTCTTGCGGGTCTCGATCTCGCGCTCCATCTCGATCTTCTTCTCGCCCTCGATCTGCGCGAGGTTCTGCGCCGAGACGGGCATGGCCAGGTCCTGGGGCAGGAGATAGTTTCTCGCATACCCCGGCTTTACGTTTACGATGTCGCCGATCTTGCCCAGATTGTCAATGTTCTTTCTCAGTACGAGTTGCATCGTTCCCATCCTTACCGGCCCACATAGGGCAGCAACGCCAGATAGCGCGCCCGTTTGATGGCCTTCTTCACGGAGCGCTGGTGCTTGGCGCAGTTCCCCGATCGTTTTCTCGAAAATATCTTTCCCTGTATCGTCGTCAGTTTCTGGAGGCTCTGGATGTCCTTGTAGTCCACGTGCTTGATCTTCATCCGGCAGAACCGGCATTTCGTCGGTTCGCCGAATCGGCGGTAGCCTTTTCGTTTCTTTGGCCGTCGTGCCATGAGCGGGATCCTCTCGTCTTTCTATTGATGTTCAGAATGGAATATCATCGTCCGGCGGCGGCTCATCCGTGGGGGGCTCGTCGGCCGGCGGCGGCCCGCTGCCGGGGCCGCGCTGCCCGCCACCCCCGC
>JAADGH010000132.1:0-6040 GCA_013152475.1 Planctomycetota bacterium
GGCCTTGATGCGGATCAGCACATCCTTCGGCCCGGGCTTGGGGTCGGGACGGTCTTCGATTTTGATGTCTCTCTCACTGTAGAGTACGGCTGCTTTCATTTCCTTTTCCTCGAACTACGTTTTTTGCTTTTCGCTGTAACCCATATCGGCGAGCTCCAGGCCATTTCCCCATCCTCCTGCCGGACACGGACGTAGTAGAAGTCCGTGCCGCGAACGGAGGATGAGTCGGTTTCCTTGAGTTTCACCACGTCGCTCGTGCCGTGGATCGTCAGCCAGTCGTCGTTGTTTTTCACGATATCGACGGTCTTGATCCGGTCCGTTCCGATGATGTGGGCTTTGATATCTCGCTCCTGGCGGGGATCGTCCAGCACGATCTCCTCGCCCATACGCGCGCCGTTGATGTGGAAATCGAGAACGATCCGCGCGCCTGTCGTGCCGTAGCACCATCGGTTCCTGAGCGAGGCGAAGATTGCCTCCCGCGTCAGCTCCGGGGCATAGACCGCAGCGAGGCCGCCCTTCTGGTTTGTGGCGAACTGCCGGTCGCCGCCGGGGAACGAGCGCCCCGGCATACCGGCGTGGTTGTCGCTCGATGCGATGATGCCAAGGCGATACCCCCGCCGCAGCCCCTCCTGCATGCTCGCGCCCGGGGTCATGCCCTTGTCCCAGTGGTCGAGGCCGGGCCGCTCCGAGCAGCCCCAGCAGGAGTAGACCTCGGTGAGCAGCTCGAGGTCGGGATCGTGGTAGCTCCAGTCCGTCCACACCTTCGTGTGATGGGGGATCATGATGACGTCATCGCGATCGCGAAAATATTCGTAGAGCCGGTCGGGCATCTGGCTGAATCGCTTCGGGTCGAACCGCGGTTCGATGTCGTCCGTCGAGTAGATCACGTTCCGGTGGCCCACGTCCGTCCCGGCTTCGAAGGCTTTGAATGTGACGAACTTGCCCGGGTCGTGATACTGCCGCGCCTTCTCTTGGCACTGTTGCCACGCGCCCGACAGCGGCACGCCCTGGTCGGTGATGGCAAGAAAATCGAGTAGGGCCACGTCGCGGGCATAGGTGTAGCACTCGTCGTACGTGCCGATGGAAATGCCCTTGCGACCCCGGCCGAGGTAGGGCTGGGCCTGAGCGTTGAAGACATGGTTCTCCGACTGCCCGTGCAGGTCGCCCCAGTAAAGGCTCGGCTTCGTTTTTGAGCACGCAATCGGATTGCTCACGCCGGTGATCGTGCCGGTCTTGTCGCTGACCGTCACGCGGATGTGTCCCGCCCGACCCAGGCGCAGGCGTTTCAAGTCTCTAACCTTGCGGTCGCCGATTCGGCCCCGCACGCGACCGCTGAAGCGCGGCCTTGGGCGGCAGTGGCATTTGTCCGTCGCGGAGGCCCTCACCTCGAAGGCCTGGCCCGGTCGGACGACCGATGGCGCGACGACGTTGAACCGCGCGGACCTCCCGGCAGTGACGTTCCGCAGCATGGGTGAGCCGGGGACCTCGACGAAGTCGCCATTGCCCCTGGCATCGACATAGACCAGGAACGAAATGTCCTTCTCGGGATAGCGCTGGATGCGAACGCCGTCCTCGCCGTGGTTGCGGTCGCCGTAGGTGAGTTCGATGACATCCCCTTTGCGCAGGGCATCCTCCTCGACGAGCGCCGTGATCCACCAGCGCCAGTAGCCGATGGTCGCGTCGCTCTCGGGGGCCATCATCCGTTCCTGGCAATACAGAAAGAGGTTCGCCTTCCCCTTCGTCCTGACTGTGGCCGTGGTGTTCACGCGCTTGTAGGGGACGAACATGCGGTCCTTTCCGGAGAGGACCTCGTCCCAGTATCGCGGGAAGGGCACGTGCGGCTCGCCCCAGCCGGAGTTGGGGATGCCGAAACGTATCTTCCCGCCGACCTTGACGCCGGCCCGGCCGACCCTGTATCGGATGATCGCCGTGGTCGTTTTGCCCGCAATCAATGGCGATGGGCATTTCAGGGAAGCGTTGCCGAGTGTGCTGCGATGTGCCATGCGAACTTTCACAAAATCGTAACTTCGCCGCCGAGGAGCCTGTGCTGCCGCCCGTCCGGCGTCTCGACGATGAGCGCCCCGGTCGCGTCGATGTCCACGGCCCTGCCGACGAGAAGCTCGCGCTCTTGCTTCACGCGGACCCGCTGGTCCAGCGAGGAACAGAGGGGCTTGATGGCCATGACAAGATCCGTCAGGGCTTCGGGTTCAGTGCGCAGGTAGAACTCCTCGAAGCGATCGAGGATCGATGCGATCAGCGCCGCGCGGGAGATTTCCCTGCCGCACTCGATGCGGATCGACGTGGCCGTGCCCTTCAGCGCGGGGGGAAACTCCTCCTCGGTGATGTTCACGTTCACGCCGATGCCGAGGATGACATAGGGCGGACCGCCGCCGTGGCCGCTCTCGCCCAGGACGCCCGCTACCTTTTTGCCGTTGATCATCACGTCGTTCGGCCACTTCATCTCGGCCTGCACATCCGCCTCGGCGCGGATGGCGGTGGCCGTCGTGAACGCGCCAAGCAGCGAGAGAATCTCCGGTCGGCGGGTGTGGAACGGCGAGCGGAGGATGATCGACATGTAAATGCCCGTACCCTTGGGTGAAAACCACCGCCGCCCCTGGCGGCCTTTCCCGGCAGTCTGCTCTTCAGCGGTGACAAGCGTGCCGTCGGCGCCGCCCTTCTGCGCCCGCTCCCGGGCCACGCTGTTGGTGGATCGGGTCTGGTCGAGACAGAAGATGTCCCGACCGAGCAGCTTGGCGGTCAGTCGGTTTCGCAGGCCACCGGCGGCGAGTGGGCCATTCTCGTCGATAATGGGTCTCCTTTACAATAGGGAAAGACAGTCGGAGAAGGATACCACACCACATGGGCTGGGTCAAGTTCGCGAGGAGGCGAATGTAGGGCGGGCCATCGGCCCGCCATCTTTTCAATGTAGAAGAGCCTTCCAGGCTCTTTCGGAAGCGGCAAGATGCCGCTTCTACTTTCCGGTGGGCGAATCGCCCGCCCTACGTTTCATCCGAAGATCACGCCCAAACAAGTCTGAGCGTGGCCCCCGCGTTCTGCGCGGCGATCACTCACCGGCCTCATCTTTGAGGAACCACGTGGTCGCTTCGTCCACGCTCTTGCGCTGCGGGGTTTTGGGCGTCTTGTCGGTATCGTAGTAACCGATGGTGATGGCCTGACAGATCTCGAAGCCCTTCGGAATGTCGAGCTTCGCCGTCAGCGCCTTCGACTTGTGGATCGTCGTGATCCATCCCATGCAGCACGTGCCCAGGCCGAGTTCGTGCGCGGCCAGCATCATGTTCTGCGCGGCGAGGGAGCAGTCCTTGCGATAGGTGGACGAGCTGTCCGACATGGCGCCGATGATGATCAGCCCCGGCGCGCCGTGGAAGGCGTGGGGGCGGACGGACTTCACCGCGCGTCTGCCCTTCTCGCCGCTCAGCTCCTTCTTGAACAGCCCGACAATGGGCAGGAGCTTCTTGACTGTTTCGCCAATGCGAAACATCTCCGCCTCGATCTCGGCCAGGAGCTCCGGGTCGGTGACGACGATGAACCGGCACGGCTGCTGGTTCTGTCCGCTCGGCGCCCACAGTCCCGCCTCAATGACCTGCTCGATCTTTTCCTTCTCGACGGGTTTGTCCAGGAAATTGCCCTTGATGCTCCGACGTGTCTTGATCGCTTCGATGACGTTCATCTCTGATTCCTCACAGATAGTCCTCTCTCGGTGGCGAGAACACATCCAGCGTTCGGGCCGCCTGGCCGGTGGAGGCGCCACGGTGGGTGACGTTGCCGGGGATGATGTAGGTGTCGCCGGCCTTGACGACGCGGGTCTCGTCGCCGATGGTCAGCTCGAACTCGCCCTCAAGGACGTAGCCGAGCTGCTCGTGCGGGTGGCTGTGCGAGTCGATGACGCTGCCCGGCTCGAAGTCGAGAAACGAGAACATGATTTTCTCGCCGGCCACGACGCGGATCGTGATTCCCTCGCCGATGGCATGTTTCTTGAAACTCGACGGATCAGGAAAGGACATCTCCGAATCTTTCTTCATGAATCAGTGCATTTCCCCGCTCTGGTTTCTCGATATGGATGCCTCTGCTTTGAAAAGGTAACGTCTTGCCAGGTGATGGTCAAGCAAAAACGTCGGCTCTGCGCACTGGGTCAACAGGAAATCAGGGACAGACGAGACCGGATTCCAGCGGCAGGTCCGCGACGGGCCCTCGACCGGCCCCCGCTCCCCCCGCCGCAAAATCCCATACAACCCACTTGAGATACGGCGCGCTTTCAGAAATGGCAGATCGAAATCAATGAAAACTGCCGCTTTTGCTTGACAAACCAGAGATGTGGGGTATACTTGGAGGGGAGATTCATCACCTGTCAGCACACCGGCACTATAGCCCTGCCAATCGCCTTCGATTCCAGGAGAACGTGTGCACTTGTTTTTGTGCGGGAGGTGCTGTGTGAATAGGTGTAAGGTGTCCTTGGACGGTTCCCTGGCGATCATCGAATGGATTGACGCCTTTGGCCTGGACAATCTGGAGGCGGCCCTCAACCAAGTCACCCACACGCCAGGCTTTCACAATGGGATGCCCTTGCTGATTGTCGAACCGGGAACCGGCCTCGGGCCTTCTCCTAAGAGCTTGGAGAGCTCAGCGGCGGTCTTCGGTGATTTCGCCTCCCATTTTGGCAACAAAATTGCCATGACGGTAAGCCGGGACGTGCATTTCGGCCTTGGTCGGATGCTGGAGGCCTATTGCGAATTGCACGGCATTGCCTTTCGCCCCTTTCGAGACGCCCAGACGGCAAGGCAATGGCTGCTCGGCGGAGTGTTGAACCGGTAGCATCCCGGAGCAGGGACAGGCATCCGTGGACCGACTGGGGTGGGCTTGCTCTGCGTTTCCCCTCCCTACTTGCCCGCCGCCGTATCCACGGGGCCTGGTGCAGCCTCTCCTCCTATCCACCCGGGCACGCCAGTTGGGGCCCCAAGTGGCTGCGCCGTCCCTGACGTGCCAGTACCTTGACGCTTCCCGTGTTTTTTGCGATACTTGATCGCCAGTAAGAGCATTCCTTTCGGATGAACTCCAAGATGACGAAAGTGAAGAAAAAGATTCTGGTCCTGAACGGCGTGAATCGGGTCTGCGCCCAGCAGCTCCGCAGGGCGGGGTTTTCGGTGAAGGAAAGCCGCGATGTGGAACGGATGGACCTGGGCGAGTGGGACGGCGTCATCGTCCGCAGCAAGACCAGGCTGAGGGCGAAAACGATCCAGCAGGCCGCAAAAGGCAAGCTCCGCCTCATCGTCCGCGCGGGGGCGGGGGTGGACACGATCGACGTGGACGCCGCGACTCGGTCCGGGGTGATCGTCGAGAACACGCCGGGCACGAACGCCGAGGCGGTGATCGAGCTGACCATGGCGGCGCTGGTGACCATGGCCCGAAACCTGATCCCCGCCCACCTCTCCGTAAAGCAGGGACTCTGGGAAAAAAAGAAATTCGCCGGCACGGAGCTGCGCGGGAAGACACTGGGCGTAATCGGCGTCGGAAAGATCGGCCGAGGCGTCGCCGCCCTGGCCCGGGGATTCGGCATGCAGGTGCTCGGCGCGGACCCGCTGCTCACAATGGAGCGGGCGAGGGAGCTGAACATCGAGCCGGCAGGCATTGCCCGCATCTGCAAAGAGTCGGACTACATCACCCTCCACGCCTCCCTCACGGAGCAGTCGAGGGCGATCCTCGGCAGGATGCAGTTCACCTCTATGAAAAAAGGCGTGTGCATTGTCAACTGCGCCCGGGCGCAGTTGGTGGACACGGACGCGCTGCTGAAGGCGCTCAACAGCGGAAAGGTGAAGTACTACTTCACGGATGTTTTCGAGCAGGAGCCGCCTCCCCCGGACGACCCCCTCCTCACGCATGAATCGGTCCTTGCCACGCCTCACGTCGGCGGCTCAACGGAGGAGTCGAGCATCGAGAGCGCGCGCATGGCGGCGGAGCAGGTGGCCGCATTTTTTAACAGGGACGAGATCGTGAATGCCGTGAACTTCGCTCCCGGCGACCCGCA
>JAADGH010000132.1:6070-17489 GCA_013152475.1 Planctomycetota bacterium
CGGCAGCTTCGCCTGCCAGTACGCCGCGGACGGGGCCTTCAAGGCCATCACGGTGGAGTATCTCGGCAAGATCGCCTCGCGCGATACGAACCGCGTGACGGCGTCCTTCTTCGCGGGGTTCATGCGCACTGTCCGCGGCGGCGTAAATATCGTAAACGCGAAACAAATGGCCGCCGAGGGGGGCATCGACGTCACCGAGGCCAAGAGCGCCGGCGAGCGCGATCAGATGCGAGTCACGGTAACGATGTCCAAGGGGACCCTCGCCCTGTCCGGTGCCTGCGTGCTCGACAAGGCGGTGCTCCAGATGGTGAACGACTATTCCTTCGACATCCCCCTGGACGACCGCCACATCCTCATCAGCGAGCACAGCGACGTGCCGGGGATCGTGGGGATCATCGGCACCGCGCTCGGCACGTACAACATCAACATTGAGAAGATGGGCCTGAAAGACGTCGAGGGCCGGCCCAGCATGGCCATCATCACCACCCGCGAGGAGACGCCCGAGGCCCTCCTCAGCGAGATCACGGCAGGCGTGAAGACGCGAGGCGGGCACATCCTCCTGCGGAAGGTCAACTTGTGACGCGCGCCGCCCTCGCCGCGTGAGCGCCGGCTTCGTACAGGCGCCGTCTCCCATCGGCGGATAAAAAACAGGGGAGAGCTTTTGCTCTCCCCTGCGTGTTTCGTCCCATCGCTCAATGCGCTACAGGCCGGAATCGTCGCCGGAGCCCTGGCCGCCCACGTCCTTGCCGGCGATGGCGTCGCGCATGTCGGTGTCCGCGATAATATTCTTCAGCCGGTAGTAGTCCATGATGCCCAGCTTGCCCGTCTTGAAGGACTCGGCAATCGCGATGGGGACCTCCGCCTCGGCCAGGACGACCTTGGCGCGATTCTCGGCCTGCTGGGCAATCATCTCCTGTTCCTGGGCCTGGGCCAGGGCCCGTCGCTCCTCGGCCTTGGCCTGGGCCACGCGCTTGTCGGCCTCGGCCTGGTCCATCTGCAGCTTCGCGCCGATGTTCACGCCCACATCGACGTCGGCGATATCAATGGAAAGAATCTCGAAGGCGGTCCCCGAGTCAAGGCCCTTCGCGAGGACCGAGCGAGAGATGAGGTCGGGGTTCTCGAGCACGGCCTTGTGCGTCTGCGCCGAGCCGATGGTGGTCACGATGCCCTCGCCGACGCGGGCGATGATGGTCTCCTCCGTCGCGCCGCCGACCAAGCGGTCCAGATTCGCCCGCACCGTTACGCGGGCCTTGGCCTTCAGTTGGATCCCGTCCATGGCCACGGCGTCGATGGTTGGGCGTCCCCTGTTCGGGTCGGGGCAGTCGATCACCTTCGGGTGGACGCTCCACTGAACGGCCTCGAAGATGTCACGGCCGGCCAGGTCGATGGCGCACGCCCGGTCCCAGGTGAGCTCGATGTCGGCCTTGCTGGCGGCGATGAGCGCGCGGACCACGTTCAGCACATTGCCGCGAGCGAGGTAGTGCGTCTCCATCTCGTCCGTGGAGACGACGAGCCCCGCCTTGACGGCCTGGATGCGTGCGTTCACGATGGTGGTCGCGTTGATCTTTCGGAGGCTCATGCCCAACAGATTGACCAGGCGTACACGCGCACCCGATGCCATGGCCTGGATCCACAGCCAGCCGTACTTGAAGGCCAGGATGATGAAGACGAGGAAGATCAGGACCACAAACCCGAGTACTATATATCCCATCCGTCTCTCCTTTCTCGAAAACGGTCTCTACTTTGAATGGCTGATTTTGATCAACTTCTCCAGCGCCCGCCGGGCCCTGCCCGAATCCACCGCATCGGCGGCCCGATCCACCGCCGACCTCAAGTCAGCGGCCGCGCCGGCGGCCCGCAGAACGAACGCCGCGTTGGCAAGAACAATGTCACGCTGCGCCCCCTTTTCGCCCCCAAGCACATCCGCAACTATTGTACAGCTTGCGTCAACAGAATCAACTACAAAATCCGACAATTCCGCCCGGGACAGGCCCATCTCCTCCGGACGGACTGAATAACTCCGCACCTCCCCGTTCACCAGCTCCGATACGCGCGTCGGCGCACAGGTCGATACCTCGTCCAGGCCATCGTCCCCATGAACGACGAAGCAGTGCGTGCTCCCCAGGTTCTTCAGCACGTTCGCCATCGGCGCCGTCAGGTCGCCGTCATATACCCCGATTACCTGTCGGCCCGCACCGGCGGGGTTGGAGAGTGGACCGAGAATATTGAACACGGTCCGAATCCCGATCTCTTTCCTCGGACCGACGGCGTGCTTCATGGCCCCGTGCAGCCGAGGCGCGAAAAGAAACCCGATGCCCGCCTCCCGCAGGCAGCGCTCGACGACCGGCACGTCCACATCAATCTTGACCCCCAGACCCTCCAAGAGGTCGGCGCTGCCCGTCTTGCCGGTGAAGGACCGATTGCCGTGCTTGGCCACCTTCACCCCGGCCCCGGCCACCACGAGCGCGGCGGCGGTGGAGATGTTGAACGTTCCCTTCACGTCCCCGCCCGTGCCGCAGGTATCCACCACAATCCCCTCGCCGGGGTCCACGTGCGTCGCCCGCTCGCGCATCACCCGGGCACAGCCGGTAATCTCGTCCACCGTCTCACCTTTCACGCGCAGGGCCACGAGGAAGGCGGATATCTGGGCGGGGGTGGCCTGTCCGTCCATGATCTCGCCCATCACGGCAATCGCTTCCTCCGTGAAGAGGTCCGTCCCGTCAACCAGCTTAGCGATGCATTCCTTGATCATCTTGTCTCCACCCTCCCCGCCCCGCCGCAGGGCTCGGTCGAAAGCACCATTGGGTTCAGGCCCGTCTCCGCCTTGTATCGTTTGGCGATCTCTGCACAGAAGGCGTCGGCCTTGTCCGCCGCCACCAGGTTCACCGTGCACCCGCCGAAGCCCGCGCCGGTCATCCGCGCGCCATAGGTCCCCGGCAGGCCCCGGGCAATGTCGACCATGATGTCGAGCTCTCGGCAGCTCACCTCGTAGTCATCGCGCAGGCTGTCATGCGAGTCGTTCATCTCTTTCCCCGCCGCCGCCAGGTCGCCCGCCTTGAAGGCCGCCACCGCGCGCAGCGTGCGCTCGTCTTCGGAGATGACATGCCGCGCCCGCTTCCGCACATCCTCCGGCAGTTTGCCACACTCCGCCTCGAAGGTCTCGGGGGAGACATCACGCAGCAGCGCCGCGTCCATGGCTTTTGCCGCCTCTTCGCACTGCTGCCGGCGGGTGTTGTATTCCGACCCCGACAGCTCGCGCTTCACCATCGTGTTGCAGACAACGAACGTCGCCTCCTTCGTGCCGAGGGGGACGTCCTCGTGCCGCAGGTCCTTGCAGTCGAGAAACACCGCGCATCCCGGCTGGGCGAAGACCGAGACATACTGGTCCATGATCCCGCAGTTCACCCCGACGAACGTGTTCTCGGCGCGCTGGCAGAGGAGCGCGAGGTCGGTGTCGCCGATGTCGAACCCCGACATGGCCTTGAAGGCGAGGGCGGACGCCACCTCGCACGCCGCCGACGAGCTCAGGCCGCTCGCAAGGGGGACATTGCCCTGCACCACGCCGTCAAACCCCTTCAGGTCGAAGCCCTTCTCCAGCAGGCAGTGCGCCACACCCTGGGGATAGTTCACCCACTGGCAGGACTGGTTGAACCGGATATTGTCCAGCGAGAACCCGTTGGACTCCCCAAAATCCACCGAATATAGATCGACCTGCATCGAGCCGTTCGGGCGGCAGGCGATCATGATGTCCCGCTCGATGGCGATGGGCATAACGAAGCCGCCGTTGTAGTCGGTGTGCTCGCCGATGATGTTCACGCGGCCCGGCGCGCGGACCACCGTCACCCCGGTGGCGTCGCCGTAGCGTTCGGCGAACGAGGCAAGGACCTTTTCCACTCTCTCGGACATTCCACTCTCCGTCAGAAGCCGTAGTGTGCGTTGATTTCTCTCTGGTACTCCTCCACCTCGCCCGACTCGACCTCTTGCACCCGCACCGCCCGGCCGGCGACCGCCGACTCCAGGACCGTGTAAGCCACGGCCAGGTCGCGCAGCCCCTGCCGACCGTGCATCTCGGGGTTGCCATTCTCCTCGATCGCCTGAAGAAAGTCCAGCTTTTCGAGGGCGAACGAATACTCGATGCCGTGAGGAAAGAACTTCCGGATCAGCGGCTCCGGCGCCTCGGCCTTGAACCGATTCTGGACATCATGGCTCGTCCCGTCGTCCAGGACCAATCGGCCCTCCTGCATGGACCCCTTGCTGCCATACACGATCATCCCGCCGGGCACCTGGAAGCCCGGGCCGTGCCCGGCCGAGGTGTAGCTGAACTGGCCGATCGCGCCATTGGCGAAGCGACCGACGGCCATAAATGCGTCGTCTACGTTGCAGTCGACCTCGCCGACCGGCTGCAGGCCCTCATCGTCATAGAGCTTCCGCTTCGGCTCGAAGACGGCCGTCACGGCCGACAGGCTGTCGATGAGACCCCCGACATGCTCCGCCCGGTTGAACATGTGAACGCCCAGGTCGATGCTGACTCCGCCGCCCCCCTGGATCTTGTCGTGACGCCAGGGGGTGTTGGCCAGCACCCGGTCGGGGGACCACCGCCCCATGCCGACCCCGCCCATGAGGACCATCTGCACGTCGCCGATCAGACCCTGCTCAACGGCCCACTTCTGCGCCCGGAGCGCCATGCCGTATCGGGCCGACTCCGCCACGCACAGCACCAGCCCCATGTCCTCCGCCGCGCCGGTCATGGCCCGGGCCATGCGGACCGTGAGGGCGATGGGCTTCTCCACCACCACATGCTTCCCGCTCTTGAGAGCGTAGAGGGCAATCTCGTGGTGGGCCGGCAGCGCCGCGCAGATGTCCACCGCGTCGATGTCGCCTCGATCGATCATCTCATGGTAGTCTGTATAGACGCCGATGGAAACGTCGTCGTTCACATCGGTCACGTACATCGGCTCGCAGGCGAGCGGGTCGCCCTCCGCCCGGCCGAGGGGCGTGAAGGGAGGCGGGCCCTCGCCGCGCTTGCGGAAGCGCAGGGCATTGTCGCGATCCCGGCTGCACAGGGCCGTGATGCGGAAGTTGTCGAGCCCGGCTTCGCGAAGGATCTTGTATCCCTTGAGGTGCGCATTCAAAATGCGCCCGCATCCCACGATACCGATATTAAACAGCGCCACAGGGCACCTCCTGTTAGCTGGATACGTTGCGACTCAGACCAATATTCGGAGCGTCTTGCCGAAGGCGTCCAACGTCCGGTCCACATCCTCCACCGTGTGCTCGGAGGAGACCCACCCCCGCAGGCCGGAGAGATCGACGCCGTGCACCAGCATGCCGCACCGGAAGGCGTGGATCGTATCCTTGTCGGCCCCCTTCTTCACGACCTCCTGGTTGAACTCCCACAGCCGGCTCGGGTCTGCGCCGGCCGCGCCGGCGGCCATGTGGAAGAAAGAGAAGTCGCCGAAGACGACCCAGTCCAGGCCGCGCTTCGCAACGATGTCCGCCATGCCCTTCCGCAGTCTCTCGGCGGCTTCGTTCGCCTTTCGGATGGGCTTGCCCCCCTTGATGAATTCGAGCGTTGCGATGCCCGCCGCTGCCGAGACGGGGTTCGCGTTGTACGTCCCGGCATGGCTGATGCGCCGCTCGTCGTGGGAGCTGCTGCTTAGGAGGTCAATGATCTCCGCCCTGCCCGTCACCGCCGCGCCGGGCAGGCCGCCGACGAGGATCTTGCCCAGCGTCGTCAGGTCGGGCGTCACACCGAAGTGCTCCTGCGCCCCGCCGGGCGCGCAGCGGAAGCCGGTGATGACCTCGTCGAAGATGAGAAGCACGTCATGCTTCCTCGTCACGTCCCGCAGCTCGGCCAGGAATCCGGGCTTCAACGGCCCCTGCCCAAAGGACCCTCCGGTGGGCTCCAGGATGACGCACGCCACGTCCCCCGCGCTCAGGACCTCATCCACCTGCTCGATGTCGTTCGGTGGGAGGATGACCAGGTTATCCAGTTCGCCCCTCGGTATCCCCGGTGGGGTCTGCTGCTCGAAGGGTGGATCGGTGCACACGGCCAGGCCGCTGTGCCAGCCGTGGAAGTGGCCCTCGAACTTGACCACCTTGTCCCGGCCGGTAAAGGCCCGGGCCAGACGCAGCGCCATGTGCGTCGCCTCGGTGCCGGAGCTGGTGAAGCGGACCCGCTCCGCACAGGGGACCATCTCGATGACCAGCTCCGCCCATCGCACCTCCAGCTCGTGGCACGCGCCGGGGTGGGTGCTCCGCCGGAGCTGCTTGGCCACGGCCTCGATCATCGTCGGGTGGCGGTGGCCGAGAAGGAGCGACCCGTGGCCCATCCAGTAGTCGATCAATTCATTCCCATCCACGTCCCACTTCCGCGATCCCTGCGCCCGATCGACATAGATGGGGAAGGGCTTCATGTACCGGCTCACATGCGTTACGCCCGAAGGGAAGGTATTGACCGCCCGCCGGTAGAGGACCTCGGACGTGGGGAATTTGCTTCGGTACTGGTTGATAAGATCGGTGTGCTTGCGTTTCACTACGTCGGACGTCAACGTCGGTTCCCTCCGTGAGAGATGTCTCAGATTTCGTTCAGGGCCTCCCGCTCGGGCGGGCAGCCGGGGAGGGTTCGGCCCTTGTCCTTGAATTTCTTCACACAGCTTCCGATGACGATGAAATCGCCGCGCTTGTCAGGGACGGCATGGACGTTCTGGCCGTACACGATCGTGCGCCCGCGCAGGCGGTCGAGCTCCCCCTTTTGCTCGAGGTCCATCAGCCACTCCGTCACCACCTGCCGACAGCCGCTGCACGCCCCCGCCTCAACGACCGCCACATCATGCCGTCTCAACACCGCTTCGTCAAGTCTTATCCTTTGGAAGGGGCGGCGGACGTCCTCGATGGTCTCCCCGAGGACAGTGATCGCGGACAGGTCGCCGCACCCGAGCCCCTGCTCCGCCGCGAGACCGATGTATGGGATCTCCTCCGGCGGCACGCCTGCAATGTGCGCCATCACGACGTCGGCCGCGACGGTATCGGTGGAAGCAACGAGCAGACCCAAGCCCATGGGCGCGCCCCGAGTGGGGCCGGTCCCCTCGTGGGCAACCGTGCCGTCGAAGATCGTAAGCTCCGGCAGGACCACCTTTTGCAGATCGACAATCCCCTGCGCAAGGCCCCACTTGTGGAAGCGACGCTTGTCGCGCGGGTGGATCACGCCCTTCATGTTTTTCAGGCCGAGGGTCAGGGGGAACACATCGTGGGTCTTCGGCACGGGCAGATTGATGACGACCTGCGCCTCCAGCACCGGCCGCGCGATGCGGAGTTTGCGGAACACGACACCGTTGGGGATCGGCACAAGGACAAACTCGCCCTTGTGCAGGTCGATCAGCTCGACGCCGATCGGCCCGAGCACGTCGTGATACCCCGCCGCTTCGAGGGCCCCCGTTGCCGTATGCCCCACGGCCGCGCCGTCGCCGACGAAGACCTTCCCCGCGCCAGCCTCCTTCACCAGCTCGGCGACGACCTTGACGACGTGGGGGTTGGTGACGACACCCGTCTCGTACGACTTCTCTGAGATGAGGTTGGGCTTCAGGAGGACCGTGTCGCCGGGGCAGATGATGCTCTCCAGCCCGTCGATCCGCGCCAGGCACTCCGCCATTGCCTCTCGGATGACGGCCTCGTCGTCGTGGCGAGGACATCGAATGATGGATACGACGGGATTACGCATTAGCGAAACTTTCCGGGCGGGAACCACCTCTTTTCTCTTTTTTTTTAGCAGAGTATAGCACGAACCGCCCGATATGTCAATCTCGGCGGCCGCTGGTTCCCCGGCAGGACCGGCCACGCAACTTCTTCAGTGCACAAGCACTCGCAGTTTCTTTACGATGAATTGGCTGCCGTTGCTTGCAAGGGGCCAGTCGCGTGTCTTGCGATACGCCAGGTATCCCGCGCCTGCACGCTCAAGCCGAAGCTTGAGCGTGGCACACAACACGCAGCTCTCCGGTCGATGATATGGTTCGTTCCTTTCGGGGACGGGAAGTCGTCCCGCCGCTGGCGGGCCTTGGGTTATGTCCCCGTGCGCTTTTAGACCGCTACTTCCTCATCCCTTGATAGGGCGCGTCCATCTTGAACATCCCCTTCCAGGGGTCGGGGACGGGAAGGTCGAGGCACCAGTGGATGGCGTTCACCACCAGGCGCACCACCGGTTCCTCCTTGAAGTCCTCCGGGTGGCCGAGGGTGGTGAAGAACACGCGGCCGCCGTGCTGGTTCTGCCATACCCACGCCACGGGATTGTCCTCCGCATCCTCTGTGCGTGGGTTGACGGGGTGGCCCAGCAGAAGCGGCGTCGCGTCGGCCGGCGGGGACATGGGGGTCACGTGATACACCCAGGAGCGACAGTGGAACGGGCCGTCTACGCCCGTCATCACCGGATGGTCCTTGCCCTCGTCCATGATCGATACGTCGGTGCTGCTGTCGTGCCCATAGTGCGTGTGCCCGTTGCCCCATCCCGGCGGCGCGCCGAAGGCCTCGGCGGCCCAGGCGTTCCAGTGCACGAGGGGGTGGTCGTCGGGGTATTTGAACGAGTGCGACGTGGTGCGGAAGCCCATGAGCGCCGTGCCGCGCTTCATGCAGTCCTCGATGTGCTTCACCTGGTCCTCGGGCAGCCGCCGCCAGCGCAGGAAGAAGATGGCGAGGTCGGCCGTGTCCAGCGCCTCCAGGCCGGGGATATTTTCTTCAGCGTTCTGGTCGGGATAGGATTTCAGGACGGTGGTTTTCAGGTCGTAGTTCCTCTCCAGTTCTGCGGCCAATGGCGGCATGGTTTCCTCTCCGCCGTACTCATGATCGCCCGTGACGAAAACAACATGCTTCTCCGGCATGAATCCTCTCCTCTCCATTGTGACACTTCGCCCAACGCGGCATCGCCGCAAACCATACGTATGTCCATTCTTTCACCACGAAGGACACGAAGGGCATGAAGGTAAGAATTCTGAATCCTGTCTTCTCTTCCTTCGCGTCCTTCGTGCGCTTCGTGGTTTCCACCTGCCACCGCGGGCACAATGGGGGGCCAGTATAGCGAAACGGACGGAAAAGGCAAGGGGATATCGGGTCAGGAGTTTCCCCATAACCTTTACCGTGTCATCGCGAGGCGCCTCGGGACGGCATAGCCGTTCGGCTCCGCCTCTTTGCTGCAAAAGGAGTCAGGCAGAGCCTGACGGATAACCCGTTCCGAGGCAGAGCCTCGGAACGAGAAAACTGACTTCCGTTGTGTCATCGCGAGTGGAAGGGACGCGATGGAGATACGAGGGGCCTGGATACGCCCACTGCGTCCCTGCGCCATGTCGGATTGTTTTGTCCGTTGAGGCCGGGCAAATCCCCGAACGTGTGCGTGCCGTTCGAGTTGCCTTGCCAAGTTATCACTGTGCAGACGCTTCCTCAGAACGGCTCCTTGCGGCGCAGCGAGTCAAAGGGAGCATCAGGCCTTTCGGCAGGGGAATGGGCCGCAGCCCTGGCAGCCGGCGGTGCGGCAGTCGGGAGTCATCTGATGGGCGAAGGCGTGCTCGCGCTCCTTCTTCAGGTAGGCCATGGTGACGCCGGTGGAGATGTGCGACCAGGGGAGCACCTCATCGAGGCCCCGCTCGCGATTCGCGTAGAAGGTGGGATCGATGCCGCACTCCGCGAAGGTTTCGGCCCACGTGTCGGACAGGAAATGCTCGTCCCACGAGTCGAACTTGCATCCCTTCCGCCACGCCTTGAGGATCACCTGCCCGAGCTTCCGATCGCCGCGCGCAAAGACGCCCTCGAGGAAACTGCGGTCCGTCTTGTGGACGCTCAGCCGGATGCGCCGGCTGCGGAGCTTGCCATAGAGCCGCTCGCGAACTTCGTTCAGGCGTTCCTTCGTCGCCATGGGCTCCCACTGGAAGGGCGTGTGGGCCTTGGGGACGAAGGGTGCGACGGCCACGTTCACGTTGGCGGGGCCTTTACCCACCTCGCGCCGCAGGCTGGACACGTGGTAGGCCATGTCCACGATGGCGTCGATGTCCTCGTCCGCCTCGCCCGGCAGGCCGATCATGAAGTAGAGCTTCACCCGGTTCCAGCCCTTGCGGTAGGCCTCGACGACGCCGTCGAATAGTTCGCTATCGTGAATGTCCTTGTTGATGATCGCGCGCAGCTCCGGCCGCGCCGCCTCGGGGGCGATGGTCAGGCCGGACTTGCGGACCGTGCTCAGAATCTCCGGCAGCACAGTGAGCTGCTCCCCCACGCGGAGCGAGGGAACCGAGATGTTCACCTTCTTCGGATCGAACTCACGCGTGATCTCCACCAGCATGTCGCGCAGGCCGGGGTAGTCGCTGGTGGAAAGCGATGCCAGCGACAGCTCCTTGTGCCCCGTGTTGGCGTAGCACGACCGGGCCAGCCGGAGGATCTCGTCGGACGACCGCGTCCGAAGGGGGCGCTTGAGCATCCCCGCCTGGCAGAATCGGCACCCGTGCGTGCACCCCCGCATGATCTCCACGTTCATTCGGTTGTGCACGGTCTCGACGAGCGGCACGATGGGCTTCTCCGGGAAGGCCGCGCTGTCCAGGTCTTCGACATATGCGGCTCGAACCACTTCCGGGATGCCATCGACAGTCGGCGCGATCCAGCGGATGGTCCCGTCGTCGTTGTAGGACACGTCGTAGAGTGCCGGGGCGTAGAGCGCCGGCACACGGCGAACGATCTCTGCGATCTTCTCGGTGCGCGAAGCCCCGTCCTTTCGCCATACTTCCCGATAGGCATCGACGAGAGGGAGGACAATGTCCTCGCCGTCGCCGATGACGAAGAGGTCGATGAAGTCCGCCATCGGCTCAGGGGAGAAGGCGCACGGCCCCCCGGCAACGACGAGCGGATCGTCCGTTCGGTCGGCCGCGAGGACCGGGATGCCGGCGAGGTCGAGCATGTTGAGGACATTCGTGAAGCACATCTCGTACTGCAGGGAGAAGCCGACGATGTCGAACTCGCCCGCCGGGGTGAAGGTCTCCAGGCCGTACAGCGGCACGCCCTTCTCGCGCATGAGCGCTTCCATGTCGGCCCATGGTGCGTAGGCGCGCTCGGCGGCGACCTCGGGTCGCTGGTTCAGGATGTCGTAGAGGATCTGGTAGCCGAGGTGGGACATGCCGATCTCGTAGGCGTCGGGGAATGCCAGGAGGAAGCGCACCTCAGCGTCTTCCTTGACGACGGCGTTCCATTCGCCGCCGATGTACTGGCCCGGCCGCTCGACGCGGAGCAAAATCTCCGATGTGACCTTTTCTCTCAAGTTGCTCATGGTACTGGGATTATAACATAGATGGGCCGCGCGGGGCAACCTCGGCCGTTCGGCGCACGCGCGACGTCGCTCGGGGTCAGGCGAGATTCTCCTTCGCAAAAGTTACGGCATTGCGAAAGATCTTCA
>JAADGH010000119.1 GCA_013152475.1 Planctomycetota bacterium
ACCTTCAGCCAGAGGACCTGGAGGTCGAGGTCGTCGTTCGGGGGCAGCTCGTCGGGGATGGTCTCGTCGATGGTCAGGTCGATCCACGCCTTGCATCCCTCGAAGCGCGCGCCGATTGTGCCGCCGATGGACTTCCCGATCCAGCCGCCGAGGATCTTGTCTTCGTACTCTTTGTAGGTCAGCTTCATCACGATTCCTTTTCTTGCCGTTTCAGTAGCCAGGGAATAAGCCTTGCCAAAGGACGGGAGTATACACCAAGCGATGCAGAAATGCCAGTATCAACGTCAACGTCCTTGACGTTGCACAAACCAAGCTGTTAGGATTGCCGACCGCGTTATCGGTGAAAGGAAAATCCGGTTCATGATCATTGACTGCCACGTTCATCTTCGCCCCTATGGGCTGACCCCGTCGGAACGCGCGGACATGCTCGTGCAATTTGCGGACAAGCTGAGCATCGACAAGCTCTGCGTTTCGCTCGGGCCGAACGTGAAATCGCCGTACCAGTCCCCACCCGAGGAATTCATCACGGAAAACACTTACGTCCTGGATTCGATTGCGCTCCACCCGGACCGCTTTATCGGCTTCTGCCACGTTAATCCTGCACATGTCGGCGCCGCCTTGCGCGAGATTGATCGGTGCATTGTGGAGCGGGGCATGGGCGGGATCAAGCTGCTCTGCGGTGTCTTCTGCAATGATCCGCGTGTCTTCCCCATCGTTGAGCGGGCCATTGAACTGGACGTGCCTATCCTGCAGCACACCTGGCTCAAGGTCACGGGCAACTTGGAGTTCGAGTCCACGCCGGATCACTTCGCCGACCTCGCGACCCGCTACCCCGAAGCCAAGCTGATCTTCGGCCACACGGGCGGCGACTGGGAATACGGCGTCAAGGCCGTAACGTCCTGCCCCAACACCTACCTCGAAACGGCGGGAGGCAATCCCGAGGCGGGGTTCGTCGAGACGGCCGTGCGAGAGGTCGGCGCGGAGCGCGTGGTCTATGGCTCCGATGCCCCCGGTCGGAGTTTCGCCTCGCAGATGGCGAAGGTGTACGGCGCGGACATCTCGGATGAAGAACGCGGGCTGATCCTTGGCAAGAACATGGAGACATTGTTAAATCTGTGATGGATACACCTCGTATGCGCAATCCCAAGCGATGCCATTCTGCAGGGCACGTGCTGACATATGCTCGACATGGTTTCCGGACAGGCCTTTTTCTTCTGCTAATTTCCTGCGGTGTTCACGCGGATGTGGCCATCACATCCCAAGGCGATTCGATTCGAATCGGCAACGAATATCTGGAACGTGAGATCGACACGGGCAGCCGCCTGAGGACAACCCGCCTGTTCAACAAGCTGACCGGCGCCACGCTGGCGGTGACGTCGCAGGAGTTTGTCATTCGCCTGAACGACGAGAAGCCCAATGCCGTCACCCTCACGACGGAGGATTTCATCATCCAGGATCGCAAGCAGAGCAACACAGACGGCGGGGGTAAACGGATCACGTTCGCCCTTCGGGCCGAGAAGCACGGCGTGTCCGTTGATGTGACATACGAGATATCCAGGCCGGACGACTTTTACATTCGTAAGCAGCTCGTCATCCATCCCGGCCCGCATCTGGTCAACTGGGTCGAAGTGGAGCGCTTTGACGTTCCGGCAAACGTCACGCTGGCGTACGGCCAGGAAAATTTCCACTACGCTGCGGAGGGGAGGCCGATTTATATCGGCCGCAACCTGTTCGCCGGCCTCGAGTATCCGGCGGGCTATAATGTGCGGCAGGGACAGACCGTGCATCTCCGCCACTACCCCGGCCGCACGGGTGATGTCACGAGCCGACGCGCCGTGATCGGTGTCTGCGCTGACAAGCCGGGGAACCGGATCACCGATGCGATCCTCCGCTATGTCACCCGCGAGCGCTCCCGGCGGGTCAAGCATGTAACCGGCTGGTACGACTACTTTAACAACAACTACTCCGACGCCGACTGCGAAAAACACATCACCGAGGCGGCCTCTCTGTTCGGGCCGGACAAGGTGAAGCTCGACTTCGTTTCCATCGACGGCGGCTGGGCCAATCCCAAGAGCATCATGCGCGAACATCCCGACTTCCCCGGGCGGCTCGGCTTGATCAAAAAGCTGGCAAAGGAAAAGCTCGACGCGGGCCTCGCCCTACACATCTGCACGGCGGGCGGGCGGACAACCGTGGATGCGGAATGGGTGAAGGCGCACTATGATGTCTCCGAGCTCCGCGGCACGCCGGAGAGGCCGAAGTGCTTCTACTGCCTGGCCGACCCGCGAGCGCACCGCGACCTGAAGGAGTCGCTGCTCTACCTGATTCGCAAGTACGATGTTGAGGCGTTCAAGTTCGACTGGCAATCGACCAACTGCGACAAGGCCGGCCATCGAGGCCACCTGCCGGGGAGCAAGTATGGCCGCGAGGCGATCATCGACAGCTACCTCGCCATCCTCGAAGCCTTGCGGAAGGAGAAACCGGACATCCTCCTCTACAACTGGGCCTGGCCGAGCCCCTTCTGGACGCTGTGGTATGATGCCGTGTTCACGCATGGCATCGGCGGCGAGATCAACACTTCTCGCGTCGGCCCCCCGGCCTTCACCATGTCGTCCCTCATGTGCACGGCAAAGGATGAGGAGTTGAAGCGCCGGTTCTACGACCCCGCCCCGTACTTCCCCACCACCGACTTCATGACGTCTGAACCCTTTCGCCTGGGCTGGGGAAACTGGAGAAGCAAGTATATCCACGAGGATACGCAGCGCTTCATCGACTGGATCATCACCTCCTACATGCGCGGCTCGCAGATGACCGAGCTGGTCATGTCACAGTTCGGCAGCGAGGAGACACAGAAGGCCCACATCACGGCCTCGAAATGGCGGCGGGCGAACGACGCGCTCATCATGGGCAAGACTCGGTTCTTCGGCGGCAGTCCTCTGAACGAGGAGCCGTACGGCTACGGGCACTTCGACGAAAAGAACAAGGGCCTCGTGCTCGTCCGCAACCCGTCCGTCCTGCCGAAAGAAATCGCGGTTTCTTTTGACGAGACGATCGGCATGTTGCCGGGCGGGCCGGTCGTCGTGAATGCCATCTATCCCTACCTCTCATGCCTGAGCACGAAGACCACGTACGGTGAGTCGCTTAATATCCGCCTGCATTCCTTCGAGACGGTTGTCCTGGAGGTGGGGCCGGGTCTTACCCCACGAACAGACCGCCGAAAAGCCCCCGCCGCCAAGATCCAGACTACGTCCCTAACGATTGCGGAAGGCAAAGATGCTGTGCGCTGTTCGTTCGAGGCCGAAGTCCCCGAGCGCCACAAAGCCGACCTCATCGTGCTGGTCCGGCGTGCCGGTGTAGATGCCACGATCCAGATCAACGGCCAGGCGACCGACGTCGAGGCGCCGCACAAAGAACTTCGCGATTGCGGCAAACCGGCGCAGGCTGCCGACTGGAGCATGTTCCGCACGCGGCTCCAGCCGGGGCAGAACCGGGTGACCTTCGAGCTGCCCCAGCAAGGAGGTGAATGGCGCGATCTGCCCTTCTCGCCCAGTGCGCGGATGACCGATATCATGTATTGCCTTCTGGATGTGGAGATCGACTGCGGCCCTGCAGAGAAGGCGCCGCCGGGTGAGCTGCCCGGTTTGTGGCGCGGGATCAAACGGGACACGATCGTGCTTCATTCCGGCTCGGAAGCTCCGCGCATGCCGCTGCTCCCCTTTGAGATCTATACCGTTCAGGCCGACTCAAAGCTCTACACCGACCGTGACTATCGCATCGTGTCCATACCGAAAGAATTCATCGGCAAGCGTTCCATTCGCTTCTCGCATGTCGCGGCGAAGAACGTGGCGACGATTCGGTTTTACGCCAAGAAACCCATCCGCGTCTTCGTTGCCTTCGGCGATCTGGGCCAGTGGTTGACGCCGCAGCCCGGGTGGAAGATTTACAAAAAGAACGTCTTCAAGGCCGTCGGTGGGCGGTGCACGCCGGACATTTACTTCAAAGATTTCCCCGAGGGGGAGGTTACGCTCTTCCTCGGACAGAAGGGCAACTTCGCCGTGGTCGGAATTCGTTCGCTTGATTAAGGACAAGTAGAGGGTTTTTGGACAAGGGCGGCCAATGACGGAAGCCTCTTCATATTTTGTGAGGTCGAACATGAATGGACATTGGTTTGGAGGCATAGCCTTTATCATGTTGATTTGCGCAACGGCCCTCGCCGACGCGCCGCCCGGATGGCTGAACGTGAAAGACTTCGGCGCGTCGGGGTCGGAGTATTCAACCACGGCCTCGACCGTGAAGGGATCGAAGCAGATCACCGTGAAGGACGTCGGCGACTTCAAGGCGGGCCAGGGCGTGATGCTCTCCAAGTGCACCCCCCGCATCACAAAGCAACAGCTCTGGGGTCCCAGGGGCGTTGTGGTGATGGGGAGGAGGCTCGACGGCAAGGCGGAGATCCGGGGATATGACGGCAGCCAGGGGGACTGGGTGGTCCTGGTCCTCGACGTGGCCAAGGGATCGGCGACCTTCCGCTGGAGCGAGGACCTGGCGCGCACTTGGCATCCGACCGTGCCGATCACGGGCGACTGGCAGCCGATCCGCGACGGGATCGAGGTGCGCTTCAACAAATTTGAGTGGGAGAAGGGCTACACCGTCGTCTTTGCCGGCCGCGGCCAACTGGTTACGGTTATCGAGAAGATCGAGGGGAATACGATCACCCTGCGCCACGTCCCCACGCGAACGGTCAAAGACGCGGAGCTGCGCCACTGCGACGACGCCGCGCTGCAGGCGGCCATCAACCAGGCGGTTAAAGAGAAGCGCAACCTGTTCGTGCCCATCGGCCGATACCGGCTGTCCCGGGGTCTTCGTGTGGCCAAGCCGGAGGGGCTCACGATCGAGGGGGAAAATGCGGTCCACACCATCCTCGACATCAGCGAGGGCAACGGCGCATGTGTCACCATGGTCAGAGGGACGGAGATCACGCTGCGCAACTTCACCATGGTCGGCCACTCCGGCTTCGACCGGCGCGACCAGTGCGGGCATATCCCGATGAAAGGCTCCAGCTACTTCTGGGGGTTTGGGGCCAAGAACTGCAACGCGACGACGATCAGCGGCACCGAACGCGTGCTGATCGAGAACTGCCACGGCAGGCGCATGGCCTCCGAGTGTTTTGTGTCGGGATGCCGGAGCCGGAGCGCCTTGAAGAAGCCGAACACGACCTACACGAAGACGACGACCTACCTGCGCTGCTCGGCCATCGACTGCGGACGCAACGCCTTTAACGATGTGACGAGCGGCCCCGAGAACACCAGCGTCCTCTACTGCCGCATCGTGGATGTCGGGGGCTGCGCCTGGGAGGGGGCGTCGCGCTTCGTCAAGTTCGTCGGCAACTACGTGCGGAACGCCGGGACCGTTGCCATGGGCAACCTGGGAACGTACAACCGCGACGAGACCTTTCCCGAGCTCGGCGCCGGGCAGCACATCATCGCCAACAACGTCTTCGAGAGCAACGTGCCCTACGGCCGGTGCGCCATCCGCTCGGCGGTCGGGTCCACGCAGGTGATCATCGCCAACAACCTGTTCGTCAACTTCGGGTCCTCCGCCGTGGAGACCTCGGGCCGGTCCGACCCCACCCACTATGCCTCCGCCAATACAACGATCACGGGCAACATCTTCGACATGACCGAGATCGGCGAGAAGTCCGTTCCCCGGACCGCCATCAATGTAAGCGCGTCCGACACAACCATCAGTGACAACCAGGTTTACGTTCGCGGCGCCGCCGATCCCAGGGTGACGGCCATCATGATCAAGGAACCGGCCGTGAATGTGACCGTCCACGACAACCTGATCCGCAACTGCGGAACGGGCATCATCACGGGACGCGCGGCGTCGAGGGTGGGAGAGGTCATGGACACCGTGACGTTCGCGCCGTCCTTCACGTTCGTTCCCTTGGATTGGCGGAGAGCGCGCCAATGCCAGGGGTGGCGGCTGGTCTGGCTCGCGGGTGGGCGGCCTTCCGGCGTCTCCGTGCTGGACGCCGTTGTCGGCGCAGCGAAACCCGAGACGGTGCAGTTCAAGCTCAAGGAGCCGCGCCAGATGAAGCCAGGTGATCTCTTTGACACAATCCCCCCCTCGGCGAATTGGCTCATCCACAACAACACCATCACCGGCTGCCTGCGACCGGTCGCGCTGAACCGATACGGCAGCAGGACGTCGATTTTCCGGGGGAATATCGTGAACCGGGGCGGAACACAGGGCGTCGCCGAGGCGGTGGTGGTGGGTGGCGAGTATCGTCTCATCGACAACCACATCTCCGGCTTCGACGAGAAGGACGCGGCGGCCTTCGTTCTGAGGGCGAGCCATCCGGGCCTCTCGCCGCGAATGGTGTTCCAGGGGAATATCGTCCAGAGGTGTTCGAATGCGGTGAAGGCCGAAGAGAAGAGGCTGTGGGAAGAGGCGATCAAAGAAGGGAACCAGTTTATCAATTGTGAGACAATACATGAATAGATACTGGATAGGGCTGGAGGTATTTCTCATGCTGACTGGCGCAGCGGCTCTTGCCGCTGATACTCCGGGGCGCTGGCTGAACGTGAAGGACCTCGGCGCATCGGGGTCGGAGTTCGAGACCACGGCCGAGACCACGGCGGGATCGAAGCAGATCACCGTGAAAGACGTCGGCGACTTCAAAGTGAGACAGGAGGTAATGATCGACGGGTGCAATCCTCACTATCCGGACGCACTTATCCGGGGTCCGGGGGCGCCGTACCGGAATCCGAAGAAACTGGGTGATGAAGTGGAACTCCGCGGGTTTGACGGCAGCGCGGGAAAGTGGCTCGTGTTTCTGCTGGCCATCGACGGTGCGGACCCGCTCACGTTCCGCTGGTCCGACGACATGGCCAAGACCTGGTCGGGAACGAAAGTGCCGGTCACGCAGGAATGGGTTGACCTGAGCGGGGGCGTTCAGATCCGCTTCAAAAAAACGGACTGGCAGATGGGGCACGTCATCCAGTTTGCCGCGCGTGCTCAGTTGGTGACCACTATCGAGAAAGTCGAAGGCAACACGTTCTGGCTCAAGGACGCACCGAACCAGACCGTCAAAGCCGCACCCGTCCGGCACTGCGACAGCGCTGTGCTCCAGGCCATCATAGATCGCGCCATGAAAGAGAAGCGAAACCTGTTCTTCCCAGCTGGCCGGTATCGGTTGGCGCGGGGGCTGGTGCTCCAGGACGCGTCGTCAATTCACCTTGAAGGAGCAAGCGGAGAGAACACGGTCATGGACATCACCGAGGGCACGGGTCCGGTGTTCCGGCTGACCTATGGCAAGGAAGTCACGATCCGGAATTTCCGCATGGTCGGTCATGGCAAACGTGGCGATCATGCCGGCCCGATGATCACGGGATCCGGCTACCGTTTCTGGGGCATGGCGCTGAAGTCGTGTCGCGCCGTCCAGATTAAAGGCACGGAGCGCGTTCTCATCGAGAACGTCCACGCCAGCCGGATGGCGGGAGAGTGTTTCTACGCGCAAGGCCCCTGCCGCACGGGAGAGAAAACGCCCGCGCACTACGCCAAGTCCCTGACCTTCCTTCGCTGTTCCGTGACGAACAGCACACACAACGCCTTCAACAACAACGACACGGGGGAGAACACAAGTGTCCTCTACTGCCGCGTCGAGGACGTCGGGGCCTACGCCTACGAGGGCCCGGGCAAATTCGTCAGGTGCATCGGCAACTACGTGCGCAACGCCGCCGGCGGGTTCGTGATCGGGAACTACGAGCGTCGCTCGGAGCACCTGCACACGCTCGGCTGCGGCCAGGCCGTGATCCGGGACAACGTCCTGGAGGGCACCTTCACGGGCCGCGCGGGGATCGCCGTCACCCGCGGCGCCAGGCAGGTGACGATCGCCAACAATCTCTTCATCAACTTCAACGGCACGGCGATCCGCGCCGCCGACCAGCACACAAGCGGCTATCCTGCGCGCAACATCGTGATCACCGGCAACATCGTGGACCTGACACACCGCGGCGAGAAGCCCAGGACGCGAACGGGCATCGAAGTGTATTCCTCCGATGTGAGCGTTGCCAACAACCAGATCTACGTTCGCGGGCAGGTCGACCCACGCGTCTCCGGCATATGGATCAAAGACCCGGCCGTCAACATCACGGTCCATGACAACCTCGTCCGCAATTGCGCCTATGGCATCCGCACCAGCCGCGCCAGGGCCCGGGTCGAGGAAGTGATCGACCCCGTGACGTTCCTGCAAAAAGGACTGCCCATGGGCTGGCGGACGTCGCACCGGTATCGAGGGTGGGGCGTGGCGTGGATCACGGGGGACAGGGCGAGCGGCGTGTCCTCTCTCGTCTCGTACGATCCCGAGTCGTTGCGCTTCAAACTCACCCAGCCGCACGACATGAAAGCGGGAGACCTGTTCGAGGTCTTTCCCCCGCACTCGGCGAACTGGAACATCCACGACAACACGATCACGGGTTGTGCGCGGCCGGTCGTGCTCGATTCCTACGGCAGCGAGACCTCTCTTTTCCAAGAGAACCTCATCACACGGGGCGGCGCGGAGGGTGTCCAGCACGCCGTTGTCGTCTCCGGCCGGTTCAACCTGATCGGGAATCATATCTCCGGCTTCGACGAGCCGGACTCCGCCGCCCTCCTCCTCCGCCCCGATCGCTTCGGGAAGACATGCCCGAACCTCTGCCGCAACAACATCTTCGAACGGTGCTCCGCCGCCGTGAAAGAAAGCCGGGAAGGACTCTGGAAAGCCGCGACGACAGATGGTAATTTCTTTATCGAGTGCGGCAGCGCACCGGAGCCCGCGAACAACAGTAAAAAGGAATAGACAAGCATGTGCACACGAAGACATGGTAACCTGACACCAATGCGAGCATCCACCCCCCATTGGGCCGTTGCCATCGCCATCGTCCTTTCCGCCCTGGCCGCGGGAGCGGCGGAGGAGAAATCGCTGCTCGAAAATGGCGGCTTTGAGGAGCTCGCTCGGGTCCAAGGCGTGGCCGAAGGCGGCGGCAAACACGGAAGCTGGATGCTCAAAGGCGGTCCGAAAGTGCCCGCCCACTGGACGCTGAGCGGCTACTTCGGCGGCGAGCTGTCCGTGCTGTCGGAAGGCGCGCCCGAGGGGAAACGGTTCCTCCGGATTCGCGCCGGCGCCGAGCGGGAGGCGCATATCCATCAGCTCCGTCCTGAGATCAAATCCGGCGGCTGCTACAAGGTCTCCCTCCGCTACCGGGGCGGCCCGGTCCTGATCAAAGCCTATGAGTACACCGAGGAAGGCAAAGCGCCGCGCATCGAGACCATTGCAACAGGCAGGGCAACCGACCTGTCGGGCGAATGGGGACGGGTCGAGGGCGCATACTACCCCCCTTGGCAGGTGACCAAGGTTAGCATGGTCGCTGCCGTAGCAGCAGGTCACGTTGCCGACATGGATGACTTCCGCGTCTGGCAGGACCAGGACAGGACGGCTTCCGCATTGCAGGGGTGGCTGAACGTGAAGGACTTCGGCGCGTCGGGATCGATGTTCGAGACGACGGCCGCCACGACGGAAGGCTCGAACGAGATCATCGTCAAGGATGTGGGCGACTTCAAGGTCAACCAATGGGTCTCGGTCTCGAAGTGCAACGTTCGCTACGAGCGGGCTAACCTCTACGGACCCAAGTCCCCATACCGCTCCCGGCAGCCCCTGGGGAAGGCCATGGAGATGCGAGGCTACGATGGCAGCCAGGGGAGCTGGTTCGTCTACATGCTCGAGATCGAGTCGGCGAACCCGCACACCTTCCGCTGGAGCGACGATCTGGTCAAGGGCTACAAGTGGACGGCCACCAAGGTCCCCATCACGTGGGACTGGCAGAAGCTGAGCAACGGCATCGAGGTCAAGTTCAACAAGCGCGACCTTGTGCCGGGGCATCTGATCTGCTTCCACGCGCGCGACCAACTCGTGACCAGGATCGAGCGGATCGATGGCAAAAAGCTCATTCTCTGGGACAAGGCTAACCGCAGCGTCGCTGACGCCATCGTCCGCCACAGCGACAGCGCCGCTCTTCAGACGACGATCGACCATGCTATCGCGCGAAGAAAGAACGTCTTCGTGCCGAACGGCACCTATCGCCTGACCCGTGGGATGACCGTCCGCAACGCAGACATCCGCATCGAGGGGGAAAGCGGCGAGAACACGGTCATGGATATCACCGAGGGCACAGGCTCGGTCTTCCGGCTGTACAAGGGCACGGAAGTGACCCTTCGCAACTTCCGCATGATCGGGCATACGCCCCTGGCCGAGAAACCCGGCTCCTTCACCACATCGAGCGGGTACAGGTACTGGGCCTGCGCGCAGAAGCCGTGCAATGCCGTGACAATTAACGGAACCGAACGCGTGCTCATCGAGAACGTTCACGCCAAGCACATGGCCAGCGAGGCCTTCTACTGCCAGGGCCCGTGCCGCACGGGGAAGAAGGCGCCCAAGACCTACACCAAGCAGCTTACCTTTCTCCGCTGCTCGGTGATCGACTGCGCGGCCAATGCCTTCAACAACAATGACACCTCCGAGAACACCTGCGTCCTCTACTGCCGCATCGACGGCGCGGGCTGGCACGCCTACGAGGGACCGGGGCGGTTCATCAAGCTCATCGGTAATTATATCCGCAACGCCGGGCCGTTCACGGTGGGCGATATGAGCCACCGTCCCGACCACCTGTACGAGTTAGGCTGCGGGCAGGCGATCATTGCAAACAACGTCTTCGAGGGCTGCGACGGCCGCAACGGCGGCATCCATCTCGGCCACGGTCCGCGGCAGGTGACCATCGCCAACAACCTGTTCATCAACTACAACGGCCCCGCCATCCGCGTCTCCGGCCATTGTGCCCGCCTGACCGGGCGCGCGTCGTTCCCAGCGCGGAATGTGGTGGTCACCGGCAACATCATCGACCTGACCTACCCCGGTGAGAAACCGAAGCCTCGCTGGGGCATCGACGTGAGCGCTAATGACGTGATCGTCGCGGACAATCAGGTGTACGTCCGCGGCGAGATCGATCCCCGCGCCTTTGGGATCAAGATCGCCGAACCCGCGCGAAACGTGACGGTGCACGACAACCTCATCCGAAACTGCACGCTTGGCATTCAGACCACCCGGAACAAATCGGGCGTGAGGAAGGTAATCGATCCTTCTTCGTTCCTGGAGACGCACCTGCCGCTGGTGTGGGGGACGTCGCACTGCTACCGCGGTTGGGACCTGATGTGGACCTCCGGCGCGAACAAGGGGAAGGTCGCCAAGCTCGATTCCTATGACCCCAAGACCCTCGTCTTCAAGCTCGCCAAGCCGCATGAGATGAAGGTCGGCGACAAGTTCGAGATCATCCCGCCAGACGGGGCGAACTGGAACCTCCACGACAACACCATCACCGGATGCAAGTCTCCCGTGGTCCTCGATTCGTACGGCAGCAATACATGTTTTCTCAAGAACAACATCGTGACGCGCGGCGGTGCGACGGGTGTCAAGCAGGCGATCCTTGTGGCCGGGCGATTCAACCTGATCGGCAACCAGATCGCCGGCTTCGATGAGGAGGGATCGGCGGCCCTGCTGCTCAGCCCGGACCGTGCGGGCAGGGACTACAAGAACATCTTTCGCGAAAACGTCTTTCAGGATTGCGCAAATATCGTGAAGGAGGCCAAGGAGGGGATGTGGAAGTCGGCCATTGCCAGCGGCAATCTGTTTATCAACTGCGGCGGTGCACCGAGCCAACCCCCGGATAAAACCGTCGAGCAAGACATCACCCCCGTCGTGATTCAGCCGCCCAAGAAACCGGTCCTGCTCGCACCGAGACTGAAGTCGCCTGTCAAGATCGACGGCGACGTGTCCGAGTGGCCGTGGAGCAACAAGGCGCGCGTCGTGGTGCTCGATCGCGGGCCGGCGGGTGAACCCCTCAAGTCCCACAAAGGCCAGGCCATCGCTGCGCATGATGGGAAGAATCTCTACCTCGCCCTTCGCTTCTTCCTGCCGAAGGGCGCGAAGATCCAGGTCGTCCGGGGATTCGATCAGGGTGACGGCGTCGAGGTGTCGTTCCGCAGCGCCGACCCGAAGAAGCCGACGCCGATCTTCCTCCTGTGGGGTTCTGCCGGCGGCGCGCACGAGAGCAGCACGGCCATGGGCGCATCGGCCGAGCAGGCCGAAGCCCTGAAGAAAGCCACTACCTACGCCGCGCGACAGACGAAGGACGGCTGGGCATGTGAGTGGCGTATCCCCTTCACTGCCATGGGACTGAAGCCTGAAAATGTGAAGGGCTTCTTCTTCAACCTCGGCGTCCAGTGCGCCGCCGATGGCCAATGGATCGCGTGGGTCCCCACGGGCGGGCGGCTGTGCGATGTGGATAGCGCTGGTGAACTGCATATCGAGAAATAGGTGGGAACGAACGGCATCCAAGATGCGAAGAGTGATACAGCCATGTGCAGGAGAAGACAACGATGGGCAAACCATCGCGGAGAAAGACGCTCCGAGTAGCCGGGGCGCAGATCAACACCGCCGAAGACATCGCCGCATCAGAGGACAAAGCGATGCGGTACATCTGGCGAGCGCACAAGGAGAATGCGGATTTTATTCTCTTTCCCGAAATGTACCTTACCGGATATACGCCGGCCTTTGACAATGAAGCGACCGAGGCGGCGCTTGAGAGGATCAGGCAGGCCGCCCGGCGTTACCGCATCAATATCCTCATGGGCACGGGTTCCAGACACCTGGGCATGACCACCAACCAGGTGCGCGTATTCTCGAAAAAGGGCGAGCTGGCGGGCGTGCATGAAAAGATCCTTCTGCAGATCGAGAAGAGCTACGAGCCCGGGCGCAAGCTCCGGGTTTTCGACCTTGATGGATTGTGTTTTGCTGTTCTGATCTGCAATGATTTCTGGGCCACGCCTCGCTCCACCCATGGCACGATCCCCATTCTGCCGCAAATGGCGCAGGACCTGGGCGCATCGGTGATCTTCCACTCGATCTCCTGCAGCGGAGAAAAGGATCCCGCCAAGCGCAAGATCCTGAAGGACTGGCATGTGGCCAACCATCGCACCTGGGCCATGCGCATAGGCATCACCATCGTCGCCGCCAACCAACCCGGACCCCTCGGCGGCCCCGTCAACTGCGGGATCATCGGGCCCGACGGACAGTACATTGTCCGCACACCCAACAAGGGCGAACGCTTTTTCCTCGGGGAGATTTAGACTGGTATGCTATGCCCATGCCTGGGAGTACGTCGTGGTTAGCTTGCGACCGGAGAAGTTGAACCCATGAACGATCTGACGCCATTTGACTTTGCGTTACGAACCCGAATCCTCTTCGGCCCGGGAAAACTGACCGAGCTGGGCGACCTGTCGAAGGTGCTCGGCAGCAAGGCCATGCTTGTTCTCTATGAGGAAGCTCCAGGTCTGGAGGAGTATGTGGCCCTGGCGGAGCACGCCCTCATCGAAGCCCGAGTCGACGTGATCCGATTCGAACGCATTCAGCCCGACCCTAAAGCCGCCATCGCCGAGGAGGGCGCGCGCCTGGCGCAACGCGAAGGCATCGACCTGATCATCGGCATCGGCGGCGGCAGCGTCCTGGATACGGCGAAGGGCATCTCCATGCTGACGAAGAACGTGGGCGGCGTATGGGACTACGTCATGTGCAATCCCGACCGCCGGGAGCCCGAGGAGGCCCTGCCGAAGATCCTCATCCCCACCACCTCCGGCACGGGCAGCGAGGTCTCCGCCGGCGCGGTGTTCACCGACCCCCAGCGTGAGATGAAGGGGACGATTGTGTCCCCGATGAACGCCCCCGAGATCGCCCTGATCGACCCCCGCCTCACCCTCGGCATGCCGCCTGAGCTGACGGCGGCCTGCGGGGCGGATGCGCTGGGTCACTGCCTGGAGTGCACCATCTCAAAGAACCGAACGCCGCTCGGACGGGCCTTCTCCTACGAGGGGGTTCGCCTTGCCGCGAGACATCTGCGCGCGGCGGTCCATGACGGGGGAGATATCGTCGCGCGGTCGGGCATGGCACTGGCTGCCACGTACGGCGGCCTCGGCCTGGCCTACTCCGCCGCCATCGGGACGCACTCCCTCTCCCACGCCATGGGTGCGCTGGTCCATGTGCCGCACGGTCTGTGCATCGGCCTCATCGAACCCCACATGCTTCTGCACAACCTGTCGGAGTGCATGGCCGACTACGTCGCACTTGCGCCGATGTTCGGCGTCGAGCGGCGCGGCCGGGGCGACGAAGCCGTGGCCCGGAACTTCATCGCGGCGGTTACGGACCTGCTTCGCAGCATTGGCATCCCGGAGCGAATCAGGGTTAAGCCCGACCAGACAACCGGCGAGTTCGCTCGGGCCCTGGCGAAAAATGCGAAGAAGTCCACGCCCAAATCTGTCGAGTTCACGCCGGCCCCCCTGACCATGGACGACATGGTCGAGATGTACCTCAACGTCGTGCATTCGTGAGTGGGTGTGTGGGGGAGGGTCACTGCACCTTTCCGCGCTGCGGTACGGCAGCACCACGGGCCAAAGTAGAAGAGCCTTCCAGGCTCTTCATGAAGCGGCAAGATGCCGCTTCTACGTTATGGGCGGGAACGGAGTCCCGCCCCTACATCTGTGCCTGACCCCGATCACTCCGTGGACCCCGCCGGCAGGATGCGGAAGTTGTCGAACCAGAAGTGCTGCCCCTTCTCTCCTTTGCCCATCGTGTAGAATCGGAACATCTGGAGCAGCTTCACCTTCGGGTAAACCTCGCGGATCACACGGGCGTCGATGGTGATCTCGTGCCACTGGTCGTCGTCGATCAGCGTGTAGCGCTTCAGGTCGGTGTAGCCGCCCGCCTTCCGCGTCTCCGTCCCGCCGACGCACACCATGCCGCGCCCGGTGGTTGAGCTCTTGAACGCGCAGAGCCACACGCCGACGGGCACACCCTTGGGGATGCGGTAGGAGAATTTCACAATCGGGAAACGGTCGATGTCCCACCAGCGCGGGCGGATGTCGCACGACAGATCCGCCTTGTCGCTCGTGGCGAAGATGCGCATGGAGCGCTTGCCCGACGCCGCGGTCGTGTCGTCCATGCGCGCGTCGGTGTTGCGCTGGCGGGAGAAGTTCCAGTAGTAGTGCCACTCTTCCATGTTCTCCGGCTCGAAGTCCGTGACGACCACCGGCTTCGTCGCCGTCTCCATCGTGACCAGTCGCAGGCCTTTTGGGATGGTCGGTCCGGTTTCCATGCCGGACTCATACGCCCCGAGGTCGGGCGCTTTGCCGGCGTAGGGGAGCGCGATGCTGTCGCCCTTGGCCCAGGTCGTGTCGCGGTCGAGGGTGAGGACGTTTTTCTCGATGTCCGCCTTGACCACCCGCGCTTTCTTCTTCTCCGAGCCGATGACGATCAGGTCGCCCTGCTCGCCGGGGATACCGAAGCCGTCATAGAACCAGCGCGCATCGTCCACGGGCATGGTCCGGCCCTGGCCTGCTTCGCGAGCCACGGCCAGAGGTTTCCCCGCATCGATGCACGGGCTGCCGTCGCGCAGACGATAGTCGTCCGCATCGGCACTGGCGAAGAGCGGGTCGGCGTCGATGTTGCCGATGAACTGCTTCGGCATTCTTGCGTTTGCCTCGGTCGCCGTCATGCGGAGATCGTCCCAGCGATTGACATTCCATCCTTTTGAATCATAACGTACGGTCTTGCACCCCGGCTTGTCGCCGAAGAGATCGTTGAACCGAAAGAGATTGTCCTCGGCGATATTGGACTGGAGGAATAGCGCCAGGCCGTCGCCGCCGGGGTCGTTGCCCGCGAAGATGTTGTTCTGGAAGATGTTGCCCGCGACAAAGTGCCGGCCGGCCTCCTCCCACTTCCCGTTATCGGACATCTGGAAGCCATATTCGTGATTGCGAAACCACGTGTTGTGGTAGATGCGCGAGCGGGTCATCTCGAAAATCTTTTCGTGCCCGCGCCATTGGTAGGCGTTGATGACCAAGGGGCCGTAATAGTTCCGGTAGATCACGTTGCGGCGAAAGATGGAATCGACGATGAACAGCTTCGCCCGCCCGTCGGCCGAGCCGGCGCCGTCGAAGCCGTTCGTCACGATGCACCCCTCCATCAGGATACGCGGGGCGGAGAAGTACTCGAAATTGCGGCCCCAGCGGCAGTCGAAAATGCAGTCACGAACCACGTTGTACGGCGAGTCATACCATATCCCAAAGGGCCGGTGCCCGGCGCGGCTGATGTGGATGCGGAGGAAGACGTTGTGTGTGCTGCCGTAGTTGTTCCACATGTCCCCGGCCACGTGGCCGTATTTGCCGATGTTGTTCGACCGCCGGCAGACAAGGTCTTCGTAGCGGTTGGTGTGGGAATCACGGCACTCGATGGGGCTGTAGCTCTTTGTCGCATTCTCCATTTCGCATTTACGAATGACGCAATTCTTCGTGGACGTCAGACGCATCCACCCGCCGGTGTCGGGGAGCATATAGAACCCCTCGATGACAACGTGGTCCTTCTGGTTCAGCCAGACGCACAGGGCCTTCCCGTCGCTCGCTTTCCCACCGGTCAGGACCGCGCCGAGGTGGTTCTGAGAGCGGAACGTAATCGGTGCTTTCTCCTTCCCCGACTGGACGGGTTCAATGACACCGGCGTACTTGCCGTCGAGAAATGTGACCGTATCGCCCGGCTTCAGCGACAGATTCGCTTTTGCGATGGTCTTCCAGGGCTTCTCGCGCGTGCCGGGAGCGTCGTCGTTGCCGTCTGGAGACACAACATACTCTGTGGCCAGGAGTTGCGACGAAAAAAAGAGCATCAGCAGAACACCCGACAGACAAGGCAGTTGGCTCATGGAATCATCCTTTCTGAACAAGGCGCCTCCTTCCGGCGCGCCGTTTCACGGCGCCTTGGCCGTGGACGGGGACTTGAACTTGGACTTCGCCAGCCGATCCCGGATGAGGGCGTCGATGTTCTTGCCCTCCTGTTTCTTCCATGCCAACCGCTTGGCCTCGAAGTGACGGTAGCGGGCGACCTGGTCCTCGGCCATGGCCTCCGTGTAGTCGCCGCAGTACGGGACAAGCAGGTCGATCCAACAGGCCAGGATGTCCTTTTCCTTTTGCGAAAGTCTCACCTTGCCCCCGGGGTGGCCCTGTCCGTCCTTGAGCATCTGAATGAGTTTACTCTTGGCTGCGCCCGCCTGGTAGGGCGGGAGCATGCTCGGCCCGGACTGGATGTTGATCCAGTCGGCCACCTTCCGGTTGGCCAGGGCCTTGTAGGCGTCGCTCCACTTGCGCAGCGCACCGGTGTCAAGTGCCTGATCGCCCTTGAGGGAGAACGCCGGCTTGATGTCCTGCGCCTTCGGCGCCGGGGGTCTTGCCCCGCCTTTGACATAATGGCACCGGACGCAGTGCCGGTCGAGAATCGGCTGGACATTGCGGATGAAGCTGAACCCGCGCGGCCCGATGTGCCACGGTGTCAACTCCTGCGGTCCCGCCTTCATCGCATGGGTGACCGGCCTCGGGTGCGGCGCGGCGCTCTTGCTCTCGTGGCACCCCACACACGAGAACCGCTCGCCCGGCTGGAGCGTCGCCCAGCTCCGCATGGTCTGCACGGCATGGCCGCTGGCGTCGAGGGCCTGGAAGTAGATCGGCGTGCGCGGCGGGACGATGAAGCACGCCGACCCGTCCTCATACACCTTCGCCGTGCCGAGAACGCGCTTCACATCCCACGCGCCCTGGATGGAGACGGGGGTGCTGGCCATGGCCCCGCCGGCGGGACCGGAGTTGCCGTTGTGTCCGACCCCGGCCGCGCGGTACTCCAGGGCCACGACGCGGAGGCCCTGGATTGTACCACGGGGAACCCCCTTCAGTCCGGGGCCGAAGTAGATGTCGTGTAAATACATCACGGCGTTAGTCTTACGATAATCCACCAGGTTCGGCCGGGCATGGGGAACCGGGCGCGGGGCCAGGGGGATGGGCTGGTTGCAGGAGATCCTCGGGTCCGACGCGAGCAGCTCGCGTTCTCCGTCGATGGTCATATAGTAAATGGCGAAGTTTCTCGCGCCGACGGGCTTGAAGGCAACGAGGTATCCCGTCTCGCTGAGCGGGTAAGGATACTGGAACTGATCGCCGTGCTGGGCGTACTGGTCAATGTGGACGGCGGGCGTCTCGCGCACCGGGGCGATGAGCTGCGTGCCGCTGTTCTCCTCCCGGCCGAGGTCGGGATCGAGCAGACCGAGCCAGCCCTTCTGCCGGGTATGGTGGCCGCTGAAGATGCAGACGATCTTGTTGGAACCAGGAATCGCCCGGGCGTGGAGGATGGAGGTCGGGAACCACGAGTTGTTGCCATAGACCTCCGTCTGCGCCGTGCCGTCGGGATACATCTGGAAGAGGCCCTGCGGGTAGATCTGCCCGCGGTCGCTGTAGTCCCACCGCGTGTAGATCACGCGGCCGTCGGGAGTGACCGTCGGGAAGTTGGTGTGGACCTGGTCGTAGCTGAGGCGGCGGAGGTACCTGCCGTCGCCGTCGCAGGTGAAGAGGTTGCTCACCTCGGTCCACCAGCAATCGACCGTCTGCACGCAGCGGGTGGAGTTGAAGATGATGTCGCCGTTGGGGAGGTAGGCCCCCTCGTAATCGGCGTAGCCGAGGCCGGACGTGATCTGCCGGACCTTCCCGTCGGCAACGGTCATCTCGTAGAGGTGGTAGTCATCTTCGTCCAGCGATTTCTTCCACGCGAAGAGGATGCGCTTGCCATCGAAGGACACGTCCGGGTCGCGGATGACGCCTTTGGGATCCTCGAGGAGCGTTCGCACCTTGCCGCGCGTCCCCTCCACATCGAGCAGGCACAGGGCCGAGCCGGGGCGGAAGTGGCGCTCCTTCTGCGCGTCGGACTGGCCCTCGGTGTAGGCGTAGTGCGAGCCGCCCATGTCGTAGTGTTTGGTGAAGACGACTCGCTTGATCTTGTCGGCGTGCTTCGCCAGGCGCATCTCGCGCCGGAGGGCGCAGGCTCTCAGGTAGATGCCCACACGCTGTGGGTCGGAGGGGGCGAGCTTGTCGAACTTGGCGAGGAGGGTCTTGCCTTTCTCGCCGATCTTCCCGATGGCGGCGCGCAATGCCTGTGCAAAGTCCGGCCCGTCGAGCTTGTCTTGGCCCACCCAGTCGGCAACGAGCCGGAGTTGCTCATAATCCTTCGGGAAGTCTTGCATGGCGCGCGCCATGACGTAGGCGGGCCAGATGTGGAGCTGGCTGATGACCGTTTCGCGCCAGGTGGCTTTCTTCGCGTAGGGCATGGCGTCGCGGCCGCGCACTTCCACCTCCGTCACGGCGCACCAGCCCTTCTCCTTGGGCAGAACGAAGTTGCGGAATTCAAGCCACGTCACAGTTTTTCGCGGAAACGAAAACCATTGCCGCTTGCCGTGGGGCTTGAACGTGATCTTCCGCTCGCTTTTGTCGGGGAAGACGATCGTCGCGCCCAGGAAGAACCTGTCATGCGGCACGTCAGCCCGGAGGGTAACACCGATACCCTCCACCTCGACCGGGCGACCGAAGTCGATCCGTAGCCAGAGGCCCTCCTTCATGTCCGGTCCCCAGGATTGATGGGGCCACGGGCCGTGGCCGTCGGGTTTGGCAAACCCGTCGATGGCGTTGCGCGCGGCGAAGACGGGGTCGTTGCGGCAGACGCTGTTCGTCGTGACATGCGGGAATAGTCCCTTGCTCTCCGGGGCATCGGCGGGGTTCACGGCGATGTTGCGGAAGCTCGCAAACTCCCAGGGGGCCAGCGGGCGCGCATAGATGGTGTGGCGATTGGATGCGAACGTATCGTAGGCCCTTGCCGCCTTGCCGGTAGGGACGGGGAACTCGAACTCCCCGGTGGGGCAGTACACCACCCCTGCCGGAAGGCCGACACCGGGGCCGAAGAGCATGTGCTTCGGACCGCGAACGACGATTTTGTCGCCGGGATTGTATTTGTGTCGATGTCGCAGCCGGGCCGCGTCGTTCGGGGCCTGGTTCGTCGCGCGGGCCAAGGTCTTGCCCTGTGCGTCCACGATCTGCAGATCGATCTTCCAGGAAGGCGCCGCGTCGGCATGAAGCCCTGCCGACGCGACAGCGAGAACAGCCAAAACAACTGCGATCCGGTCGACTCTCTGCATCGCACTTCACCAACACAACAACACTGTCCGGATCACGCAGACCCGCTGGTGTCGATGACCGACCCGGCCCAGGTGGTGATCCAATTGGATATCCACACGCCGAGGAAGCCGGCGGTCACGGCCATGCCCGCCAGCAGCCCCCATGCGGCGAAGCCGAGCCGCTGCAGGCCGAAGAAATCATGCACCTCGGGGCAGTAGATGATGAACACCTGAAGTATGACCGCGACGCCGAGGGAAATGACGAGCCATGGATTGGACCAGAAGGTCAGCGTATCGAAGGTGCGGATAACAAAGATTCGCACAAACGAATACAGGATGATTCCGGTGAAGGCCATGGTCTGCGCGTATTCGATCCGTTCCGATCCGGGCAGGTTCTTGCCCAGCCAGTAGTATCCCGCAAGGAAGACGAGGAACAGCATGAAGCCCTTCTTGACGCCGATGAAGATGGTCGTCCAGAGGAGCGGCTTGTTGAGGATCGGTTCGTCGTGGGGGCGCGGCTTGCGTTTCATCAAGCCGGGGTTGGCGGGGTCGACGCCCAGGGCGATGGCGGGCAGCACGTCGGTGAGGATGTTCACCCAGAGCACCATGATGGCCGTCACCGGCGGGAGCCCCCAGAGCGCGCCGAGCATGACCATGAGCACCTCGCCCACGTTGCACGTCAACAGGTAATTGACGAATTTGCGAATGTTGTCGAAGATGCGGCGGCCCTCCTCGATGGCGGACACGATGGTGGCGTAATTGTCGTCGAGGAGGATCATCCCCGACGCCTCTTTGGCGGCGTCGGTCCCGCGCAGGCCCATGGCCACACCCACGTCGGCCTGCTTCAGGGCGGGCGAATCGTTCACGCCGTCGCCGGTCATCGCCGCAAAGTGCTTGTTCGCCCGGAGGGCCTGCAGCACGCGAAGCTTCGTCATGGGTGTCGCCCGGGCGACGATGTCGATCTCCTCCACCTTGTCGTGAAGCTCGTCATCGCTCATGGCCTCCACGTCGCTCCCGCTCACCGCCTTCTGCCCCATGCCGAGACGTCCCGCGATGGCCGCGGCGGTAATCGCATGATCGCCGGTGATCATGAGGGTCCCGATGCCTGCGCCCCTGGCCTCGGCAATGGCATTCCTGACCTCGGGGCGCGGCGGGTCGATCATCCCCGTGAGGCCCAGGAACCGAATGTCCTTCTCAATCGCATCGGCGGAATCGGCGGCCCCGTCGGAGAGTTCGTGGGTAGCCACGGCCAGCACGCGGAGCGCATCGCCCTCGAGGTCCTCCAGCACCGACTTGATTTCGTTGCGCTCCTTGTCCGTCATTGGCTCCGTGTGGCCGTCCTCGTACACGTGGGTGCACCGTTCCAGGATGACCTCCGGCGCGCCCTTGAGGATGGCCATCTTCTTGCCGTCCACTTCGTGGATCGTCGTCATCATCTGGCGGTCGCTGGTGAAAGGGATTTCGTCGAGGCGCGGGTATTTCGAGAGCGTCTCGGCGATGTCGTGTCCGCCTTTCTCGGCCACGACCAGCAGGGCGATCTCCGTCGGGTCGCCCAGGTAGGTCTCTTTCCCGTCCTTCGTTGTCTGTTTCGCATTGTTGCACATCGTGACGGCCTGGAGCAGCCGCATCAGCGCCTGCTGTTTGCCCTCGTGCAGGTGCTCGATCTCGCCGTGGTTCGGGTCATACCCCTCGCCGGTCACGTGAAAGACCCCGTGGCCGGGCAGGTAGAGCGCCTGTACGGTCATCTCGTTCTTCGTCAGCGTGCCGGTCTTGTCCGAGCCGATGACGTCGATCGAACCAAGCGACTCCACGATGGCCAGCCGCCGCGCCAAGGCCTTGCGGTGGGCCATTTGCTGGGCCCCCATGGCGAGGGCGAAGGACAGCACCACCGGGAGGCTTTCCGGTATGGCCCCCACGCCGAGGCTCAGCGAGAAGATCGCAATGTCTGCGATGGGCATGGCATGGCGCAGGTAGAGCAGCAGCGCCACGCCCACGACCAGACAGAGAATCCCTATCGTGATGTGCTTGGACAGGCTGTCCACCTCGATCTCGAAGGACGTAGGCGGCGTCTCGGTCTCCTCCAGCGCGGCTGCGATCTTGCCGAGCTCCGTCTCCATCGCCGTGGCCGTGACGACGGCGCGCGCCGTGCCGCGAACAATGGTCGTCCCTGCATACACCATGTCCGTCCGGTCGCCGAGATCGGCCTTCTCCTCCGCCTGTTTCATCTCTTTGTCGACGGGTGTGGATTCGCCGGTCAGCGTCGATTCGTCCACGCGAAGCGCATGCACCTCGAGAAGCCGCGCGTCGGCGGGGGCCTTCTCCCCCTCTTCGAGGTCCAGTACATCGCCCGGCACGACCTCGTCCACCTCGATCTCCCGCGATTCGCCCCCGCGAACGACCTTGACCGTTGCGACCAGAAACTCCTTCAGCGCCTCCATGGCCCGGCTGGCCTTGTATTCCTGGTAAAACGACAGGGTGGTGTTGATGACGAGAATCGCGGCGATAAACACGGCGTCAGGGACCTTTGCCGCCCAGATGGCGATCGCCAACGCCACATACAGGACGATGTTAAAGAAGCCTCGCAATTGACGAAAGAGGATATCCCAGCCGGAAACCAGCTTCTGCTCGCGAATCTTGTTGGGGCCGTACTGTTCGAGTCGTTTCTTGGCCTCCTCCTCGCTGAGGCCGTCCTTGCCTGTCTTCAACTGCTTGAGCACATCCTCGACAGAAATCGAATGCCAGTTTACGGGTTTGTTCTTGGAACCCATGTCAGCGCTTCCTCTCTGTACGAAGGTATCAGGCCGCACTATCCACAAAATGTTAGTTTCAGTTTCGCGCAAATCGCACTGGTTGTCAAGAAGCAAACGCCGAAGCCATCTCATCTCTCGCAACGACATGGCCGGGTGACATGGGGAAAACTCCTCGCCCGTTTTCCCTTGCATCAACCGGCAACCCCTGCTACCATAAAAAAAGGGTATCCTCGGGGCGCCAGATTGACCAACGTGTTCGGAGGTCACTACCGTGCGCAAGCACACCATCCTCACCGTTCTCCTTCCCGCATCTGTGATTAGCCTCGCCGCGATGTCTCTGGCTGCGGACACAAAAGGCCCGGACGTATCCAAGTTGTATGTCAAGAAGGCCACCTTCCCCGAAACCATGCTCGCCACCCGCGCCGCCTTCCGGAAGTTCAACCAGGAGCGCGGCTTCTCGCCGGTGCAGAGCTACCTCATGCGCAAGGGCAGCGGGCCGCTGTCGATCTCCGTCGATGTGTCGAACGTGGATCGCATGTACCTCGTCGCCCTCCACGAGGCGAAGCGCTGCCGCATCCCCGCCGTGTGGGGCGATGCCAGGCTCATCGCCAAGGACGGGAAGGAGGTCTCCCTCAGCAAACTCAAGCCCGCCGCGATCCGCGTCCCCTGGCGAGCCGTGGCGCGCGACAGAGATTTTAAAGGCAAGCCACTCTCCGTGGCCAAGGCGCAGTTCAAGACCGGCATCATAACGCTGACTCCCGGCGAGCTTGGCTTCAAGCTCGGCAAGAAATACAAACGCTTCGAGGCGACCATCGGCATCAGCAACACAGCCGACAAGCCGGTGTCCGTCCGCCTCAAAATCCTCGACCGGCCCAACAAGGAGAGCGTGGCCGCGAAGTTGTGGGAGCACATCGCCAGGGACTTCCCCCTCGAGACGGGCCTCTTCTACCGCGACGGCCCCTACTGGCTCTGCCTCGACGACAGCACCGGCCTCGAGAAGCACCTGACCAACGCCGCCGCCTACCGCACCGGCCCCCTCGGCGCGGGCATCAAGAAGGAGCTCCAGGCCCTCTGGAAGACCAAACCCAAGCCCGACGACCCCAGCGGTCTCCAACTCTTCGCCAAGGCCTGCCGATTCTACAGCGGCGCGATGGACCTCCAACGGGTGAACCTCGACTCCATGCGACGGATCATCGAGGGACATGCCACCGGCCCCGACAAGTGGCTTGAGCGCCTCAAGGTGTTAGAGACCCGCCGGGCCGCTATCCGCCAGGCGATGACCCATGTGGATGAATCAGCCCTGGCGAAGATCCCCGGCTTCGTCGCCGACACACAGGCCCTCCTGCGGCAAATGCTCGCGCCGATCCTCGGCGCCGACGAAATCGTCTATGCCCTTCGCCATCCCGGTCGAAACGGCCACTGGTACGCCAACTTCGGCTACTGGTGTTCCGACCCGGAGCGCAAGGTCTATGGCCCCGACGGGGGCCGGCTCTGCAAGTTGAACCTCCGCACGGGGAAGACCACCGTCCTCTTGGACGACCCCAAGGGCGCCTTCCGCGACCCGCAGGTGCACTACGATGGCAAGAAGATCATCTTCTCCTGGCGTCGCGACGGGTCGGAATACTACAACCTGTATGAGATCAACATCGACGGTGCGGGCCTGAAACGGCTCACCGGCGACCCCTACGACGACATCGAGCCGACGTACCTCCCCGACGGCGATATTATCTTCTGCTCCAGCCGGTGCAAACGCTGGGTGAACTGCTTCTTCACGCAGGTGGCCACCCTCTACCGATGCGACGCCGACGGCAAGAACATCCACATCCTCTCCAGCAACATCGAGCACGACAACACGCCGTGGCCGCTGCCGGACGGACGCATCCTCTACACGCGCTGGGAATACGTGGACCGCTCGCAGATGGTCTTCCATCACCTGTGGACCATCAACCCCGACGGCACCGGGCAGATGGTCTACTACGGCAACATGCACCCGGGCATGGTCTTCATCGACGCCAAGCCCATCCCCGGCACGGACAAGATCGTCTCCGTCTTCTGCCCCGGCCATGGTCGGCGCGAGCACGCGGGGGCCATCCGGGTGGTGACACCCAATGCCGGGCCGGACGATCCGGACGCGGCCAAAATCATTAACCCGGCCAACGTCTTCCGCGATCCCTATCCGCTTTCCGAGGATCTGTTCTTAGTAGCGCGCGACAATCAGATGCTCCTCATGGACGGGACGGGCGCGACGCAGGAGATCTGCCGGGGCGACATCATGCTCCACGAGCCGAGGCCGATCCGCCCCCGGCGGCGGGAGCGGGTGATCCAGCCCCGGGTCGATTACGCCCAGGCCACCGGCAGTCTGATCCTGCAGGACGTCTACCGGGGCCGGAACATGGTCGGTGTGAAGCGCGGCGAGATCAAGAAGCTCCTCGTCCTTGAGCCGCTGCCCAAGCCGGTCAATCACAGCGGTGGCATGGATATGATCAGCTTTCTCGGCACGTTCACGCTCGAACGTGTCCTCGGCACAGTGCCGGTCGAGCCGGACGGCTCGGCCTATTTCGAGGTTCCCGCCAACCGGCCTGTTTTCTTCGTGGCCCTCGATGAGAACGACCTGTCGGTCAAGCGGATGCACAGCTTCTGCAGCGTCCTGCCCGGCGAAAGGACAAGCTGCGTCGGCTGCCATGAGCCTCGGGGGACTGCGCCGCCGGCCGGCGCCGAGACGGTGCTCCAGGCCATGGGCCGCCCCCCAAGCAAGATCAAACGATTCGAGGGCCTGCCCGACGTGATCGACTTCCCCCGGCACATCCAGCCGATCCTCGACAAGCATTGCGTAAAGTGCCACAATCCCGAAAAGTTCGCCGGCAAGGCAATCCTCACCGCCGACTATGGCGCGCGAAGCGGCGCACGACGATTCACGATGGGGTACTGGACGCTACTGCTGCGCGGGCAACTCGCCGACAACGGCAATGGCAACGGCAACACCGCGCCGCGAACCATCGGCAGCGGCGCGAGTCCGCTGATGAAAAAGATATTGACCAGGCACAACAAGGTCGAACTGTCCGAGAGCGAAAAACGCCTGATCTGGATGTGGCTCGAGACCGGGGCCGCCTACGCCGGGAGCTACGCCGCCCTGCATTCGACCTCCGGGCCGTATGTCTGGGGCGCTGTGGCCCGGCACATGGGCCGCTGCCGCTCGTGTCACACCCAGGAGAAGATGACGCTGCCGACGGGCGTCAGGGGCATCCGTCCGCAATACTCCCGGGACATCCTCCCCGGCGCGGAGCACTTCTTCATGTCGCTCCTGGTGAATGAGAGCCGGCCGGACAAGTCGCTGGTCCTCCTCGCCCCACTGGCCAAGGAGGCGGGCGGCCTGGGCATCTGTCCCGGCCCGGTCTTCAAGGACAAAAATGATCCGGACTACCGGAAGATGTTAGCCGCCATCGCAATAGCGAAAGAGTATCTCGACAAAACCACACTCTACCATCAGCCCGGTTTCCATCCCGACGAGCACTACATCCGCGAAATGAAGCGCTACGGTATCCTGCCCAAGGACCTGCCGCCCGATGCGCCCATTGACGTCTATGCCACCGACCAAGCCTACTGGCGCTCGTTCTGGTATGTGCCGAAGGCCACGGAGAAGTCGGGAAGCACGGCGCGCCGCGACTGAGAAGGTGTGAAAAGACTACGGATCGCGGTCCGGCATTGACACCCCCCGCCGAAATGAATATCATGCCCTTTGTCGTTCAGGCCGTCGTGGAAACCGATACCCAAAAAGGAGAAACGAATGAACGTCATCGCCATCATGACCGACACATTCCGATACGACCACCTGGGCTTCACCGGTAAGTGCCCCTGGTGGAAGGTCCACACGCCGAAGCTCGACGCCTTTGCGAAAAAATGCCTCGTCCTCGACCGCGCCTACCAGGCGTCATTCCCCACCATCCCCACCCGGACCGACATGATGACCGGACGGTTCACCTTCCCCGTCCGGGGCTGGACCCCCCTGCCGCCGGACGAGGTCGTCCTGGCCATGCACATGACCGAGGCGGACTATGTCTCCATGCTCATCTGCGACACGCCCCATCTCATCCGCGACGGACATCAGTTCGACCGCGGCTTTACGGCCTGGGACTGGATGCGGGGGCAAGAGGGGGATCGCTCCATCACCGACGACATCCCCGTGCCGCTCCAGTGCGCCCCCGAAAAGGTGCGCGGCCCGGAGCGCATGCAGAAGAACCACTACCGCTGGCGCGCGGCCAACTGGAAGACCGAGCGCGACACCTTCGTCGCCCGGACGATGCAGCGCGCCTGCGACTGGCTGGAGCGCAACTACACCCACGAGAAGTTCTTCCTCTACATCGACACCTTCGACCCCCACGAGCCCTGGGACCCGCCGCAGCACTATGTGGACCTATACGACCCCGGCTACGAGGGCGAAATCGTGGATCACCCGGTTTACGATTATTGCGACTATCTCTCCCCGGCCGAGCTGAAGCACACCCAGGCCCTCTATTCCGGCGAGTGCACGCTGGTGAGCACCTGGATCGGGCGGCTCCTCGAAAAGGTCGAACGCCTCGGCCTCATGGACAACACCGCCATCACCATTATCTCCGACCACGGCCACTACATCGGCGACCACGGCCGCATCGGCAAGAGCGGCAAAGGCCCCGACGGGCCATGGCCGTATTACGAGCCGGTCGCGCACATTGTGTGGATGTGGTATGTGCCCGGGACGGAAGGCGGCCGGCACGCGGACTTCCTCGCCCAGCCGGTGGACTTCTTCCCGACGATCCTGGACCTGGCGGGGGTCCCCAAGCCGGAACCGTTAGACGGGGTGTCCCTCGCGCCGCTGCTCAAGGGCGAGAAGCTTGACGCGAAGCGCGAGGTGGCCGTCACCACCCGCGAGCTGCCGAGCGACCCCACGAAACCCCTCTGCACCAGCATCACCGACGGCGAGTGGACGCTGCACTACCGCGGCCCGGACCTGCCGTCGGAACTCTACCATCTGACCGAGGATCCGGCGGAGGAGAAAAACGTCTTTGCCGAGAAACGCAACGAGGCCGAGCGCCTCCACGCCGCGCACCTCGACGTGCTGAAGTCGGCCAGGACCGTGGAAGAGAAAATCAAACCGCGCACCCAATTGCCCAAGGAGTAATCGGAAGGAACTGACGATGCCAAGAGAACTGATTGCGACAGATGTGTGCACGCCGGTGCTGCGGGAGTATGAGGATGTCGAACCGAAGGAGGGGCAGGTGCTCGTCCGCACCGAGTTCAGCGCGTGCAAGCACGGGACCGAGGCGGCCATGTTCCACGGCGAGGCCGGATGGATGAAGAAGAAGCGCGACCCGGAGATGCGGCTGTTCGTCGAGTCCGATGAGGAGCGGAGGCTCTTTCCCGTCAGCCTCGGCAACATGTTCGTCGGCGCGGTGGAGAAGGTCGGGCCGAACGTCGAGGGAGTGCAAGTCGGCGACAAGGTCTTCGGCCACGGCGGGGCGCGCGACAGCTACACGCTGCCGGCCAACCGCGTGAGGGAGATGCCCGAAGGGGTGACGCCCCAGGAGATCGTCTGCCTGGACCCGGCGGAATTCGCCTACGGCGCAATCCGCGATGGAAATGTGAGAATCGGAGACCATGTCGGCGTTTTCGGCCTCGGGGCGATCGGGCTGATGTGCGTGCAGCTCGCGAAGGTCGCCGGGGCGGCGCAGGTATTTGCTATCGATCCGGTGAAGAGCCGCCGGGAGATCGCGCTGGCCACCGGTGCGGATGTCGCCTTCGATCCGACGGAGGTGGACGTAGCCCTTGAGATACGAAAAGCAACAGACAAAGTCGGCCTCGACGTGGCCATCGAATACAGCGGCGCGCCGTCGGCCCTGAATGAAGCGGTGCGGAGCGTCGGCTACGGCGGGACCGTCGCCGAGGGGGCCGTCTGCAAGCCGTCCTCGCCTGCTCTCCAGCTTGGCGACGAGTTCCACTGGAACCGGACGAACATCATCTCGACGCGAGCGTGCAGTGAGCCGACCCTCGACCATCCCCGCTGGAACAACCGGCGAATCATCGAAAGCGGCTTGGAACTCTTCATCCAAAAGCGCCTGAAGGCCGACCCCATCGTCACGCCCACTGTGCCCTTTGCCGAGGCCGCCGAGGCGTATGCCAAGATCGACAAAGACCCGGAGACCTACATCAAGCTGTCCTTCACGCACCCCTAATCCGCGAGATCACGAAACCAACGCACAACGGGCGTCGGAGAGGCCCCTTTGGTCCGGTTTTATCGCGGCGCGTGGATCTCGAAGCGCACACTCGCCGTCTCGTCATTTATGAGTTCCATGACAAGCGTGCCATCGGGGCGCATGTCCACTGCGGAGGCGCAGTCGGCCTTGGCGTATTTGAACTCGAAGCCATCGGGAATGTGGAAGACCAGCGCCTGTGACACGCTGTTGATCGTGCGCACACGGCCGGTGAGCATGCCCGCCTTCTCGTCCCACGCCAGGTCCTCCAGGCTGACCGCACCCTGCGTGATGTGGCGGTCCGTCGACAGGAACTGCGGCGCGCCCGTCGAGCGGTGCACGGCAAGGAGCCGACTCGACCGGCCGGGGAGCGAGGCGGTGTACCCGCCCTGCATGGCGCCTACGAAGCGCTTGTTCCAGAAGTCATAGACGAGGTAGGTCTCGCCTGCTGGCAGACCGATCTCCTCGAAGGTGAACCCGACCTTGCGCTTCCGGTTGTCCCAGTTGAAGAGGGAGACCACGTCCCACTCGCCGAAGGGCCGCCTGACCTTCAGGTCCCACACGGGGAGCATGTCGAAGATGGGGAAGAGGTCCAGCGGCCGGACGTCGCAGACGGGCAGGGCCTGCTGGAGCAGCCGCATGCGCTCGCTTCCCAGCGCGCCCAGCTTGTCCCCCGCGAACATGAGCTGGCCGGGAAGAGCGACGATCGTCGTGGTGATCCGGGCAGTGTCGATGGGATGGTAATCACCGACCAGGAGCGTGTCCGGGTCACAGTACCAGATGATGTTGTTGACGAAGAGCTGGTTCAGCGTCCATTTCGCCTGGGCGAGGACGTTGTGCCACTGGCTCGGCTGATTCGGCGAAACGATGTCGGCCCCGATGCGTGCGGCGTCGGCGTGCTCGACCTCCGGGCCGGAGTAGTGGCCCTGGCAGGCGAGGAAGATGGCGTTCCTGCCGATGCCCTCGCGGAAGGCCTTGACGCAGTGCCCGAATGGATTTTCGCATTTGCACTTAAATGCCTTGCGCACTTCGGGGCGCTCGAAGAAGTGGGCCGAGTAGCTCTTGCTTCGACCGGACATCCCATCAATCTTGAAAAACTCGTAGCCCCATTTTTTCGCCATCGTCCGGTGCATCGCCTTCATGTGCTGCCGCACGGCGGGCTGGGAGGGATCGAGCAGGTAGAGGCCGCACCAGTTCGACATGGGCCTGCCCTTCGTGTCGTGCAGGAACCACGACTTGTGCGCCCGGTAGAATTCCTCGTTGCCCGTGCCGAAGGGCGCGGTCCAGATGCCGGGCATGAAGCCGAGGGCGCGTATCTGGTCGGCCAGCCATTTCATGCCGTGGGGAAACTGGGGTTCGTAGGCCTTCAGGTTCAGGTTGTGGAAGTGGCGCACGGGGAGCGTGGCGGAGTTGTCCTGCCACGACTCGATGGACCAGATCTGCAGGCCGAAGGGCCGCAGGAACCGCGCCGCGACGCGCGCCTCGGCCAGGTTTTCCTCCTCGCCGGCCTGGTCGAAATAGACGTTCCACGACATCCACCCCGTCGGCGCCGTGGGCAGGCGCTTCTTGTCGAGGGGTTTGTAGTGGGGGACGTATCGGCTTCGGTAGTAGTCCTGCTCGACCTCGAACGCGAGGGCACAGCCGTTGGCCGCTTCCGGCCGCGCGGTCATGCGGAGGGGGAAGGCCGGCTTTTTCTTCCCGGGTGTGGTTGTGAGCGACACGGAATCGCCATCGAGGCGCAGCACAACATCTTTCGCAATATCGAATATCGAATCGTTCAGCGCGCTGTCGGCGGGGCCGGTGGCCATCTGGACGACGTTCGATCCAGCGGCGGGGGTGGTCCGGCAGGCGAAGGACTCGGCCCCAAGCTGGGCTTCTCCCTCGAAAGTGAGCAGGCCCGGATAATTCTGCGCCGCGCGATGCATGCACAGAATGCGCAGCGCCCCGCCTTTCGCCGCGAAGTGGAGATAGCCCTGCACATCGCCGGCGGGGTCGATAATCGCGAGACGGTCGGCCACCGTGTCCCTCGACACGTCGAAGGTGCATGCCTGGCAACTGTCCCGGATCGTCGCCTCGAACGACAACTGGCCCTCGACCACTGCGCCAGACATCTTGTGCCGGCATGTCAGTTTCGCCGATGCGGGCGTGAAGGTAACTTGCCATTCGCCGTGGGTGGCTTTGTACTGCGGCATACTCGGATACTCCTCGATCTCAGGAAGCTGGGACTGGAAATTCTACCACGAAGGGCACGAAGGAATCCTACAGGACAAGTCTCTTGATACCGTCTCTGAGCAATTCAGCGTTGAAGTTCATAAGCAGGCCGATCTTGACTTCAGCCAGTTTCATGTAGGTCAGAAGCTGCGCCTCGTGGATGCCGAGTAGCTGGTCCACGCTCTTGAGTTCAACGATCAGCTTTCCGTCTACCAGGAAGTCGATACGGTAACCACAGTCGAGACTGACTTCCTTGTATTTCACCGGAAGAGGCCACTGCATCTTGAAGGGTATGTCTGCGAGACTCAATTCGTGCGCTAGGCATTGCTCGTATGTGGACTCCAGCAAGCCCGGCCCAAGACCCCGGTGCACTTCCAGCGCGCAGCCGATCACGCGGTTGGAGAGCGGGTCGAACCGGATCCGCTTCGGCACTCGTTGCATCATCCTCTTCCTCAGGATATTCGAGCTTCCGTATGGGGGAGGATTCTACCACGAAGCACACGAAGGACACGAAGGGAATCTCAATAGAAAAATATTCTTGGGAGATCCTTGCATGGGGCTGGAGTGCAGTCAAACGTGACAGGCAGGAATTTTTCCTGCAAATGTTTTTCGTGATTATATAATCAATCTGCGTAACCCATAGACTACTTTGACCAAGAGTGCAGACCCAAGCCTCTGACCGGAGAGAAAATGATGAGCGAACGAGGCGATGACCTGATTATTCCTGTTTACCTAAACCAGAGAATGGTTTTTGACCTGATAGCCATGCTTGAGGATGGGATTTCGACCGTAACCAAGGTGGTCTCATCTGAGGAATCGAAGCAGGCGGAGGAGAGCAAATACGGTGCTGAGTTTGGACTCGGCCAGGCGCTCTCTTCGCTATTGAGGATCAGGGTGGGCGGTGGGCACGCTGAGGCCGCCCAGGGGGCCAAGGGGAAACAGCAAAGCGAAGAAAAGGTGCACACGCCGAGTTCGCTTCTGCAGAAACTGCGGCGCATTCTGGCGAGCCAGAAGAAGATCACGTATCTTGATGAAACGGGTACGCAACCTGAGGCGGGACAGATTGTCGAATTCTCTGCCCCCTTGCGGAGGAACCCGTTGATTGAAGTGATGAATGCAATGATATCCATGCTCGACATCGCTATCGCTTTCAGCGATGAACCCAGAAGGGACAAGTCAAAGAAAGGGGGCTTGTCGGCTGACAAACGAACGAAAGCGCAAATGGAGAAATTCCTGGAAATGCTCAAAGCCGGTGGAACCCTTGATCTTGTTGGGGAATCGCTGGGGTCGGGTTACCGAACAGTAATAACGCTGGAAGAAGAATTCTTGAATGACCCGTCAATGTCTGACCTTGCCGAGGGAACTTTCCAGGTTCTCGGAAAGGCTATCCGTGTCGTCCCCGATTCAGACCAGTCGATAAGCCTGATACGTAAGGCATCGCTCTCAATAATGGAAAAGGGCACACTTACTAAGATGTTCTCAGAAATGGAACAGGGAGCCGCTGGTTCCGGCATCAATATCCCGTCGCTTCAGTGGGAGATTGAAGGGCCTGTCGTCCAGGTAGTGCCCATTGGTATCTTTGCGTAAGTCGCTTGTAGACAGCCCGGAGCAGTAGTTCTGCAGAGGAGCACACTCTCATTTTCCCCTTCGTGCCCTTCGTGTCCTTCGTGGTTAAATCCGGCCTTACTTCAGTTCTTTGATCTTGATGTTGCGGAACTCGACTTGGTCGCCGTGGCCCATGAAACCGATGTAGCCCTCCGTCCGCCGCATGCCGGGATGCTCCTTGCCGTCCATGGGCTTGGCGATCTTGGAAAGGTCTGCATCGGTGATCACCGTGCCGTTGAGCATTACGGTGATGTGCGGGCCCTGGGCCTTGATCTCCTCGGAGTTCCACTCGCCCACCGGCTTGAGAAACCCTCGCTTGGCGGGGACGATGCCATAGATCGAACCGTGGTACTGATACGGGTGCAGGTGCGCGTATTTCTTGGCTGTGTTGTCCAGGATCTGGATCTCCATGCCCGCATACGAGCCGCCGCCCTTGCCCGGATAGCGAATGCTCACACCGTTGTTCCCGCCGGGGGGCAGCTTGAACTCGAACCGGAAGATGAAGTCGCTGTACATCTTCTCCGTTTTGAGGAGCCCGCCCTTCTTCGGGTCGCAGATCAGGACGCCGTCCTTGACGTAATATCCCTTTGTCGATCCGGTCCACCCCGTCAGGTCCTTGCCGTTGAAGAGCGGCACGAAGCCTTCCTTGTCCGGCTTGGGCGGCGGCGGGGGCTTGGGGGCCGTGCCCTGGGCATAGACCTTGAACTCCACCAGATGGATCGACGGGTTGGAGCTGTTCTTCAGGATGTTGCACCGGACATATCGCGCGTCGGTCGGGGCGAACTCGTGCACGACGCCCCGCGCCGTGCCGGGGGTGGTGTTCTTGCTCTGGTCCACGACGGTCTTCCACTCCTTGCCGTCGAGGGAGGTCTCAATCTTGTATTGGTAGTAGCGCGTGCCGTCCCAGTAGAACCAGACATGGGCCGAATCGATCTTGGCCGTCTGCTGGAGGTCCACCTCGATCCAGCATGGCCAGCCGCGCGCCCACCATGCCGACCCGCTCGGGTCCTTGAAGTTACCGTCCACGGCGAACTCGGGCTTGTGGGTCGCCTCCTGCTTCGCGTTCTCGCTCACCTTCACCGGCTTGCGCCAGGCGAGGTTCATCGCGTCGGGGAGGGGAATGGTGCGGAGGTGCTCCTCGGCCTGCGTGCGAATCCTCTCGTTCTTGATCAGCGGGACGGCCTTCTTGAGGGCTGGTTGGACGATCGGGTCGCTGATGCCCTTGTCCCGGCGATGCCGCGGAACGACGATCCGGACGAGGGCCAAGGCGGCTTCATTCTTGACGGCGTCATCGTCGAGGTACTTGCCGACAACCACGGCCGACCCCATCGTCTCCACGTCGGCCAGGCCGGCGAGGGCAAGTTTGATCTCGTCGGGACGCTTGGCCGCATCGAGGACATGTTTGAACATGGCGAGCTTCTGTTCCTCCGCCGTCTTCTTGGTCTCGCGGGCCTCCTCCGAAGAACGGAGCTCCCGTTCGGAGGGATACTTAATCTCACGCGCCAGCCGAGTGTAGCCGCGCAGCGCCAGGACCTGGTGGGCCAGCTTATCGGACGTCTGGGCGATCTTCAGTATCTCCGGCGCGGCGGCGATGTCTTTCCAGTCTGCCAGGGCGCGAATCGCCGCGTCTTGCAGTTTTTCATCCTGGCTCTTCGTATCCGCGAGGACGGTTGCCAATGCCTTCGTGCCGCCGACCCGAGCCATGGCGGCCAGCAGGACGCCACGCTGCTCGGTGTTGGCCTTTGGGAGCGCGGCGAGGAGCGCTTCGGCGCGTTTTTCGGGATCGGGAATCCGCTTGGCCACGGAGGCGATGGCATCGCGCGCGGCCTTGCGCTCAGAGCTGCTCTTCGTCGTTATCATCAGGTCAATCAGCCGGGGCAGGTGCTCCGGGCTGGCTATGTCACCCAGGGCCTTGATGGCGGCGCGGCGAACGGCGCTATCCTCATCCTTCGTCGCGGTGAAGGCCACCTCCACATGCGCCTTGGCGCGACGTTTGGACAGGGCCTCCAGCAGGGCCACCCGAGACTTCGGCGGCACAGTCGGAACGGCCTCGGCCATGGCGGCGAGGACTTTTTCACCCGGCAGGCGCTGCAGCGCTTCCTTTGCGGCTTTGATCTCGTCGGCTTGATCGGTCTGGAGGAGGGCAACGAGCGCGGGGACGGCGTCATCGCCGCCGAGCCTGGCAACAGCCGGGATGGCCGCCAGCTTCACCGCCTTGTCCTGATCCTTCAGCGACTCTATCAGGGCCGGCAGGGCGGACTTGTCGCCGCGGCGACCCAACATGCCGATGATCTCGACACGGACCACCGGCGGCGCTCCCTTCATTTTTTCGACGCATTTTGCGGTAACATCCCCGCCGGGAAGTGCGCAGACGAGTTGCAGCGCGGCCTCGCGGACGTCTTTCTTCTTGCTGTCGAGGGCCTTGAGCAGATCGGGCAGCGCGGCCTTGCCGACAGCGGTCATGAGGGTCTTGAGGGCCGCGCACTGGACATTGCTCTCCTTCCGCTTCTGGAGCAGGTTGCGGCAGATCTTGGCGCACTGGTCCTTGTTCCCCGCCTCGGCCAATCGCCGGGCCAGGAGCAGGTAGTACGACGTGGCCCTCGCCCGCTCGAAGGGCGACTTGGCCCCTGCGGCCTTGGCCAGCGTCCCCGCTGCGGACGCGCAGCCGATATTCGCAAGTGCGTAAAGGGCCGCACGGCGGGTGTCCGTGTCCTGGCTTGTGGCGTACGGCTTAATGGCATCGGCGGCTTCTTTCGCCCGGCATTGAGCCAGGGCGCGAATAAGCGTGAGAGCGCGTTTTCCCTTCGCCGCCGGGAGGGCCTTGACCATCGCCTGCGTGGCCGCCGAGGTGCGGATGGCCAGCAGGGCCTCGACGGCCGGGTTGCAGAGCCGCTCGTCGTTCAGGTAGCCGCTCAGCGTCGGGACGGCGTCGTCCTTGCCTACGAGCTGGAGCTGGCGGATCAGGAACGCCTTCGTCTCGCCATCAAAGGCGTTCTTCAGCGCGTCGATCAGAACGGCGGCGTACATCTTCCGCTCCGCTTCTGCGCCCGGACGGGAGCAGTACATGGCGAGGCCGTTCAGGGCGTAGCGCGCCTTCGAGTCGTCGCCCGTGCCGGGCGGGACGAGCATCTTGCACACGTCCTTGATGGCGTCCGGTCCCATCTTGGCCAGCTCGGCGATGAGCTTCACGCCGGCGGCGCTGCTTTCGGCGGGCATTTTGTCCAGGATTTTCTGCACGTTCTTGTCGGCGGCAGAGGCGAGAGAAATGCCGATACAAAGCGCTGCGCAAATAAAGGACAGGATTGTCTTCCGTTTCATCATCGATTCCTCAACCAGAAACCGTTGTCGTTCGCGATTACAGATGCCACGGCGCGCGCATGGGCTGGTCGGCCAGGCGATTGGCCTCCTCGTCTCCGATGAAACGCTGCGCCTTCGGATCGAACCGCAGTTTCCTGCCCGTCCGGATGGCGCAGTTGGCCAGGTGGACCAGCATGTTGCTGCGATTGCCATTGGACTCGTTCAGGCCGAACTTCTGCCTCGTGATGACCGACTCGTTGAACTGCGAGATCATCGGCTCCGGGTCGGGCAGCGCATCGAGGGCGTCGGCGAGATCCGGAGGATCGAAGCGGACTCCCCTGTAGATTTTTCCCTTCGGCCCTTCCATATAAGGCTTGCCGACGGTTTGCATCTCTCCCCACTCGCCGGACTCAAGGATGATACGGCAGCCGTCGGCGTATTTCATTTCCACGCGGCCCCATACGCCGCAGGCGTCCGGGTGCGGGGGCCAGGGGGCGTAGGCCTCAACCTCCACCGGGCTGGTATCGTCCTTGCCGAGGATATACTGAACGGGGTCGAGGTAGTGCTGGCCCATGTCCGCCAGACCGCCCCCGTCGTAGTCCCAGTAGCCGCGGAAGCTGCCGTGGGTGCGATGGCGGAAATAGGGCTTGAAGGGCGCGGGGCCGAGCCACATGTTGTAGTCCAGTTCTGGTGGCACGGGTTCGGGGGCCTGGTTGATCCGGCCGCTCCAGGCGCGGGTCTTCCAGCCGAATCCTGTGGCCGGACTGACGCGGACGGTGATGGGCCAGCCCAGCAAGCCATTGCTCACCAGCTTCTTGATCGGCTTGGCCGTGGACCCGAGGCCGTAGAGACCGCCGTAGAGGCGGAACCATGTGTTCAGGCGGAACATGCGCCCGTTGCGCTGGACGGCATCCACGACATGCTGCCCCTCGGCGATGGTGCGGGTCATGGGCTTCTCGCACCAGATGTCGCACCCCGCCTCGGCGGCGGCGATGGAGATGAGCGCGTGCCAGTGCGGCGGCGTGGGAACATGGACGATGTCGATGTCGCCTCGATCCAAAACGGCGCGGAAGTCTCTATATCCCTTGCATGATTCCCCAGCCGCCTTCATGGCCCTTGCCAGATGCTTTTCGTCCACGTCGCAGACGGCGAGGAGCTTCGCCTTCTTGTCCCGCAGCGCATACCCCACGTGCCCCATGCCCATACCGCCCGTGCCGATGACCGCGTGTGTGAGCTTCTCGCTCGGGGGCACGTGCTCCGGCCCGCCAAGGACATGCCGGGGCACAATGGTGAATGCAGCCGCAGCGGTCACGGACTGCCACAGAAACTTCCGACGGGAAACACCTTTGCCAGCCATTGCTTGCACCTCCTGCCACGGGGCTATGGACCTCTCAAAGGAAGGCGTACTATAGCAGATGATCCGGAGGGAGATCAAGTCCCGAATCCGGACAAAGGCAAGGGGGCCATTTCTATTTGACATTGCATCGTGGAACGGCATACAATCTGGCCTCATAAAGTGAAACCATGAAGGATGCGCCCATGAAGCGACACACCAGGTGGCTGGCCCTGCTGGGCCTGCTGTTGCTGACCGACTGCCAGTGCGGACGGCAGGAGCCCGCGCTTTTTACCGCTGTCGAGACCGGCAACCCGGAGAAGGTGAAGGCGGCCCTGATCGACGGCGCGGCCGTGAATGAAAAGAACGAATACGGGATCACCGCCCTCCACTTGGCGGCCAAAGCCGGGAACAAGGACATTGCACGGCTCCTGATCGAAAAAGGCGCGAACGTGAACGCGAGAACGATCTATGGATGCACGCCCCTCGATCACGCCGCCGACAAAGAGGTGGCCGAGCTGCTGATCTCGAAGGGCGCTGACGTGAAGGCTGTGAGTTCCTTCGCCGCCATGACGCCGCTGCACTGGGCCGCCTCGCGCGGGAATAAGGAGGTGGCGGAGGCGCTTCTGACCGCAAAGGCGGACATGGAGACAAGGGACAAGTACGGCTCGACCCCTCTCCATCTTGCCGCCAGCAACGGTGCCAAAGAAGTGGGGGAGGTCCTGATCGAAAAGGGGGCGAAGGTCAACGCAAAGGATGATGACCTTGAGACGCCACTGCACTATGCAGCCCGAACCGGACACGCGGATATGGTTCACCTTCTGATCGCCAAGGGCGCAGACCGAAACGCAAAGGACAAGGCAGGCAAGACATCGGAGGAGTTGGCATACGGGGACGCGACAAAGGATGCCTTTCGCTTTCACGACATTCTTGGGGCCATCCAGGCCGGCGACAGCGAGAAGGCCGAAACGCTCGTCGAAGGCATGACCGACGTGAACGCCGTCGGCGCAGGGGGGACGACGCTGCTCCATGTTGCATCGCGGGAAGGTCGGGCCAAGATCGTCGAATTCCTTCTGGCGAAGGAAGCCAAGGTGAATGCTGTGGACAACAAGGACCATACACCGCTGGATGTGGCCAAGGACGAGGCCATCAAGGCGATCCTGCTGAAACACGAAGGGAAGGCCGGGGAGGAAATCAAGGAGGAGAAGGAAAAAGAGAAGGCCGACAAGAAGTAACTTAGGAGGTGTTTTCGTGCGACAAAAACTGTTCGTTTCGCTGTTGCTTATGCTCCTGACGTTGTTCGAGTGCCAATGCACGTCCACGGCAACCCGGAAGGAAGCCCAGAGAGAGACGGACGTCGCCCTCTTCAAGGCGGCTGAGGCCGGAAACCTGGCAGCGGTGAAGGAACTGGTGGCGAAGGGGGCCAACGTCAACTGCCACGGGCAGCAGGGCCTCACTCCGCTCCACAACGCGGTCTACAACGGGAACGTGGAGTTGGCTGAATTCCTGATCGCCAAAGGGGCCGACGTGAATGCAAAGTCCTGGAACGGCAGAACGC
>JAADGH010000249.1 GCA_013152475.1 Planctomycetota bacterium
CCCCCCCACTGTCATTCCCGTGCAAGCGGGAATCCACGGGGACTATATCGTCAGCGGGAAGGGAACACAAGGGAAATCAGGCATCAGATGTAACCCCTCAGTTAGGGGGGTGCCGGTGTCATTCCCGCGAAAGCGGGAATGACGATGCACCTTCGCAGCATGAGTTCCCCCCCGTCACTGAGGCATTACCATCAGACGTGCCACGCTCAAACTCGTTTGAGCGTGTCTTCGGGCACACAGCAGGCCAACGACAGCAAGACACGCTCAAGCCCACGAAGACGCGGCCTTGGGCGTGGCACTCGCGGGGGAGGCCCCACTTCCTTGACGTTTTCACGTAATGTTGCTATGTTCTTTTCAAGAGACACGAGACAGAATCCAGGACGACGCCGGAGGGAGACATCCTACGATCCAAGCGATTGCGTCGGAGAGGCGGAGGCACCTTCTTGCGCTCCTGACAGGAGATCGGCCACAGCCGGAAGGAAAAGAGAGATGAGTGACGAAATAGGCGAACGTGACCTCCGCCAGATCCTGTTGGATCGGATATTCAGAGGGGATATCCGGACAGTAAATGACGCAAGCACGCACGGCAGAACCCAAGGGATTCCTGACGGGCGTGTTACTCAGTGCCTGAAAGGCCTACGTGACGCTGGCCTGATCGACATTATGTGCCATGGAACGGCCGCTCCGCCAAGGGGGCAGTTGGTGGGTGGCGACAGGTTGATGCTCACCTCGGTTGGGCGGGAGCAAATGGAATCCGGTACGCCTTCGCCCCCCATCGGCGAGGAAGAACTCGTGACGCTCAACCTGTCCTTCATGACGAAAGCAGACGTTGCGATCGACGCACTGAGAGAGGCAGAGAACTGCCGTCGGGCAGGTGCGTGTTGGGCAACCGCTGTTTTCCTAGGTACCGCGCTTGAAGCAATCCTCCTTGACATTCTGCTCAGGAATACGGCCACAGACAAGCGCCTCCAGAAAAAGAAGACTCCAACACTCGGTGTCCTGTTGGACATCCTGGAGAAAGTGGAATTCTTCGACAATGCGCCCGGCCTAGGGGGTGCGGTGGATCGCATGAACGACAATAGATGCTTGGTCCATGCGGACAAATATGAACAATGGCACGATGTGGACAGGTGGGTTGTCTTGGAGCAAATCGGATTGTTGGGGCAGTTGGTCAATTTCCTGAACAACAGCGACGGTGCGACCGCCATCGCCAAGTACGCGCCCTGATCGCTGGTCTCGCGAAGCCACGGCTTTGGGCGTGGCACAGGGCAAGCCAAGCCGCCTTTGCGAAAAACACTGTAGCCGCGCCTTTTACGGGTGCGGGCCCGTCCGCAGGCATAAAGCCTGCGCCTACTTTCCCTTCCCGAACCGCATCGGCGCGTAGGTGTTCATGATGCGGGCGTTACGGACAACGGAGAGGATATGGAACTGCTTACCAGAGTTGAACGTCCAGCTCATCCACCTCGCAGAAGTGCACATCACGGGTGGCTACGGTCAGCTTGCTCTGCAGAGCAATCGCGGCCACCCAGATATCATTCTCCGGTATGGGATGGCCTTTCTGCCGCAGGCCATCCTTAATCTGAGCATACAGCCGGGCCGTCTCCGTATCGCAATTCAAGACCACGCTGTTCGCGGCGAATTCATCGATGCGCGCTGTGTTGTCCGCGACACGGGCCGATTTGCACGCCCCGTAGTACAGCTCGCCCAGCACAACGCTCGCAAGGAACACCTCTTCCGCCTCTCGGAGACGGTCCGCCACAGTCGCCTCGGCGGCAAACAGCGCGATCACAATGTTGGTATCCAGCAGGTATCTACCACTCATCCAGGCGTACCTGCTCGCATCCCTTTTCGATGGCGTCCTGCATAAGCGCCAAGTCATCCGATGCGATGCCGCCGGCGAACCGCAGCAACTGTGCCCCCGCAACGCCGCGCGGCGGCGCCTTCAGCATTCGCGCGAACTCGGGGATGCGCTGTTCCAGCTCTTCGAGCAACGACTCCAGATGCTTCATCCGTTGACCCTCGTACTTGAGGATGCGCTGTTCCAGCTCTTCGAATAACGACTCCAGTTGCTTCATCACTTGGCTCTTGATTGCTTTGCTCATCATCCCGTCCTTCTTATGTCACAGGATCAGGCCGGTCTCCAGCCTTCCCTGTATCAGTTTACCCCACCATTCCCTGTGCGTCAAGCCGCCTTTGCGAAAAACACTGTAGCCGCGCCTTTTACGGGTGCGGGCCCGTCCGCAGGCGTAAAGCCTGCGCCTACTTCCCCTTCCCGAACCGCATCGGGGCGTAGGTGTTCATGATGCGGGCGTTGAGGCGGCCCTGGCCGTGGTAGCGCGCCTGGTATTCGTTGAACTGCGCCGGGAGGCCGCCGGTCAGCTCCTCCACGCGCTCCACCGCCTGACGGGCGATGTCGGGGTGGTCGGCCAGCACGTTGTTCTCCTCGTCGGGATCGGACTGGAGATCGTAGACCTCGTGCACCGCTTCGTCGCGCTCCTTCGAGACGTCCATGTGCACGGCGAAGGCGTCGTCGCGCACGCAAACGAAGCTCTGACAAGCGGTTATGGCGCAGTCCCGCACATCCTCCCGCTCGCCCTTGCCCGTCGCCAGCGGCCAGATGTCGAAACCGTCGTCCACGTTGCACTCGAGGCCGAGCATGTTCATCACCGTCGGGAAGAGGTCCTGGTTCATCGTCCAGGCGTCGCACGTCGTCCCGCGCGGGCCGTCGGGATGGCGGACGACCCAGTTGAGCCGCGTCGTGTAGGGATAAAGTTTGCGGGCCGACTTGCTGAACTGCCCCTTGTCCATCAGCTCCGTGCCGTGATCGGAGACGAACATGACGATGGTATCGTCCCACAGGCCCGCGGCGTCCAGCGTGGTGAAGAGGTGGCCGATCCATCGGTCGACGAACGTGACGAAGCCGTAGTAGAGGGCCTTGGTCCGTTCGATGTCCGCCTCGGTCCGGCCCTCCAGGCTGTTGACGATCTGGGGCAGGATGTAGTCCTTGACCGACTCGTCCTTGAAATACGCATCCGCGTAATATCGCGGCGGGTCCCACATCTCGTGCGGGCTGAAGCTGTCGATCCACAGGAAGAAGGGCTTGTTCTTCAGGTTGTCCTCCACCCATCGCGTCGCCGAGCGGAAGACCTTCGCCGCGTAGAAGTCCTCCTCGTACGAGCGGTCGAGGGCGTTGAGGAGGTACTGCGCCACGGTCGGGTGCCGTCCGGGGTTGGCCTGGTCGTCGGGGACGTGCGCCGCCAGATCGATCCGGTCGAAGGGGCCGGTGCGGACCATGTCATTTTCGTGTCCGCGAATGAAGTCCCACGACAGGAACCCGCGCGTGAAATTGCATCCCGGCTTGAAGAGGTGGAACACATCGGCGACGAAGCTGGTCATGTAGCCGGCGTCGTGGAGCACCTCGGCCAGGGTGTCCTGCTCCGAGGGGATCGGATGCCAGCCGGCGCCGACACGCATATGCATGCCCTCGTTCGGCACGACGAACCGCCAGGGGAAGGTGCGCACCCCCGTGAAGAAGCACCGCCGCACGGGCATCGTCGCCAGGCCCTCGGGGTAGCACTTCGTGAAGGTGACGCCCTCGTCGGCCAGCCGGTCCAGGTTCGGCGTCTGGACGAAGCTGAGCGGCTGGTTCTTCCCGATGATATCGGCGCGGAAGGTGTCGCAGCAGACAACGATCAGATTCGGTTTCATATCGCTCCTCCTGTTCAGTAACGCCCCATTGTCAGTCCGGCGTCACGGTGGTGTATGAGAAACCTTCGGGGATTCCAAGCATGCGGTTGGTCTCCGCCATGCGCGAGCGGATGTCGGCATCGAGGTCCTCAAACAGGTTGCGACCGGTGGCGTCCATGTCCACAAAGAACGGCCCGAAGCGCCCGGCGCATGGCCTTGCACATCGCAATCTCGATAACGTTGCAGTGTATCATATGTAGGCAACTTAGCGTTTGGTCACGAGTGGCTTCCCATCGCACAGCAGCGTCTTGCCGAATCCCTGCCAGGCCCCAGCGGCCTGGCCGTCGGCGTTGAGCTTGATCAGCGCGCAGCGTCCATCCGTTGCGAAGCGATCGAACCGGCACGTCCCCGCGCCGGGGTCGGCATAGCAGTAGACATGCCGCGAGCCATCGCTGAACCGGATGTCCACCGCCGTGGCCGTTGCCGCATCGCCTTTCTCCGTGGCAACCGGTATCGTCTTGACCTCCTTGACCGGGCAGCTCTTCCCCTTGGGCGTGGGATAGAGCACGTACGTCACGCGGCTGACACCGTCGCTTTTCCAACGGTAGATAGGTGTTGGGACGGGTTTGATCGTGGTGAATTTCTGCTCCGTCCAGCCCTGCAGTTCCGGCTCTTTCTGGCCTTTCACGATCGTGACATCGAGACCGGGAGCCGGCGCAGCGATGATGTGCATGTTGGCGTCTTTGTTCTGCGTGCTCACCTTCAGCCCGTCTTGGACCGCCTCCTCGGCATTGAGGTGGAAGATGCTCTCGTAGCTGTGCGCCTTGCCGTCTTTCGATTCGACGGTATCGGTGATGATCCAGTAGCGTGGCTTGACGAAGAGGATGCTCCGCGTGTGGGTCGCCTTTGCCTGGATCTTCCGCGACTTGCGCGAGCCGTAGTTCTGCTCGTACCGGCCCTCCACGAAATCGAACTCCGGCCCGGCCAGCCAGGGATTGCCGAGCGGCTTGAAGGGATAGGGCAGTGTCCACGTGCTTTGCACGTGCCACCGCCGCTGGTCGAAACCGTCCACGCGGATGGTGTTGTGGCCTCGCGTCGAGAGGACGTACTTGCGCTTCGGCGAGGCGTCGTACATCTGCACACCCGCCTCGATGATAAGCGGCCGACCGTAGGCCTCGACGGTGAAGCCCAGCTTGTCCTCGTGCTGGTGCCCCGCGCCGAAAGGCCCGGCATCGAAGAGCATGTAGAGATCGTTTTTTCTCCATCCCGTTCGCATAACGTAGTGCCCGGCGTACGGGAACGCCACCGAATCCGACGGGGGCTGCTTCCCTTCTTTGCCCCCGGTCGCGGCCCAGCGGAAGTCATCGCGTTGGGGAAAGAACTTGACCGCCTGCTCGTAGCGCTCGCTGGCCGACTGCGCCGGCCCCGCGTCGTTCCGGCCGGGGACCTTGCCGTCGGGCATCATGGCGTAGACGAGGTAGTTGTACATCTTCTCCATGCGATCCCGAAAGCCCTGGGGCACGTCGCCGAGCACGCCGTTCAACTTGGCGAGATCGAGGACGGCCTCGAAATTCTTGAGAACGCTCATGTTGTACCCCACCGCCAGCTCCCACTGCAGGCCGTCGGGATAGACCTCCGTCTCGAGCTGATGGCGCAGCAGCCCGAGACCCTTCTCCCGCCACTGAGGCGCGAGCTTGAACTCCGGGAACATGACGCCGATGCAGTACATGGCCCGCGCCTCGGACGTGAGCCAGTTGGACTGGGGACTGTGGCAGCGGCTCAGGTGCTGGGCGTGCTCGAACATGGACTTCGTCATTTTCACAATCGCGTCATCCGTCCAGGCCGGGCGATCGAGCGTCCGGAAGATGGCCGTCATCCAGTACCCGATGATACGCGCGGCCGTGTTCAACGTCTCCCAGGCGTAGTGGTAGGGGCTGTTGCCGGTCTGGTGAAGCAGGACCGGACAGTCCTCGACCCAGCAGACGATCTCCTTGACAATTTCCCGAGCGATGTCGTCGCGGCCCGTGCGCCAGTAGGCCTCCGACAGGTGTTTGAAGTGATAGAAGCGATTGAGGACGGCGTTGTATTCGTCTGTTTTCTTGGGACCCTCGCGGTAGACCGGGGGATTGTAGGACCAGTCGATGCGGCCCTTGGGCTTGTAGACCGCCTCGCCCAGCTTGAATTCCCCGGCCATGACACGGTCCGCCCAGTAGTTCTTGAACTTTGGATCCGGCTTTGGCCGCTCCCACCACATGTCGAACCACCGGGGCGAGCGACGCTTGCGCAGGTGCTCGGCGAAGGCCTGTTTCGCGGACGCGAAATCCTGTCTTGCGACGGCCGCCTTCACCTCCGCCAGGTCCGGCCGGTCGAGGTCCAGCGCCTTGAAGAACTGCTCGTCCGTCATGCGCGGCCCCTTGCCGATGCCGGGGGTATGGATGGTGACGAGCTGGATGTCGTCGATTCGGAGGACCGTCTTCGGATCGGCCGGGCCGCTGCGCCAGCCGGGGTGGGTGCTGTCGAAAGAGATCGACTCCATCTCGCGCCAGTCCGGCATCTCCGCGCCCCGGCGGAGTTTGAACTCGCTGAAGGGAATGACGAAGCGATGCCAACCCGTGAAATCGATCCGGAGCACCGCGATGGCCCAGCGGCTCTTCTCCCCTTTCCCCCGCACCACGATCCAGGGCCGGTGGACCAGCGGCTTCTCGCTGTAGACCCAGAAGGTCAAGGTATTCGCCGCCGCCCAGTCGGCCGGGATGTCCTTCAGTGTGATCACCCCCGCCTTCGCATACTCCCAGCGGATCGATGCCTGGCCGGTCTTGACGTGATCCGTATCGCGAAAGACCGGGCCCTGCCAGGTGTCCGGGTTCTCGCACGTACTGATCGTCATATCCGCCAACACGGGCACAGCTCCCAACAACAACACGATACCGCATAGGGTTCTCAAGACAACCTCCCTGACACAACCAGATTGCCGCCGCAAAATAGGCCCTTTCCGGGGAAAAGTCAAGGGGCGCGCTCCTGGAAAACCAGGAAAAACAGGGACAGGCGGTGCGTGGTCGGAGGGTGGGGTAGTGCGAATGGCGGCTTGGACGCATGGGAAAAGCGGGGACAGACCGGACGGCAGGTCAGTCCCCGTTTTTCCTGCGCGCCCCGTTTTCCGAAGACCCTCATGCCGCTGAGGCGGCGGAAAGATGACTCCGGCCCTGAGCCCCCGCCCCATCCGCCGCAAAATCCCATACAACCCACTTGACATATGGCGCGCTTTCAGAGAGGGCACGGCGCGGGCCGTCGGGAAACTTCTCCCCGTCTTTCCCTTGACTCGCGCCTGTGCATCAGGGACAATACGGCCCGCGAGCGGCGGGGGTGTCCCGCGCGGGTTCCCCGGGGCCGCAAACCGATGTTCAGATACAGGGAAGAACGCCATGACTCGACGGACGCTTATTGCAGCGGCCTTGGCCGCATGCCTGACGGCATGGGGTGCTGATGCGCCCGGGATCGTCCTGACCCTCGATGTCACCTCGCGCGGCGTCGAAGTGACCGACTATGTGGCGCAGGTCGATGTGGACCTGGGGGAGGTGGAAGAAGTCCTTGGCGTGAACAAACGCGCCGTTACGGAGGACAGGGGGCGCTCCTTCCGGGGCGGTAAATCGCTCAACCCCGACCTCATCGGCGTCATGGAGATCGGCCCGGGCGGCAAGTCGCTGGGCGAGACGGTGTCGCAGTTTGATGTCGTCGAGAACGCCCGCGGCACACTGCTTTGGCTGGTGAAGGGCAAGCTGGTCCCGAAGCAGACCCGGCGCTTCGCCGTGTTTGTGAAAAAGGTCCGTGTGCCCGCAAAGGCATCCGGCCTGAAGGTCAGCGACTCCGGTACGACCGTTACGGTGGAGAACGAGCATTTCAAGGTGGTCCACCCGAAGAAGGAGAACGGTGGTCTGCCCAAGACGATCACGTTCAAGAAGTCGGGGAAGACCGATTCGACGCTGACATTCAACGACCGCCTTTACGACAAGAACACAAAGACGGGATATTCCCTGCGCAACGACACCAAGCCGAAGGTGCGCATCGCGCACAGCGGTCCGCTCCGCACCGTCATCGAAACGGAGGCGCGGTATGTGACGGCCGAAGGGGAGTCGAACGACGCCCAGCCGTCGGCGGTCTATCGCTTCTCCTATATGGCCGGCTCGCCGACGGTGGGGGTGGAGGCCGCCATCCGGCAGGAGGCGCCGTTCACGTGGAGTGAGCTTCACTTTCTCGAACTCTACCACAAACCGTCCTTCTTTCCCAAGTGGGTGCTCGGCCCGGACGGCGAGAGCGGGGTCTTCACCACGACGTTTGATCCGAAAAAGGAGAAGGACCGGAAAAAGAGCTTCAGCGGGGGCCAGTGGGGGGCGCTCTTCGGCAACGGCGCCGCTCTGGGCCTGGCCGTACCAGGGCGGTTGCTCATCTATGACGGCGCGGGCGACTACGGGACCTACCTTCACGGCCCGTGGGTGCACGCCTGGTCCGGGCCGACATGGCAGGCCCGTGCCCATCTCTACCTCGGCGCCGACACCGGTGCGCCCGGCGCGATCCGGCAGTGGGCCGAGCGCATCGCCGCCGAGCCCAGCGTGCGGATGAATATTCCCGGGATGGACGAGGAGGTCCGGTCGGCGGAGAGACGAACCGAAAGTCCTATGGCGAAGTGGCGCCTGGCACGCGCTGCGGCGGACATCCGGTCCGGCCGGAACATCGCCAAGGCTGCGCGAACGATTCGCGAGATCGCCCGGCAGAAAGAAGGCTTCTCCCTCTTCCGGCCCAAGGTGGAGGTCCACCAGGCCGAGGGCCGGACGTTCGTCGCCAATGGGCGGATCGGACTCGGCTTCGGGCGCACGGATGCCGGCACCGAGCTGATCAGCATCTACGACTTCAAGCGCAAGCGCGATCTCCTGCCGAAGGGGACGGCCGGCACGCTGTGGCGGGTCGTGATGAAGAACGCGAAGGGCGACAGCCTGACCCTGACCAACCGCGACGTCCTCGCCCCGCCGCAGGTCACGATCCAGTCGCAGATGTTCGACGACTCGCGCACGGTGGAGCTGCGCTGGGAGGCCGTGAGTCTGCCCGATGGGCAGGGTATCATCTCCGTTACGATGAAGGCCACTGTGCCGTCGAATTCGCCTCTTACGCGATGGCGAATCAATGTCGAGAACGAGATGGGCGACTTCGGGCTGTGGACGGTGGAGTTCCCGATCATTTCGGGCATAGACGGGCGAACCGCTGCCGATCCGAAGGAGTTCGTCGTTTATCCTCAGGGCTGGGGCGTCCTCGACCCCACGCCGCGGGCCACGCTGCGGTACCGTCCCATGTACCCGAGCGGCTCGTGCGCCATGCAGTGCATGGCCTACACCTCCGGCGGGAGCGGGCTCTACTGCGGTGCGCACGATGGCGGCGCCCGCACGAAGACGATGAACGCTCAAGGGACCGATCCCACCTCGGGCATCACGTTCTCCTGGATTCAATATCCGGAAGACATGATGAAGCCGGGGGTGAGCTATCGCCAGCCGTATGATGTGATCGTCGGTGTCTTTTCCGGCGACTGGTACGACGCGGCGCGCATCTACCGCAGGTGGGCGTTGAAGCAGCAGTGGGCCTCCCGCGGCCCGGTGTATAAGCGGAAGGATATCCCCGACCTCTTCAAGACTCTCGCCATGTGGGGGCGAACCCGGCCAAATCCCAAGGATGCGAAGGTGGACAACCGGAGGTTCAAGGAGCGCTTCCGGGTCAACATGGCGAACCACTGGTACTGCTGGCACGTGATCCCCTTCGACAACGACTACCCCAACTACTTCCCCGCCAAGCCCGGCTTCAAGGAGGCCGTCGCCGAGGCGCAGAAGCTGCCCGTGTGGCAGATGCCCTACATCAACGGCCGCCTGTGGGACACGGACACGGAGAACTTCAAGAAGATCGGCTACAAGTTCTGCACGAGGAACGAGAAGATGGAACCGTACATCGAGGTCTATGGTTCCAAGCAGAAGCTGGCCCCCATGTGCGTCCATACGCAATGCTGGCAGGACAAGGTGAACGAGATCGTGTGGAAGCTCATCGACGAGTACGGCCTGAACGGGGTCTACATCGACCAGGTCGGCGCGGCCGCGCCACGGCTGTGCATGGACCCGAGCCACGGCCACCCCCTTGGCGGGGGCAAGTGGTGGGTGGAGGGCTATTGGAAGATGCTGTCTCGGATGAAGAAGCGTATGAAGACCAAGCACCCGGACACCTTCCTCACCACGGAGTCGAATGCCGAACCATATATGGAGTACTTCGACGGCTACCTGATGTGCAACTCGACGCGCGATCATTTGGTCCCGTTCTACTCGGCCGTGTATCACGACTACAATCTGACTTTCGGGCGGTACGTTTTTGCCCGTGACCTGAAGAAGGAAAACACCTACTACATGAAGATGGGTCAGCTCTTCGCCTTCGGCGCGCAGCTCGCGTGGATGCCGAGCGATATTCTGAACCCGGAGTATAAGGCGGGGGCCGACTACCTGGCGCATCTGGCGAAGCTGCGGCAAAACAGCCTGAAGTACCTGGCCTACGGCGAAATGCTGAGGCCGTTGAAATTCACCAACGATATTCCCATCGCTAAGGGCGAGTGGACCAGGTGGCGGAGGAAGATCACGGTCGAGATGCCGGCCATCCAGTCGTCCGTCTGGCGCGCGCCGGATGGAACGGTGGGAATCGCGTTTACCAATGTTCTCAAAAGCGAAATCCCGGCGAGTTATGTCTTTAATACACTTGCCTATGGTCTGCCGGAGGCGAAGGAGTACATCCTCTCCGAGATTACCGAGCAGGGAGAGAAGGAGATCGGCCGCGTCCAGGGCCCGCGCATCTCCCGGACCGAGACCATCCCCGGCCACAAGGCCAGGATCATCTGTGTGAAGTCAGCGGGGCGAGAGGGAAAATGACCAATGACGAAAGAAACCCGAAGGCCCGAATGCACAGCGGATAGTCCAGCCGCAGCAGGCCGCGTTCGACAATAGGTATCATTACCGCGAAACTTGTCTCCATCGCCCCAGGCTGTGAGCGGAAAATGGGAATACCCTCTTCCATTCATTGATTCTTTGCCCTTTGGACTCTTCGACCTTTTGAACCTCCGCCTTTCTCTGCGCCTTTACGTGAGGCACTGTCGCTCAATTTCCGATCAGGACCCCAGCTCCGCCTTGATGCGCCATCTCAGGATGACGCTCACGGGGAACAGGAATTTCCATGTCATCAGGCACGTACCCTTCCAAGTGGGTCGATACACGTTGGCCCGATCATTGAGATAGAAGCGCCCCGCCTTCACTTGCCGGTCGAAGTCGGCGGTCATGGATTCCGAGAACACCACTGTTTTGCTGTTTTGCGTGCGGGCCTCCCGTCCGTCGATGAACCAGGTGCAGAATTCGATGCACCTCGCTCGTGACCGTTCGCTCGCCTGCATCGGCCGCGGCCTACGGATCATAAGTCAGACTTATGTAACATTCTTGATGTGAGGATATTACATATTGCCTATTGACATTGCTTCCCGAATGTGGTAGGCGGTGGGGGAGAAGATCGATTCGCGGGTCTCTTGGGAGGTGCTT
>JAADGH010000033.1 GCA_013152475.1 Planctomycetota bacterium
GCCCGATCCCTTCAGCTTGTCTGGCTCTGCTGCGCCCTTGCTTACATCCGCCTTCATCTCGCTGTCGAAGGAGAGATAGAACAACAGGTCGTCCTTTGCCGGCACATCCGGCTCGCCGGCTTGGCACAAGGCGGCAGCAAAAACCAATAGCAGCAGGAGTCGGTGTCTCATGGCGATTACTCCATCGCTTTCTGGAGATTCATGATTTCCCGCGCCACCATCCAGCGGTACTTGTCGAAGTCCCCCGGCGGCCAGTTGCACCCCGCGTCGCGATAGAGCCCCGACGCGCTCTCGCGATTGCCCCGGAAGTCGTAGTCGGTGAAGCAGCGCTCCCCGATCCAGTCCAGCGTCGCTTGCGCGTGCTTCGCGGCCTCGGCGGCCGCCGGCTTGCCGGATGCCTTGGCTTCCTTTATCAGACACTCGAGCGTATTGATATAGTCGTAGTCGTCCCGTCCTTCGGCCATGTGCTCGAAGGTGATGCGGCTGACGACGCCGTCGCGCGTGGCCTCGACGCCCACGTGCCAGTTGTGCGAACCGGCATCGAAGTCGTCCCAGGGCCGGCCGTCGTTGCAGATGTATCCCTCGTGCAACGTCCGTGTCCCGCCTTTCTTCCATGCAAACCACCCGAAGCCGTAGCGGCCGTTCGAGTAGTTGTAGAGCCACATGCCCTTACAGTGCCTCTTCATATAGTCCGTCCACTCGTCGCGGATGAGGGCGATGTTGGGGATGGGGTAGTCCACCAGGCCGTCCTGGATGATCTGGTAGTCCACCGGCCCGTTCCCCCGCAGGGCCGTCAGCACCCCCGCCCGTCGGAGGCAGCCGTAGGCCCGCCGGCCGTAGGTGAGGCCCTGTTCCCCGTAGTTCGTCAGCTCGCCGCCGCATTCGAAAACCGGTGTGCCCCAGCCCTTTTTGCGAACGTGCTTGTCGATGGCCTTCACGATGGCGATGAAGAGGTCCTGGTCCTCCTTCTTGTCGCTGAAGAAGACGTACTTTTTGGGCTTGGGAATGCGCTGCTGAATCCACTGCGCCCCGCACCACGCCCTGGCGATGCCGCCGCAGGTGAAGGTCAGAAAGCCGTCCGGCGGCAGGGCGCCGAGCTTCTTGCGGAAGGCGAGGTCCTCGTCCATTTCCGTGAAGTCGATGCTGAGCAGTTTTTTCTGCTCCTTGTCCACCTTGATCCCGCTGTAGGGCGGGCGGATGGATCCGGAGAGGCAGAAGCCGTGCTCCCGCAGGTTCTCGGCCTCCTTGCGATACATCTCGTAGTAGCCCTCGTCCTTCTTCCGGTCGTGCAGGTCCCAGTAGCGCCGGCGGCGCGTGCCGAAGTAGAACCAGCTCGCGCCCTTCCTTCGCCTGAGTTTGAAGGGCAGCACGCGCAGCCTGAGTGCCAGCGTCTTGGCCGGCGCGTTCTCCGGCTGGATCGTCACCGCGCCGGTGTAGATGCCGGGCTTCGCGTCCTTTGGCGCCCAGGTCTTGAGCCAGTATTGCTTCGTCAAGTCCCTCGGGATGTCGATCTTCTTCCACCCGTCCATGAGCGTGTAGGGAAGGACCGTGTAGTTGCGGCTCGGGTTCGCCATCTCCTGGTATTTGATTACGTTTACGCGAATATTCGCGCTCGCGATGATTCCGTCTTTTGATTTCAGGTCGCTCACCGTTACGGTCACGCCCTTCAGGTCCTTGATGGGGCGGATGCAGAAGGTGGCCGGCTCCCACTCGCCCGGCGTAGCGAAGAGCTCGATCGTGTCGCCGTACTCCGACGGCATCGGCAGCGTCTGGGGGAAGACGAACTTCAGGTAGTTCCGGCGGAACGTCACATAGCCCAGGCGCTTTGCCTCGTCATCAACCCGCAGCGGCGGCGCCGGCTCGACGGGCGCCTTCAGCTCGGTCCATCGGGCGAGAAACGCCTCGCGGCGCTTTGATTCGATCTCCGCCAGGTCGCGCTTCATCCGCGCGCGTTCGGCGTCGGGGTAGACCATGATGCAATTGATCGGCACGGCAAAGTCCTTCCGCTCCCCAATCAGTCCCTCGAACACGAGATCAAGGACGCCGTCCGTCACTTCGACAGGGAAGGCGCTCTGAATGTATCGGTTGGCGATGTATTTGTCATAGATTGATTCGCCGGGGACATAGTCGCGGTCCTGCAATTCGAAGAAATCGCGCTTCACCCGCGCCGCCTCTTTCCCCTCGGCGAGGATGCGGTAGGTCTGCATCAGGTGCATCCCGCGGAAGTAGTCGCCGCCAGCGGTGAGATCGTCGCCGGAAATGACGGAGACGTGATACTTCCCATTCGGCAACTTGAGGTGAAACTCGAGCGGATAGCGAGACTTCGCAACAACCAGATCACGGCACAGGTCGTCGGGCTGGTAGTTCTTCGCGTCAACGATCTGGCTCCTCGACGACCAGCCGAAGCCCTTCTCTGGCGAGTAGATGTCCTTCGCCGTGAGCGGCTGGAACCCCGGCCAGAGAGGCGACTTCGCCGGCCCGGCGTCGAACTTCCATATCTTCGGCTCCTGAGCAAGGGCGGCCGCCGAAAGGGCAAGACAGAGCAACAGCAAACCGATGCGGTGTTTCATATCAATCCCCTTTGCTTGTGGAGGAACCCCTTTCATTTTCCCGCTTCGATGCGGTAGAATCAAGCATGAATGTGGACAGTTTTGCAGGTCGATTGGGAGAAGAGGGATGCGTCGGATAAGTCGCCAGGTTGTGTCGGCGGCGCTCGCCGCCATGGGTTTGGTAGGAGTGTTGATGGTGAGCAAGGCAAAGGCGGAGGAACGCGAGACGATCGAATGGTGCAACATCCGGTGGGAGAACACGAACGACAACAAGCGGCCGCGCGTCCTTTTGATCGGCGACTCGGTCACGCTGGGCTACAGCGCGGCGGTGAAGAAGCTCCTGAAGGGCAAGGCGAACGTCGATGTCCTGGCCACGTCGAAGTGCGCGCGCGACCCGGCGCTGTTGAAGGAGATTGCGTACGTCATGGAGGGCTACAAGCACGCCGTCGTCCATTTCAACAACGGTCTCCACGGCTGGCATCTGGACGAGAAGGACTACGAGACCGGCCTGCGCAACATGGTGAAAGAGATTCAGAAACACGCCAAGGGCGCAAAACTGATCTGGGCCACGACCACGCCCGTGCCGTCGAGCACGAAGGGCGTCAAGCTGAATAAGGAACGCAACGGCGTCGTCCTCAAGCGCAATGCCATCGCCTCAAAGATCATGAAGGAAAACAACATCCCCATCGACGACCTCTACACCCTTATGCTCGATGATCTCGAAAACCTCAGCGCGAGCAAAGGGAACGTTCACTACAATGAAAAGGGCAAGGAGCGTCAGGCGGAGGCGGTGGTGAAGATGGTTCTGACCCGATTGGCGGAATAACCCTCTGCGCTTTGCTCGTCCCGAGGCCGAGCCTGGGGACGAGTTTCAGCCCCTGACCCTCTGGCCGCCCATTCCCTGCCGATGCCCGTCGAAGCCCTCGACAAACGCCTCGGATGTTGGTATATTGAATGTACACATCACTTCGCCAGGGGCGGCGAAGCGGATCCTCGTGAGGAAGGAAGGTATGCGGAATATCTATCTCGTGAGTTTCCTCCTGGCGACTCTTGCCATACCACGACCGGCCTTTGCCAAAGAAGAAAACTGGCCCCAGTTCCTCGGCCCCAACCGCGACAGCATGTCCCCCGACAGGGGCCTGCTCAAGCGATGGCCCAGCAAGGGACCGCGAGGGGATTGGAAGGTCAGCGGGATCGGCATCGGCTTCTCCTCCCCCGTCATTTGCAAGGGTATGGTCTATGTCACCGGCGATGTGGGCAAGAGTCTGGTCATCACCGCCTTGGACACCAAAGGCAGGGGGAAGTGGAGAAAGCGCCATGACAAGCGGTGGGACGGGGGCGAAGAGGGACGATACCCCGGCGCGAGATCCACCCCGACCATCGCCGATGGGAAGTTGTATCTGCTCTCGGCAACCGGGCTTCTCGGCTGCTATGATGCGAAGACGGGCGACCAAGTCTGGACGCTGAACATCTGCGAGAAGTTCGGCACGAAGCCCCTCGGCTTCGGCTACTCCGAGTCGCCCCTCGTCTGCAAGGACAAGGTGATCGTGACCCCCGGCGGCAAGAACTGCGTGGTTGCCCTGAACAAAGAGAACGGGGAGACGATCTGGGTCAACAAGGAGATCAAAGAACCGGCGAACTACTCGTCCGGCATTCAGTTCGAGTACGAGGGGGTCTCTCTCATCGCTACCATGACGGCGAAGTCGATGATCTGTCTCGAGGCCGACACGGGCAAGCTCTGCTGGCGGACAAATCGCATCTCCCAGACCACCCGCGCCGTCTGCTCCACGCCCCTCTACCATGACGGCTACGTCTTCGGCGCCACGGGATACGGCAACGGCGGGGTCTGCATGAAGCTCGACGTCTCCGAGGGCAAGGTGACGGCCAAGCCGGTGTGGGAAACGAAGGACATGGACAACCACCACGGCGGCTACGTGCTGTACAAAGACCACCTCTATGGGGCCAGCAAGAGCGGCTGGTGCTGCATCGACTTCAAAACCGGCAAGACGCGATGGACAAGCCGAGGGGTTGGAAGGGGCTCGATTGTCTATGCCGACAAGATGCTCTACCTCTTCAGCGAGCGCGGCGGCACGGCGGGGCTTGTGGTGGCAAGCCCGAAGAAGTACTTCCAGACGGGCGAGTTCTCTGTCCCCGGCGAAGGCCCGAGCTTTGCCCATCCCGTCGTCATAGGCGGCCGACTCTACCTGCGATACGGGGACAATCTCTACGTCTTCAAGGTGAAGCGAGGCCGGTAGAGGGATCGTTCCATTCCCCCCCGCGTCATGGGGGCCTCTTTGCTCGTCGCGCACTGAGATGTGCCGCGCTCAAACTTGTTTGAGCGTGTCTTTCTGTGACGCGAGGCGCTCAATCGGCGGGTTGCTTGCCCGCCTCCGCACCATGCCCTCGCAGCAGGTCGGCGATCTCCTTGTAGCCGTTCGCCTCGGCCAGGTCGAGCGGCGTTGTGCCGTCCTTGAGGCGGGCGTTGACGTCGGCCCCGCTCCTGATGAGCAGGTCCACCACCTGCCCGGCCTTTGCCGACACGGCGCAGTGCAGCGGCGACCACCCCTCGGGGCACTGCACGTTCACATCCGCGCCTTTCGCAATCATGAATCCCACCAGCTCGACCGGGTATCCCTGGACGGCGTAGTGGAACGGCGTGAAGCCGAGCTTGTTCTTCGCATTGACATCTGCACCAGCTTCGATCAGCCGGCGAACGATTCGCGGCAGACCTCCGTCACCCATGTTGCGGGATATGGGAAACGGAGAATACCCGCCGCCTAATGCCATGTGCAGCGGTGTATCGAACAGGTTCCCTTCGTCCTTTGCATTTGGGTCAGCCCCCGCCGCAATAAGGGACATGATGATCTCCTCGGCGCCGCGTTGCTCTTCGGCATCGCAGGCGTATCTGTACTTTTGAATCGCGAGGTGCAGGGGTGTGCCCTGGGAACTTTCCTGGGCAGTGGGGGGAGGCAGAGACGGTCTCAGATGATCGATGACAACGTAAGCGATGAGGCCCATGAGCAAAATGGCGATAGTGGCAATACAAGCCGCTCGCTTCATATGTGTCCTGCCCGTCCCAAATCCGCAATCGGCAACCGCAAATCGAAAATCATCTCTCGACCCACACCGGCGACGACCAGGCGATCTCGGGGATGGCGCCGCTGCCTTCGATCTTGCCGCTTCGCTCGTTGGCGATGGTTTGCTGCATGCCCTTTTGCAGGACGCGGACGTAGTAGTAGCTCGTACCGGGTAGGGGGTTGGGGTCCTCGAAGTCGAAGGAGCATTTCTCCGATTCGCCGGTTTTCGTATAAATGAATTCGTTGTTTCGGCAGATTTCCACCCGGTCCAGCGGGCGCGAGCCGATGACCTCCACGTGGACCTTCACCGGTCCGCCGTTGGCCTTCACCTTCTCGCCCATGAGCTGGCCGTTTACGCGGACATCGAGGAAGATCTTCGCCGCCGAGGTGCCGTAGGTGTGCCGCGCGCGGCAGGCATCGAGGATCGCCTCCCGCGTCTGCTCCGGGGCATAAATGGCCGCCTTGCCCTGGCCGCCGCCGTGGTCGGGGCTGGCGATGACGCCGATAACCACGCCCTTTGCCCAGGCCTCCTGCATGAAGTAGCCGTCGCCCGATACCACCCGCTTTGCCTGACGGGGGCAGCCGCGGTACTCATACGACTGCCGGGCCTGGAAGATCTCGGCGATGGGCTGGGCCACCTCGTCGACGTAGTTCCAGTCGGTTGGCACGTTCCCATCGTCGGCGAGCTGGTGTGGAATCTGGATGAAGTCCGCGTCCATCTTCCGAAGCGCCGCCCACACGTCGGAGGGCGTATCGCGGTTCATCGCGTTGAACCAGCGGGGGAATTTCGCATCGGCGAATATCAGGTTTCGGTGGCCGTAGAACCCGAAGGGGTGCTCTTTCGACTTCTCTTCGAACGTGGACGTCCATTCCTCGCCGAGAAAGCTGACGAAGATACCCGGATCGTTTTGCGTCCGGACAATCTTGCTCAGGTAGTTCCAGATGGCCGGCGACAGGTTGTAGCCGTGGTCGGTCAGGGCGCAGAAGTCCATCTTGTGGATGTCGCGGTTGTAACCGTAGTTGTCCTCCGGGCACAGGTCGCCCTTGCGGTTGCAGATGGAAATCTCCGAGTGCTCGTGAAACTGCCCCCAAAGGAGCTGCAGCGTCTGGCCCTTGTATTGGATCGTCCGCCGGGGCAGGTCCTCGCCGTAGGGCTTGCGGTGGTCCGGCAGGTCGAAATTCGTCTGGGGCAGCTCGAACTTCACCAGGTCTCTCGGCTGTTCCGGCGGGCCGCTCCCGAGATCCAGGCTGCACAGGGCGATGTTGCTCTTTTCCTTCACCGTTTCTTCGATGGATTTGTATCTGCCGGCCACATTGTCGTACTGCATCGCGACCAGGAGCCGCCCTCCGGCGACGGCCATCGGGCAGGGCTGAGCTCGGCCGGTGTCGGGCGTGAGCAGCCGTTCGTCGCTCCACTTCTCCCCGCAGTAGGCGCGGAGGACCACATCCCACCCGGCGCGGTCGCGGGCCGTTCGCGCGCAGACCCACACGCGCCCGTCGGCGTCGCAGGCAAGGGTCGGCTGCTGCGAGAAGTTGTTGAACAGGCCGAGGATTTCCTTCGATGATTTCAGGCCGTCGTCATCGAGCCGCGCCGCAACGACGCGCTGCTCCTTCGCGGCGCCGGTGCGGTAGGCGGGGTAGGGATAGATCATGATCTCCCATGCCATCCAGGGCCCGTCCTTGCCGAAGGCCACCACCGGCCGGTGCTCGATGCGCGGGTCCTTGCTCAGGCAGCGCTCGGCGGCCCATGTTTGTCCGTCGAAGGACGCGCCGTAGATGTCGTAGCTCCCCTCCCGGAAGCTCTCCCACACCACCCACGCCCGACCGGAGCCATCGCCGGCAATGGATGGATAATAGTTCCATGTTTCTTTTGTGGAGAGCGGCTTCGCTTCGCCGATCTTGCCGTCGGTCACCTCGGCCACCATGATCTGGCGCGGCCCGCTTCGGTTTGTTTCCCATGTGAGGAACATCCGGTTGCCGGCGGTCGCGATGCCGGGGTTGATGTCCGTGGCGGGATCCTTCGTCACCCGGATCGGACTGCCCGCTCCCTCGGGAGCGATCTTCCAGAGATAGAGATCCCAGTTGCCACCCACATCGCACGAGGCGGCGAGCCATGCGCCTGTTTTCGCTGGGGCCATGGCCACACGCCACACTCCCTCGCACCCGGGCAGGTTGACGTCGGGCAGCATGGCGATCTCGGGCTTCTCCGCCGCGGGGTTCGTCAGGCGGGCGAGGCGAATCGAGTCCTTGCCATCCTTGAACGACAGCATGGCGCAGTAGGCGGAGCCGTCGCCGCTCACGGCAAGGGTCGGCCGTTCGTTGAATCGGTCGTCGTCGGTGACGGCGATGCGCGGGGGCAGGCTGATCTCGGTGAGGGAGATTTCGTCGACCCATGCCCTGCCCAGCATGCCCCCGAAGGACGACGGGACCACCAGATCGACGCGCCACTCCCCCGTACTCGGGACGGAGAAGGGAATGGTGAACCTGCGCCAGCGTCCGGGGATGGACTTGATGGTACCGGCACTGCGGCGGAGCTTCGTTTTTGCATTGTTCAGCCATAGAACGGCCTTGATCCCGAACCGGCCCGGCTTCTGTCCCTTCTGGCGCCTGGCACGCGCCCAGAAGCTGAAGCGGTAGATGCAGTCGGCGCTCAGAGTGAACGTACGGCGGATGAAGCACGCCTTCTTGGGCTCGGTCACCTCGCCCATGACGCAGTTCTCGCCCTTGCGGGCCTGCTTCTTGCCGGTGACCAGCTTGCCACCTTGCAGGTCCCAGCCCTCCGCGCCCTTCTCGAAACCGCCGTTGGTCACGAGCTCGCGCGTCTGGCAGGGGGCGGAAGGGCAAATGAAAAAGATCACGAATGCGAAAACAAACAGGCAGGGCAGAAACCGCCTCATGGGTCGTTCTCCTCTGGCATGGGTAGAGAAACCGTCACGCAGACAAGATACACGAATGCCCGAAGCGGTTCAACAGAATCTTTCAGACAGCATCCGCCAGAGAAGCATGGCGAGGAGGGCCGCGGGGAGAAGCACGATGCCCAGCAGCACGAGACAGATGCCCGCCTGCTCGGAGTAGAGACCGTAGTGCAACAGGGACAGGGAGCGGATGGGGAGCGTCGTGCGGCCGGGCGGCATGACGAGAAACGAGGCGCCGGTTTCGGCCAGGGAGAGCACGAAGCTCACCAGCCACGCCAACAGCACGCCGCGCCAGCTCATGGGGAAAACCACATGGGTCATCCGGCGGAGCCAATTGCACCCGTCCACCACGGCGGCGTCCTCGATCTCGGAGGGAATCCGGCGGACCGACGGCAGTGTGACCAGCACGGCAAAGGGAACGACGCGAACGACATAAGCGAAAATGACCACCAGCGGGGAATCGTAGATATGCCCAAGCAGGCCCCCCCGGTTGAAGATGGCGACGATCCCCGCCCCCACGAGCGGGGCCGGTGTCGCCAGAAGAAGAACAACGCCGACAGCGATGATGTATCGACCGCGGCGGCATTGATCGAGGGCCCACGCGGCAGGCAGGGCAATTGTGGCGCATAGCGTGGCGCTGATCCCTCCCAGCCACACCGAGGTCCAGAGCTCGGGTGCAGCGGTCCGGTAGGCCGAGACAAGGGGCCTCGCTCCCCCGACCCTCGTCATCAGAAAAAGAAGCGGCGCGATCAGGAACGCGAAAAACAGCAGCCAGACAAGAACGGCGATTGGGGCCTTGGCCCTTCCAAGGCGGAACCGCATGGGGACCGCACCCGCACCCCAGACCGATGCCCCGCTGTACCGTCTCAACACGCAGGCCGAGCCTGCCAGTATGACGAGCAGCAGACCGATGGCGGGCAATGAAACGGCGGCCGCGCGCTTCGGCCCTGCCCCGAGGCTCCACTGGGTCAGCACCTCTTCTGCAAACGTTCGGACCATCAGAATATCGGTGACCGTGATGAGCGACAGGGCGAAGACAAGGACGAACACACCTGCCATGGCCACACCCCACGCGCCGAGTGGAACCGTCACCCTGGCGAACACCCGCCACCGGCCGGCATCGAGGAGGGCCTGCTCTTCGAGGATGGGATCCACCGCGACGAAACACACGCCGGTCACGGCAGCGAAGAACGGCACATACGCGATGCCCATCACCCATCCTGCGCCGATCACGCTGCTCAATCGCGACGACAGTCCAAAGACGGCGATCCATGCGCCGGTCACGACATGCAGCGGCAGACATGCCGCGAGGAGCAGCGAGACGAGGATGATCTTCCGCCCGGGCAGATCCGTCCGGAATGTGAAAAACCCGAGTGGCACACCCAACAGGGCCGACACACCCAATGCGACGCCGGCCACCCCAAGCGAGTTGCGCAGGAGAAGGAGCGCTCGGCCGCCGTGGGCGAAGGCCATGCGAACGGGCTCAAACGAAAGTGAACCGCCATCCAGGAACACACCGCCAACAATCCATAACACCGGCGCCACGCACAACGCCCCGGCGCATATCAGGAAGGCGATCGCGGCGATGTTGCATGCCTTCTGGCTTCCGGGGACACCATGTACTGTCTCACGGGGCACGTGCAATTGTGCGGCCATCTTGTTGTGGCGGTTGCCCGCCTTGTTGTGGTTGCCGGTATGGTGTCCCCGCATCATTGGCTATTTCAGGAAAAACTCCTCGATGTACTTCGATGCGCCGTCGAAGGCGTCGGCCGCGGCGTTGAAGTCCACGCCCATCATGTGGACCTCCTTCGGCGTCTTGACGCGGACCTTTGTCGTGACGTTCGGGTTGAGGGGGATTTGCGCCGATTTCCCTTTGGCAAGGGCGACCTCCACCTCGGGCGACAGGAGATACTCGATCAGCTTCTTGCCTGTCTCGGGATGGGGCGCGTTCGCGATGAGGGCGAGGGTGTTCGGGATGAAGAGCGTGCCGAGCTGATCTTTTTCGCAATCGGGATAAATGATCTTGACGGGTTTCCCCTCTTCCACCTCGATGATGGCGTCGTCGGTGTCGGTCAGGCCGAAGGCCGCCGCGCCGGCGGAGACGCTTTGGGCGCAGGACTTGTTGCCGGAGCGGATCTGGATGTCGTTGTCCTTGAGCGACTTGAAGAAGGCCCGCGTCTTCTCGTCGCCGAGCTTGGCGAAGAGGCAGGCGGCGTGCGTGGCCGTCGTGCCGAAGAGCGGCTTGGCGATGCCGGTCTTGCCCTTCCACTTCGGGTTGGCCAAATCGCGGATCGACTTGGGCATCTCCTCGGGCTTCACCAGATTCGTATTCACGAGTATCACCCGCGCCCGCGCGGCGAAACCGGTCCAGTAGCCGTCGGGGTCGCGGAACGTGGCGGGAAAAGACTCGGCGGCTTTGGGCCGATAGACGTCGAGCAGCTTCTCGTTCTTCAGGCGGATCGTGTTCACGATCTCGTTGTTCCAGAAGACATCGCACCGCGGCCGGTTCGCCTCGGCGCGGATGGCGCTGACGAGGCCGACGGTTTTGGTGGACTCCGTGTCGTACTTCGGCAGGACCTTGATGCCGGTGGCCTTCTCGAACTTCTCGAAGATCGGCTCGGAGAACATCCGGTCGAGGGCGGTGTAGACGACGACCACCTTGGCCGAGCCACATCCAAGGACGACGGACGCCAACAGCAGACACGCCAGTCTTTTCACCTCCGCCCTCCCACTTCAGGTTTGGACTTTGTGACAAGGTAAACGGCGCTTTCGGAAAGTTGGACGGCAAACCCGTCCTCCTCGCCCTTGAGTCTCTGTTCGTTTCCCCAGATGTCCGTCATGGACGCATCGGGCTGCGTCTTGATTGTCACCTCCGACTCGCCGTCCTCGTCCCACATGACGGTGACCCACCCGCCCTTTGCTCGGAAGGCGCAAAGATGCTGGCTCGCGTTGCCCGTGTCGATCCGGCTGTCGAACGTCGCGTTCTCCAGCTTCCAGATCAATTCGTTGTAGGCGAGGACCAGCTTCTTCGGGGTGAAGAAGGCGTCGGGACGAAAGAAACCGTGCGTGTCGGGGCCGACCTGCTGGCGTTCGCAGTTCCACTTGTACCAGTAGAGATACTTCGCCCCCTCGGCCAGGGACAGAACATTCGTTCTTACGAAAATCCAGGCTTCCTCCTCCTCGCTCCAGTTGCGCTCGCCGCAGTACCAGGGGATGAAGAGGCGCTTGTCGTCGGTGCCCGCCGTGCCGAACTCGGTGAAGTACATCGGCTTCACCCCGCCGTGCTTGCGCATCATGTCCTTCACCTCGCGGAGCGCTTCGACGAAGCCGGCCTTCTCCGGCGGTTTGCGGCGGTAGGGGTGCAGGGCGAGGCCGTCCATGTACTTCAGCGCGCCCAGCTCGAAGACCTTCCTGATCCACGGCGTGCCATAGCTCTTGCCGACACCCGCCAGGCAGATGCCGATGACGGTGCAGTCGGGATCGACTTCTTTCGCAGTTTCGTATGCGGCCTTCAGCAGCTTGACGTAGTAATCGGGATGCGCCTTGAAGTAATCGTCCAGGTTCGGCTCGTTCCACACCTCCCACGTCTTGACGTAGGGCTTGAACTCCGTGACGACCCTTCGGACGTAGCCCTTCCATCCATCGAGCGACGCCGGCACGCCGTTGGCCCCCTTCATAGACGCCCACTTGGGCGACTGTGCGAGGGTCTTGACGCTGATGTATCCAAGCTCCTGATCCTTCTTGATCCGGCGCTCGATGAACTGGGTCCGCCAATCCCCTTGCTTCGGTTCGATCCATTTCCAGTTCAGGCCGCCGCAGTCGCGGAGCTGCTTCAGGCCGATGCGCCGCCCCTTCTCGCCTGGGTTTCCATGCACACCGAAGGGACTCGTCGCCGGCGAGGGCGTGTCGGCGTGAGAGCGGATCATGCCGAGGGCGTATTCCCGCCGCTCCAGCTTCTTGCCGTCCTCGTCGATCAGGCTCATGCTCATCCGGTACTGCCCGCGATAGGCCGGGACCAGCCTCGACACGTCGAAGCGCCGGCCCTTCCCCGCATCGACCGGGCTTCGGAAGTTCGCCCGCCAGACCCTCTTCCCGTACGGATTGTACATGGCCCAGCGGATGGTCAGGCGGTGGGGGGCCGTGTCGTTGTTGAAAAGGAACAGATGCGGCTGCACCTCCTCGCCGAGATCGTAGAGCGCATCGGGCCGGCCCGTGTCCGCGCCCATTTCGATTTTCGCGAATGTGTCGTACGCCCGCTCCTTGCCCACGGAGAGCTGCACCGCATCGACCCACAGCCGGCTGCCCATGGTCATGGCGTAGAGCATGGGGCGGTAGCCGTCCTTGTAGGCGAGGGCGAGCTTGCCGGTGATGGTGTAGCGCTTCCATTCCGTGTCCACGGTCAGGTACCGATTCAGCTCCTTCTCCGGCGGGACCTTCTCGATGGTCCGGCCCTGGACGCCGCGCTGCACGAGCATGCGCACCTTCGTGCCCGGCTTGTCGGACTTCATCATTGCGGAAAATGTGACTTCGAGCCCCTTGTCGAGATGGACCCACGGGCCGATGATGACGATGGAACTCCACGGCTTGCCCTCCGACTTCCGCCGGTCGATGAGGAGGGAATGTTTGCCGTGGAAAGCCGTCTTACCGTCAATCGTCGTCACCCCGCCGAAGTCCGCTCGGGGGAAGATCGTCCACTGCTCCTGGCCCAGCTCGAAGCTGCTGTTGCGCAGGAGATTGGCGCGGGACAGATCGCTGCCGGCCGGGATGCCGGCCACTTCACAGATCTCGTGGCTGCGCAGGGGGCGGTCGAAGAGGGTCAGCTCGTCGATGGCGACACATGCCGGGAACTCCCCCTTCGCATCGCACCCGACGGTGAAGAGATCGGCCAACCCGGACAGGGGCGGCATGGAAACCGAGCCGGTGAGCGTCACGCCGTTCATGTAGAAGGCCGCGCCGTCGGGCCCCCACGTGATGGCGTAGTGCTGCCACTCCTCGCCGAACCTTTCGGCCTCGCCGAGCGGCCAGGGGGTGCACTTCTTGCCGCCCGACCGCACCACACCATAGACGATGGAGTGGTTGGGGTAGAGGAGCATGAGCGCGTCGTTCGGTTTTGTGGCGAGGGACATGTCGAAGATGCGGGCGTACTTCGGTCGCTCTTTCGCGGGGTCTTCCTTCCTTACCCACACGGCCACGGTCCCCGCCTCTTTCTTCAGGTTGCCCTTGGTCGGGAAGGCGAGGGAGCAGCCTTTGCCGATCACGATGGCCTGGCCTTTCCTGCCGGGGACAAACGTCGGCTTGCCCTTGAGCACTGGCGCGGTACCCGGCGAGCAGACCTCCGGTTTCACGCCGTTATCGAAGGAGAGGCGAAAGATCGGCTTCGGTGCATCGGCCACGGCAACCGAAAGGCAGGTGATGCTTGCCATAAATATCATTACAACGCGCATTTATGTCTCCTTGTGCCTGACATTCCGCAGGTTTGGAATCTGCGGGTGGGTGCTTCCCGAACTTTGGAGAACATTTTGGGGTGATGCCTGCACCGAGTCAAGGAAAATCGAGCAGCCATTTCGACCTGGACCCTCCCGCAGGTTCAAAATCTGCGGGAGAGTTGCCCATGCAGCGCCGGCGCGGAGGGGAGAGTGCGCGAAACTTTCTCCATATCCGATTTGACTTTTGCATCCCGTATGCTAAGATAATCAGCCCGTCGTGGATCAATCGCTTGGTACGAAAGGAGGCCCGTAATGTTTGTGAAGGCGATCAGCTACTGGTCGTTTCCGGGTGGGCTGGAAGGAACCGCGCCCATCGAGAAGGTCTTCAAAGACGCGAAAAAGTTGGGCTACGAAGCAGTCGAGCTCTGCATCGGCGAAGCCGGGGCACTTCACGTGAACACGTCGGAGTGCGAGTGCAGAGAGATCGTCGCCATGGCGAAAGACATCGGCATCCGGCTCGAGTCCGTGGCCACGGGGCTCTACTGGAGCTACAGCCTCACGTCGTCGAAGAAATCCGTCCGGCAGAAAGCCGAGGGCTACACGAAGAAGATGCTCCAGATTGCGAAGTGGCTCGGGACCGACGGGCTGCTCGTGGTGCCGGGGGCGGTGGATGTGTTCTTCGATCCGGCCGCCGAGGTCGTGCCGTACGACGAGGTCTACAAGCGCGCCCTGTCCGCGATCAAGAAGCTGTCCAAGACGGCGGAAAAACTGAAGGTCGCTATCTGTGTCGAGAACGTCTGGAACAAGTTCATGTACTCGCCCCTGGAGTTCAAGGGATTCATCGACGCCGTCAACTCGCGCTACGTCCGGGCGTACTTCGACGTAGGCAACGTCGTCAATTTCGGCTATCCCGAACAGTGGATCAAGATCCTCGGTCGCCGGATCAAGAAGGTGCACCTGAAGGACTTCAAGGCCACCCTGCTCGGCCCGGAGCTGAAGAAGTTCAAGATCGACACGCTCTGCGGCTTCGCCACCGGCTTCGTGGACCTGATGGCGGGCGACGTGAACTGGAAGGCCGTCGTGAAGGCGCTCAAGGGCATCCAATACAGCGGCCCGCTCACGGCGGAGATGGTGCCGCCGCCGCCCGGCGTACTCAAGCGAACATCCAAGGCGATGAACAAGATTCTGAAGATGTGATGAGGAGGGAACCATGGCTCGGCTGAGAGTTGGATTGATGGGATTCGGCTTCATGGGCAAGGCCCATGCGGCCTGCTACTGCGGCAGCAAGAAGGGCGACATCGTGGCCATCTGGGACGCGAGCCCAAAGCTGCTCGACCCGAAGGCCAAGGCCGAGGGCAATCTGCCCACGGGCGACCTGACGCTGGACTGGAAGACGCTGAGGACGTACACCGAGAAGGACGCGAAGAAGTTCTTCGCCGATCCGGACGTCGATATGGTGGACATCTGCCTGCCGACGCCGATGCACATGAAGTTCGTCCGGGCCGCCGCCCGCGCCGGCAAGCATATTCTGTCCGAGAAGCCGATCTGCCTGAGCTCGAAAGAGGCAGAGAAAACCTTGGACATCGTCCGCAAGGCCGGTGTCAAGTGGATGGTCGCCCAGTGTATCCGCTTCTGGCCGGAATACGATTTCTTGAAGAAGATCGTCGACAGCAAGAAGCTCGGCAAACTCATCACCCTCTCCCTGCGCCGTGTCGCCGCCACGCCGGGCTGGGGACAGAAGAACTGGATCTTGAAGGGCAAGCTCTCTGGTGGCGCACTCTTCGACCTATCCGTTCATGACACCGACTTTGCCTACTACCTCCTTGGCATGCCGAAGGCCGTCCGCGCGGCGGGCCGGAAGGACCTGGTCACCGGCGCGTACGATGTCATCTACGCCCAGTTGATCTACGACAAACCGGTCGTCAACATCGAGAGCCAGTGGGTCATGACGGACGGGTTCCAGATGTACTATCTGGCCACCTTCC